>NZ_JBWKPM010000034.1:0-48734 GCF_059418245.1 Roseateles sp. GW821-FHT09B06 | reverse complement strand
GTGCGGTATCGGCCACCGCGGCCGCTGCTGCTAGCGCGGCGGATGCCGCCTGCGCGGCGGCAGCGGCGGCCTGCTTGGCCGCCACGACCGCCGCGGTGGCGGCGGCCGACTTGGGTTCGATGCCCAGGCCGGCGGCCGGGGCGATGCCGGCGGCCTCCTCGGCGGCGCGCGCGGCCTTGGCCGCCTCGATCGCGGCCCGCTGCGCCGGGTGGATGCATTCATCCACCAGGCGCTGGCCGATATGGGTGTCCATCAGCATCGACTTGTTGCCGATCTGGATCATCAGCGTGCGGCCCGCCACGTCTTCCAGGCGCAGCGCGCCGGTGCTGGACAGCACCGGCTTCATCGTGAACCTGAACTTCTGCCAGTTCACGTCGATGTAGCCGGCCTTGGCGGCGTGCGGCTCGATCGTGATGCTCTGCTTGAACTCGCACTCGTACGGGCCCAGATGGGCGCGTCCGGCGGCCGTCAGTTGCTCCTCCGAGGCATCGGGCAGCGGCGGCGGAGACGGCGGCACGGGCTTGGCCGGCGCGCGGCCGCGCGGCGGCTTGCCGGCGGCGGGTTTGGCGGTGGCCGGCTTGGTCGGCTGCTGGGCCAGCGCGCTGGTGGCGAGGGCGGCGCTGATCAGAAGGGTCAGAACGTTCGGAAGGGGGGCGAATTTCATGAGGAGCTTATGACTGAGGCGCGCGGATGGGCGCGCTGCAATGTAGCGCCGGCCGACGGGAGGCTGGCAAAGATCGGGTGACGGATTGTCACGGCCGCGCGGCCGTCTGCCGCCCCTGCTTTACCCGAGGTCGGGGCTCGCGAAATAGGCTTGCTCGATCTCCACCGGCAGCGGCTGGCCGGTGCGGTAGGCGCGCTCCAGCAGCTGCCAGAAATAGCGGTAGCTGGCGCGGTCGTGCAGGGTGTCGCGGTGCTGGATCGGCGCCCATTGGGCGGCCTGGGCGGCGTGGATGATGTCGATGGCCTCGTCGATCTCGGCGGCGCTGGGCGCGAAGGCGTCGATGATGGGCTGGATCTGGCTCGGGTGGATGCTCCACATGCGCGTGTAGCCGAACTCGCGCGCCGCGCGCGTGGCGGCGCTCTCGATCGCGCTCTTGTGCTTGAACTCGGTGACCACGCAGTGCGAGGGCGTCTTGCCGTAGGCATGGGCGGCGGCGGCGATCTCCAGCTTGGCGCGCACCACCAGCGGATGGGTGAACTGGCCCTGCAGGCTCATGCCGGCGCGCGGGATGGCGCCGCGGTGGGCCGAGACGAAGTCCATCAGGCCGAAGGAGATCGACTCGATGCGCGGCTGGGCGGCGATCTGCCAGACCTCATGCAGCGCTCCATGGGTCTCGACCAGGGTGTGGATCGGCAGGGGCTTGCCGATGCCGTGGCGCTGCAGGCTGGCGTCGATGAAGGCGACGGCTTGCTCGACCTCGGCCGCGCTCTGCGGCTTGGGTAGCATCAGATAGGCCAGCTTTTCGCCGGACCCGGCCAGCAGGCCATCGACATCGGCCTCGAAGGCGGCATGGCCGAGCGGATGCACGCGGGCGCCGATGCGGCCGAAGCGGTTGTCGGGGCTGTTCAGCAATTCGTTGAGCAGGGCCACATGCTCGGCCTCGCCGCCGATCGGGGCGCCGTCCTCGCAGTCCAGCGTGATGTCGAACACCGGACCCATCTCGGCCTGCAGCTCCATGCTCTTGCGCATGCGCGCCTCGACGCCGCAGTAGTGATCCACCACGGGCAGGATCGTGGCGACGTCGCCCTCTTCGAACAGGGCCAGCTTGGGGTGCAACGCGTTGCTCATGGACTTCCAGGGCAAGAAAAAGGGCCAGCAATGCTGACCCTTGCAGTGTCGCTCAAACGAGCGCGCGACAGGTGTTACAGCAGGTGCTTGACGCCGTTCTGCTCTTCCAGCAGTTCGTTCAGCGTCTTGTTGATGCATTCCTGCGAGAAGGCATCGATCTCCAGGCCTTCGACGATCTTGTACTCGCCGCCTTCGCAGGTGACGGGGTAGCCGAACATCACCTCGGCGGGAATGCCGTATTCGCCCTTGGACGGAATGCCCATCGTGACCCACTTGCCCTGGGTGCCCAGGGCCCAGTCGCGCATATGGTCGATGGCGGCATTGGCGGCCGAGGCGGCCGAGGACAGGCCGCGGGCGGCGATGATGGCGGCGCCGCGCTTGCCCACCGTCGGCAGGAAGGTGTTGCGGTTCCACTCTTCGTCATTGATCATGGCCTTGACCGACTGGCCGCCGATGGTGGCGAAACGGTAGTCGGCGTACATCGTGGGCGAGTGGTTGCCCCACACGGCCAGCTTCTCGATGTCGGCCACGGCCTTGCCGGTCTTGGCGGCGATCTGCGAGGCGGCGCGGTTGTGGTCCAGGCGCAGCATGGCGGTGAAGTTCTTGGCCGGCAGGTCCGGGGCCGATTTCATCGCGATGTAGGCGTTGGTGTTGGCGGGATTGCCCACCACCAGCACCTTGACATTGCGCGAGGCGACGGCGTTCAGGGCCTTGCCCTGGGCGGTGAAGATGGCGCCGTTGATGGCCAGCAGCTCCGAGCGCTCCATGCCGGGGCCGCGCGGACGCGAGCCGACCAGCAGGGCGTAGTCGGTGTCCTTGAAGGCGTTCATCGGGTCGCTGTGGGCCTCGATGCCGACCAGCAGCGGGAAGGCGCAGTCTTCCAGCTCCATGATCACGCCCTTCAGCGCGTTCTGGGCCTTCTCGTCGGGGATCTCCAGCAGTTGCAGGATCACGGGCTGGTCCTTGCCCAGCATCTCGCCGGAGGCGATGCGGAACAGCAGGGCATAGCCGATCTGACCAGCGGCGCCGGTGACGGCAACGCGAACGGGTTTCTTTGCGCTCATGTGGAAGCTCCGAGAGGAAGTGAGAAATTCGGATTCGGTTCGAGCCCGCCGCGGCGGGGCACTGCTTGCAGTGCCGGGCCGGCGGGTGCGTCTGCGAGTGTAGGGCAGTCCCAGGGCTTTCCCGAGGTGTCCCGTTGCGGAGCAGGGCTGCGACGCGCGATTATGCGCCTGCTCGGCAAATTTTTCTTTTCTCTTATGTCTTATAGAAGACGTTAGTCAACTTTGATGGACGAGCGGGGCCGGGCTGTGTTGCAATCCGGGTCATGTCGACCGTCCCCCTGTCTGCCCCCGAACTGCCGCGTGCGGATGGCGGACCGTCCTTCAGCCCGCTGTATCGCCAGATCAAGGGTCTGATCATCGCCGGCCTGCAGGGCGGCGAGTGGCGGGCGGGCGAGGCCATTCCCAGCGAACTGGAACTGGCGGCGCGCTTCGGCGTGAGCCAGGGCACGGTGCGCAAGGCGATCGATGAGCTGGCCGCCGAGAGCGTGCTGGTGCGCCGCCAGGGCAAGGGCACTTTTGTCGCGACGCATGCCGAACAGAAGATCCAGTACCGTTTCCTGCGCCTGATGCCCGACGAGGGCACGGAGTCGCTGGGGCGGCAATTGCTGGACTGCAAGCGCCAGCGCGCGCCGGCCTGGATCGCCCGGCAACTGCAGATGCGCGCCGGCGACGCCATGGTCGAGGTGCGCCGCCTGTTGCACAGCAAGGGGGCTCCGGTGGTGCTGGACGACATCTGGTTGCCCGGTGCGCTGTTCAAGGGATTGACGGCCGAGCGCCTGGAACAGCATCGTGGTCCGTTCTATGGCTTGTTCGAGGCCGAGTTCGGCGTACACATGATCCGGGCCCAGGAAAAAATCCGTGCCGTGGTGGCCGATGAGGAGAGCGCCGCGCTGCTGAAAGTGGCTGTCGGTACGCCGCTGCTGAGCGTCGAGCGGCTGTCTTTCACCTATGGCGACAAGCCGGTCGAGCTGCGGCGCGGCCTCTATAACACCGCTTCCCATTTCTATCGCAATGAGCTGAACTAATCCTTGCGCCTGTCTCGCAATGTGTGCAAGCCGCACGTCAAGCGTAGAGTGCCTGTTGCATTGCAATAAAATCCTTCGGTTTCACGTTGATTACATAAGGTCGGACATGACAAACGCCACCCAAAGCGCTACCAAAAATCGACCGGTCTATCGGAACATCAACCTCTTCACCGATGTCCGAACCTACCGCCTTCCGGCCGCCGGCTTCGTCTCCATCCTGCACCGGGTCAGCGGTATTCTGATGTTCCTGCTGCTGCCCTTCATCCTCTGGATGTTCGACAACAGCCTGACTTCGGAGATCTCCTACGAGAGCTTCACCAACGCCTTCGTCGCCGGCATCGGCTTCGTGCCGGCCTGGTTCGTGAAGCTGGTGGTGCTGGCGCTGGCCTGGTCCTATTTCCATCACTTCATCGCCGGCGTGCGCCATCTGTGGATGGACGTGACGCATAGCGTCAGCAAGCAGCAGGGCAAGTCGTCCGCCGTGTTCACGCTGGCCCTGAGCCTGCTGCTGACGGCCCTGACCGCCGCCAAGCTGTTCGGCGTCTACTGATAAATCAAACAACGAGAGGTCTACCCAAATGAGTACCTTCGGCTCCAAGCGCCTGGTTGTCGGCGCGCACTACGGCCTGCGCGACTGGTTGGCCCAGCGCATCACGGCCGTGCTGATGGCCCTGTTCACCGTCGTGCTGCTGGTGCAGTTCCTGATGCCCGGCCCGCTGGGCTATGACCACTGGGCGGCGATCTTCGCGTCGCAATGGATGAAGGTGCTGACCTTCGTGGTGATCATCTCGCTGGCCTACCACGCGTGGGTGGGCATGCGCGATATCTGGATGGACTATGTGCAGCCGGTGGGCATCCGCCTGGCGCTGCAGGTGTTCACGCTGGTGTGGTTGGTGGGTTGCGCCGGCTGGGCGATCCAGGTGCTGTGGAGAATTTGAAAATGCAAATTGGATCGACGCTCGCAAAGCGCAAGTTCGATGTGGTGATCGTGGGTGCCGGTGGTTCCGGCATGCGCGCCTCGCTGCAACTCTCGCTGGCCGGCCTGAACGTGGCTGTGCTGTCC
The DNA here is from genome assembly GCF_059418245.1 of Roseateles sp. GW821-FHT09B06. Lineage (NCBI taxonomy): Bacteria > Pseudomonadati > Pseudomonadota > Betaproteobacteria > Burkholderiales > Sphaerotilaceae > Roseateles > Roseateles sp. GW821-FHT09B06. Next base: position 43,790 of record NZ_JBWKPM010000034.1, on the reverse strand, counting down.
AAGGTCTTCCCGACCCGCTCGCATACCGTGGCCGCCCAGGGCGGCATCGGTGCCTCGCTGGGCAATATGTCGGAAGACAACTGGCATTACCACTTCTTCGACACCGTCAAGGGTTCGGACTGGCTGGGTGACCAGGACGCGATCGAGTTCATGTGCCGCGAAGCGCCCAAGGTCGTCTACGAGCTTGAGCATTTCGGCATGCCCTTCGACCGCAATGCCGACGGCACGATCTACCAGCGCCCCTTCGGCGGCCACACGGCCAACTACGGCGAGAAGCCGGTGCAGCGCGCCTGCGCTGCGGCCGACCGCACCGGCCACGCGCTCTTGCACACGCTCTACCAGCAGAACGTCAAGGCGCGCACGCAGTTCTTCGTGGAATGGATGGCGCTGGACATCATCCGTGATGAAGAAGGCGACGCCGTCGGCGTGACCGCGCTGGAAATGGAAACTGGCGAGGTCCATATCCTCGAGGCCAAGACCGTGCTGCTGGCCACCGGCGGCGCGGGGCGCATCTTCGCGGCCTCCACCAATGCCTTCATCAACACCGGCGACGGCCTGGGCATGGCGGCGCGCGCCGGCATCCCGCTGGAAGACATGGAGTTCTGGCAGTTCCACCCGACCGGCGTGGCCGGCGCCGGCGTGCTGCTGACCGAAGGCTGCCGCGGCGAGGGCGCGATCCTGCGTAACGCCAACGGCGAGCGCTTCATGGAGCGCTATGCGCCCACCTTGAAGGATCTGGCGCCGCGCGACTTCGTGTCGCGCTCGATGGACCAGGAGATCAAGGAAGGTCGCGGCTGCGGTCCCAACAAGGACTATGTGCTGCTGGACATGACCCACCTGGGCGCCGAGACCATCGCCAAGCGCCTGCCCTCGGTGCTGGAGATCGGCCATAACTTCGCCAACGTCGACATCACCAAGGAGCCTATTCCCGTGGTGCCGACGATCCATTACCAGATGGGCGGCATCCCGACCAATGTCCATGGTCAGGTCGTGATCCCGAAGAACGGACGCCACAACGACATCGTCAACGGCCTCTATGCCGTCGGCGAATGCTCCTGCGTCAGCGTGCACGGCGCCAACCGCCTGGGCACCAACTCGCTGCTGGATCTGGTGGTGTTCGGCCGTGCGGCCGGCAACCACATCGTCGACTTCAATCTGAAGACCAAGTCGCACAAGCCCCTGCCCAAGGACGCGGCCGACAAGACCCTGGCCCGCCTGGCGCGCCTGGACTCGGCAACCGACGGCGAGTACGCCCAGGACGTGGCCAACGACATCCGCGCCACCATGCAAAAGCATGCCGGCGTGTTCCGCACCCAGGCCAGCATGGACGAGGGTGTCAGCAAGATCATGGAAGTGTCGGCTCGCGTCGGCTCCATCGGCCTGAAGGACAAGTCCAAGGTCTTCAACACCGCCCGCGTCGAGGCGCTGGAGGTCGAGAACCTGATCGAGGCCGCCAAGGCCACGATGACCTCGGCCGCGGCCCGCCCGGAATCGCGCGGCGCCCATGCGCACAACGATTATCCGAACCGCGACGACGCGAACTGGATGAAGCACACGCTGTGGTACTCCGAAGGCAACCGCCTGGACTACAAGCCGGTGAACCTGCAGCCCCTGACCGTCGAGTCGGTGCCCCCGAAGGTCCGTACCTTCTAAGCAGCAAGGATTGAGAACGATATGAAGCGCACTTTCCAGATCTACCGCTATGACCCGGACAAGGATGCCAAGCCCTATATGCAGACCATCGAGGTCGAGCTGGACGGGCACGAGCGCATGCTGCTGGACGCCCTAGTCAAGCTCAAGGCCGTCGATCCCACCTTGAGCTTCCGCCGCAGCTGCCGCGAAGGTGTCTGCGGCTCGGACGCGATGAACATCAACGGCAAGAACGGTCTGGCTTGCCTGACCAATATGCTCACCTTGCCGGGCACCATCGTGCTGAAGCCGCTGCCGGGTCTGCCCGTCGTGCGCGACCTGATCGTCGACATGACGCAGTTCTTCAAGCAGTACAACTCGATCAGGCCCTACCTGGTCAACGACAACCCGCCGCCCGAGAAGGAGCGTCTGCAGTCGCCGGTGGAGCGCGAGGAGCTGGACGGCCTGTACGAGTGCATCCTGTGCGCCAGCTGTTCGACCAGTTGCCCCAGCTTCTGGTGGAACCCCGACAAGTTCGTCGGCCCCGCCGGCCTGCTGCAGGCCTACCGCTTCATCGCCGACAGCCGCGACGAGGCCACCGCCGAGCGCCTGGACAATCTGGAAGACCCCTACCGCCTGTTCCGTTGCCATTCCATCATGAACTGCGTCGACGTCTGTCCCAAGGGGCTGAACCCGACCAAGGCCATCGGCAAGATCAAGGAACTGATGGTGCGTCGCGCCGTCTGATCCAGCCCGCTTGAGGACCCGGACATGACTGCTGTCAATACCCTCGTCGATGAACGCTCTCTTTCCAAATTGAAGTGGCGCTGCCGCCGCGGCCTGCTGGAGAATGATCTCTTCATCGAGCGCTTCTTCAAGAAGCACGAGAGCAGTCTGACCGAGTTCCAGGCCGAGGGCCTGCGCCAGCTGATGGACCTGTCGGACAACGATCTGATGGATCTGCTGCTGCGCCGCAAGGAGCCCGTTGGTGAACTGATCCGAGCCGATGTGCAAGAGGTTCTGGGCCTGCTCAGAGCCACCACCGCTTAAAGACATATCCCAAGAAGTCATAAGGAAGAGCCCATGACACCCTCTGACGTCAAAGCCACCCTGTCGTTCTCCGATGGCAGCCCGCAAATGGACCTGCCCATTTACAAGGGCACGGTCGGCCCGGATGTGATCGACATCCGCAAGCTGTACGCGCAGACGGGCAAGTTCACCTATGACCCGGGCTTCCTGTCGACCGCCTCCTGCAACTCGACCATCACCTATATCGATGGCGACAAGGGCGAGTTGCTGTACCGGGGCTACCCGATCGAGCAGTTGGCCGTCAACTGCGACTACCTTGAAACCTGCTACCTGCTGCTGTACGGGGAGCTGCCGAACGAAGCGCAGAAGGCCAGCTTCGAGGACCGTGTGATGCACCACACCATGGTCAACGAGCAGATGCAGTTCTTCCTGCGCGGCTTCCGTCGCGACGCCCACCCGATGGCCGTGATGACCGGCCTGGTCGGCGCGATGTCGTCCTTCTATCACGACAGCACCGACATCAATAACCCCGAGCATCGCGAGATCGCGGCGATCCGCCTGATCGCCAAGATGCCGACGATGGTGGCGATGGCCTACAAGTACACCATCGGCCAACCCTATATCTATCCGAAGAACGATCTCTCGTACGCCGGCAACTTCATGCGCATGATGTTCGCCACGCCCTGCGAGGACTACAAGCCCAACGACGTGCTGGTGCGTGCGATGGACCGCATCTTCACCTTGCACGCCGACCACGAGCAGAACGCCAGCACCTCGACCGTGCGCCTGTGCGGCTCGTCGGGCACCAACCCCTTCGCGGCCATCGCCGCCGGCGTGGCCTGCCTGTGGGGTCCGGCGCACGGCGGTGCCAACGAGGCGGCGCTGAACATGCTGGGCGACATCCAGAAGCAGGGCGGCGTGGCCAAGATCGGCGAATTCATCAAGCAGGTCAAGGACAAGAACAGCAGCGTCAAGCTGATGGGCTTCGGCCACCGGGTCTACAAGAACTACGATCCGCGCGCCAAGCTGATGCGCGAGACCTGCCACGAGGTGCTGAACGAACTGGGCCTGCACAACGACCCGCTGTTCAAGCTGGCCATGGAGCTCGAGAAGATCGCGCTGGAAGACGAATACTTCGTCGCCCGCAAGCTCTACCCGAACGTGGACTTCTACTCCGGCATCGTGCAGCGCGCCATCGGCATTCCGGTGCCGCTGTTCACCGCGATCTTCGCGCTGGCCCGCACGGTCGGCTGGATCGCCCAGCTGAACGAGATGATCGGCGATCCCGAATACAAGATCGGCCGTCCGCGCCAGCTCTTCGTCGGCGCGACCGCCCGCGACGTCAAGCCGATCGGCCAGCGCTGATCCCGCGCATTGCCGGCGGCCCGCTGCGGCCGCCATGGCAATGCCAGCCCCGCCAGCCTCCCGGCTCGCGGGGCTTTGTTTTGGCCGCGTCGCCGCCACCGAGAGGGCTTGCCGCGGCGGATCAGGGCTTTCACGTAGCTGCTATTTGCGCAAATCCGCCGTCCGGCACCTGGTGTTTGCGGGGATTTCGGCTATGCTTCTTGATGGCAAACGTTTGCCATTGCGAATTCCGGCAGGTCTTGCGCCTTGGCAGCCCTGTCGCGAACCGGAACGAACCAGCCCGAGTCCTCTGTGAGCACGATCAAAGATGTTGCGGCCCTGGCGGGGGTGTCTTTCACCACCGTTTCCCATGTTCTGAACGACACCCGCCCGGTCAGCGCCGATGCGCGCCGGCGCGTGCTGGCCGCGGTCGATGAGATCGGTTACCTGCCCAGCGCGGTGGCCCGCTCGCTGCGCAAGAGCGAGACCAAGATCGTCGGCGTGCTGGTGCCCACCGTGAACAACCCCTACTTTGCCGAACTGGTGGTGGGCGTGGAGGAATGCTGCCGTCAGGCCGGTTACTCGGTGTTCCTGTGCAATTCCGACAACGACCCGAAACGCCAGCAGCAATACATGCGCACCCTGCTGGAGAAGCGCGCCGATGGCCTGCTGCTGTGCTCGGCCGGTGATGCCGAGACGCTGGCGCGCATCTTCAGGCAGTCCACCGTGCCCGCGGTGACGGTCGACCGGGCGGTGCCCGGCGCCCGCTCCGACCGGGTCGGCGTCAACAACCAGGACGGCGCCTACAAGGCGGTGCGGCATCTGCTTGACCTCGGCCATCGCCGCATCGCCTGCATCAGCGGCCCCGGCGAGTTCGAGGTTGCCGGCGCCCGCGTCGAGGGCTGGCGCCGCGCCCTGCTGGAATTCGGCCAGCAGCCCGACGAAGCCCTGCTGGCGGAGAGCGACTTCAGCAGCGCCGGCGGCCATGACGCGACGCGCCAACTGCTGCGCGCCTGCCCCGACCTCACCGCGGTGTTTGCCAGCAACGACATGATGGCGCTGGGTGCGCTGCGCGCCGCGGCCGAACTGGGTCTGCGCGTGCCGCAGCAGTTCTCGGTGGTGGGTTTCGACGACGTCGAGCTGAGCGGTTTCGTCTATCCGGCGCTGACCACGGTGGGTTGCTCGATCAAGGAACTGGGCCGCGAGGCGGCCCGCGTGCTGATCGACCGCATCGACAATCCCGGCGCGCCGCTGAAAGACGTGCAGCTGACGCCGCGCCTGGTGGTGCGCGAAAGCACGGCCGCTCCCGGCCGCTGAACCACGACAAGAACATGAGCAAGAAACAGGGAGAGAACCCGATGACGGATCCGCGCGCTGCCGCAGCATCCGCCGCCCAGGTGGTGGTGGTCGGCAGCATCAATATGGACATGGTGTCCCACTCGCGGCGCCTGCCGGCGCCCGGCGAGACCCTGATGGGCGAGGCCTTCGTGATGGCCCCGGGCGGCAAGGGCGCCAACCAGGCGGTGGCGGCCGCGCGCCTGGGCGCCCGCGTGGCCTTCGTGTCGCGCGTCGGCACGCGCGCGCATGGCCCGGAGCTGCTGGCCGCGCTGGCCGAGGAGGGCATCGCCACCACGGGCGTGGCGACCGATGCGCAGGCGCTGCCGGGCATCGCGGTCATCATGGTCGCCAGCGAGGGCGGCGAGAACTCCATCGTCTACGTGCCGGGCAGCAATGCCCAGCTGAGCGCGGCCGACGTGCAGGCCGGCGCCGCGCTGCTGCGCTCGGCCCGGGTGGTCGTGGCCCAGCTGGAAGTGCCGGTGCCGGCCATCGAGAAGGCCTTCGAGCTGGCCCGCGCGGCCGGTGTCGCCACCATCCTGAATGCCGCACCGGCGCTGCCGACGGGCGGCGCCCTGCTGCCCCTGAGCGACTGGCTGGTCGTCAACGAGACCGAGGCCGCGCAACTCGCTGGTTTGCCGGCCGGCGGGGTCGAGGAGGCGATCCAAGCGGCCAAGGCGCTGCTGCAGCGCGGCCCGCGCCAGGTCGTCGTGACCCTGGGCGCCCAGGGCGTGCTGCTGTGCACCGCCGCGGGCATCGAGCACCTGCCGGCCCGGGCGGTCAATGCCGTGGACACGGTGGGCGCCGGCGACACCTTCGTCGGCGGCCTGGCCACCGGTCTGGCCGAGGGCATGGCCGCAGCCGACGCGGTGCGGCTGGGGCAGGCGGCGGCGGCGATTGCGGTCAGCCGCAGCGGGGTGCAATCGGCGATGCCCTACCGGTCGGAGCTGGGCGCGGAGCAGGGTGCGGAGGCAGCGCGATGAAGAAGAGCATCCCCGTCATCTTCGACACCGACCCGGGCATCGACGATGCGATGGCCCTGTACCTGCTGGCTCGCCATCCGTCCATCGAGCTGCGCGCGATCACCACGATCTTCGGCAATGCCTCGGTTGAAACCACGACGCGCAATGCGCTCGCGCTGGCGCATCTCTATGGCCTGGACATCCCGGTCGCGCCCGGCGCGGCCGCCGCGCTGCATGCGCCGGCCGACAAGGAATTCCCGGCCCATGTCCATGGCGACGACGGCCTGGGCGGCATGTTCGACCAGTTGCCCGCCAGCACGGCAAGACCCGACCCCCGCGCGGCGCACGAACTGATCTGCGAGATGGTCAACGAGCGGCCCGGCGAGATCGTGCTGCTGGCGGTCGGCCCGATGACCAATCTGGCCCTGGCGCTGCGCCACGATCCCTCGATCACGAAGAAGGTGAAGCAGGTGGTCGTGATGGGCGGCGCCTTCGGCACCTATGGCCATGGCGGCAACGTCACGCCGGTGGCCGAGGCCAACATCATCAACGATCCCGAGGCCGCGGACCTCGTGTTCACCGCCGACTGGCCGGTGGTGCTGGTCGGCCTGGACGTGACCCAGGAGGTGGTGATGACCGAAGACTTCCTCGCCGCGCTGCGGGGCAAGGGCCAAGGTCAGGGATCCTGCGTCGGCGACTTCCTCTGGCAGGCCACGCGCCACTACCAGGACTTCTATCACGAGCGCGACGGCATCGGCGGCATCTATTCGCATGACACCAGCGCCATTGCCTATGTGATCGACCCCTCGCTGTTCACGCTGCGCGCCGGCCCGGTGCGCGTCGTCACCGAGGGCATCGCGCGCGGCCAGACCATCCAGGACTGTTCCAAACCCACCGGCGCTCAGACGCCCTGGAGCGCCTGCCCGCCGCAGCAGGCCTGCATCGAGGTCGACGAGGCCGGTGTGCTAGAACTCTTTGCCCAGGCATTCAATACCAAGGATCAAGCATGACGACGACTTCGACCACCCTTCTGAAGGCCCAATGGGTGCTGACCATGGCGCCGGGCAGCGAGGTGCTGACCCGGCATGCCGTCGTGATCGAGGGCGAGCGCATCGCCGCGGTGCTGCCCTGGGCCGATGCCGAGGCCAAGTATCCGAACGCCGCGCGCATCGAGCTGGGCCGGCATGTGCTGATCCCCGGCCTGATCAACGGCCATACCCATTCGGCGATGTCGCTGCTGCGCGGCGTGGCCGACGACGTGCCGCTGATGGACTGGCTGAACAACCATATCTGGCCGCTGGAGAAGAAGTGGGTGGATGAGGACTGGACCTACCAGGGCTCGCTGCTGTCGGCCGCCGAGGCGCTGCGCGGCGGCGTGACCTACCTGAACGACATGTACTTCTTCCCGACCGCGATGGCGCGCGCCGCCGTCGATTCGGGCATCCGCGCCGGCGTCTCGATCAATGTGATCGACTTCCCGACCGGCTATGCCTCCGGCCCGGACGACTACATCGCCAAGGGTCTGGCCGCCTTCGAGCAGTTCAGGGGCGAGAAACTACTGGACTGGACCAGCGCGCCGCATGCGCCCTACACGGTGTCGGACGAGACCTTCGTCAAGCTGCGCCAGCTGGCCGAACAGCATGGGCTGCAGATGCACTGCCATATCCACGAGACCCTGGACGAGGTCGAGGGCAGCCTGAAGCAGTACGGCATGCGGCCGCTGGAGCGCCTGAACAAGCTGGGCCTCTTGAACGAGAAGATGATGGCCGTGCACATGGTGCATCTGACCGAGGACGAGATCGCGATGCTGGCCGGCCAGAAGGTGCATCTGGTCCACAACCCGAACTCCAATCTGAAGCTGGCCTCGGGCGTGCAGCCGCTGACCGCGCTGGAGGCGGCCGGCGTCAACACCATCCTCGGCACCGACGGCGCTGCCTCGAACAACCGCCAGGACATGTTCGGCGAGATCCGCGCCGCGGCCCTGCTGGCCAAGGGCACGAGCCTGAATCCGACCACCGTGTCCGCGCGCACCGCGCTGGAGATGGCCACGATCCGCGCCGCCAAGGCCATGGGCCGCGGCGACGATCTGGGTTCGCTGGAGGCGGGCAAGCTGGCCGATGTGGTGGCCGTCTCGCTGGATGCCCTGGAGTGCCGCCCGGTCTACAACCCCGAGGCGCAGCTGGTCTACGTGGCCGGCCGCGAGCATGTGTCCGACGTCTGGGTCGGCGGCAAGCAGGTGCTGAAGGGCCGTGCGCTGACGACCATCGACGTGCCGGCCCTGCTGGACCGCACCGAGGCGATCGTCGAGCGGATGAAGACCGAGAAGTGAGCCCCTCGCCCGCGGGTACGCGGGCGGCCCCCCGAGGGGGCCAAGTCGTTCTTGGGAACGGCCCGGCGAACGACTTGAAAGCGTTCTCAGAGACGGCGCGCCGCGAGCTCCCACAGGGACTTCGGCGCGCCGTAGCGCAGGGTGCTGCGCTTGTTCAGGCTCTCGACCTCGAACAGGCCTGCTCCCAGCGCCTCGTGCAGCTTGGCCTCGCTGAAGAACTGCTTGTGCACGCCCTCCACCAGGACCAGACCCCAGCCGCCGGCATCGGCCGGTGCGCCGTAGTTGAGGTCGTCGTCGGCATTGACGCAGGCCAGCAGCAGGCCGCCGGGCTTCAGCACCCGGGCCAGCTCGGCAAAGGCCGCGAGCGTTCCCGCCCGGTCGAAATAATGCAGCGACAGATGGGCGACCGCCAGATCGAAACCGGCGTCCGCCAGCTCCGGCATGGCGCGCGCATCGGCCAGCAGATGCCGCGCCGCGGGCGTGCGATTGCGCGAGCGCGCCAGCGCCTGCTCGGCGATGTCGGTGGCCGTGACCTGCAGGCCCCAGGCCGTCAGGCGCGCGGTCTCGAAGCCGTCGCCGCAGCCCAGGTCCAGCGCCGTCCACATCGGCCGCAGCCGCGCGTGCCAGGGCTGCAGCCAGTCGTCCTGCTGCACCAGTTCCTGCCTGGCATAGCGCTGATTCCAGATCGTGCTTGGTGGCGTCATATGTTCGAGTATCGCCCCGCCGGAATTTTGACCAGGCGGTGAAACTTGGGCCCACGCCCGGAGAGGATGCGCGCTGCTCGGTAGAATCCCGCACTTCACCGAAGGCCAGGCCGCCCCGGCTTGGCGCGCATCGCGGAACTCCATGGCTTCCACCAAGCACCTGACTCACTTCGAGGGCGGCAACGCCCTTTCTGCTTTCCGGGCCCAGGCCCTGCTGCCCAAGCTGCAGGCCGTCAACGAGCGCATCAACGGCGTCACGGCCCGCCATGTGCACTGGGTCTGGAGCGACGTGGCGCTCGGCGAGGAAGACAAGGCCAAGCTGGCCGCGCTGCTGAACTATGGCGATGCCTATGCAGGCGATGCCGGCGAGGGCGGCGGCCTGGTGGTCGTTGCGCCGCGCCTGGGCACCGTCAGCCCCTGGGCCTCCAAGGCCACCGACATCGCGCACAACTGCGGCCTGCAGCAGATCCACCGGGTGGAACGCGTCACCGAATACCGCATCACCTTGAAGTCCGGTCTGCTGGGAGGCGTCAAGACCCTCGGCAAGGACGATCTGCTCGCCTGCGCCGAGTTGCTGCACGACCGCATGACCGAGAGCGTGCTGCTGGCCCGCGAGGACGCCGCCCATCTGTTCGACGAAAAGACCGCCCAGCCCCTGGCCCATGTGGACGTGCTGGGCCGGGGCCGTGCGGCGCTGGAAGGCGCCAACAAGGAATTCGGCCTGGCGCTGTCCGACGACGAGATCGATTACTTGGTCACCGCCTTCACCGGCCTGCAGCGCAACCCCAGCGATGTCGAGCTGATGATGTTCGCGCAGGCGAACTCCGAGCATTGCCGCCACAAGATCTTCAACGCCAAGTTCACGGTGGACGGCGAGGAGCAGCCGCTGAGCCTGTTCGGCATGATCCGCAACACCGAGAAGCTGCATCCTCAGCACACGGTGATCGCCTATTCGGACAATGCCGCGGTGATGGAGGGCCATGCGATCGAGCGCTGGATGCAGGCCGGTCCGACCTTGACGGACTTCCGCGCGCCCAAGTACGAGGCGCGCAGCGAGCTGGCCCATGTCTTGATGAAGGTCGAGACCCACAACCATCCGACCGCGATCTCCCCGCATCCGGGCGCCTCCACCGGCGCCGGCGGCGAAATCCGCGACGAGGGCGCCACCGGCCGCGGCGCCAAGCCCAAGGCCGGCCTGAGCGGCTTCTCGGTCTCGAACCTGCGCCTGCCGGGACTCGACGAGCCCTGGGAGCAGGCCCATATCGGCAAGCCCTCGCACATCGCCGGCGCCTTGCAGATCATGATCGAGGGCCCGCTGGGCGGCGCGGCCTTCAACAACGAATTCGGCCGGCCCAATCTGGGCGGCTATTTCCGCGTCTTCGAGCAGGCCGTGGACGGCGTGCAGCGCGGCTATCACAAGCCCATCATGATCGCCGGGGGCATCGGCGCGATCCGCGCCGATCTGACCAAGAAGATCGAGTTCCCGGCCGGCAGCCTGCTGGTGCAGCTGGGTGGCCCGGGCATGAGGATCGGCATGGGCGGCAGCGCCGCCAGCTCGATGGCGGCCGGCACCAACACGGCCGACCTGGACTTCGACTCGGTGCAGCGCGGCAACCCGGAGATCGAGCGCCGCGTGCAGGAGGTCATCAACCATTGCTGGGGCCTGGCCGAGAAGAACCCGATCCTGGCGATCCACGACGTCGGCGCCGGCGGCATCTCGAACGCCTTCCCCGAACTGGTCAACGATGCCGGCCGCGGCGCGCGCTTCGACCTGCGCAAGGTGCCGCTGGAGGAGAGCGGCCTGGCGCCCAAGGAAATCTGGTGCAACGAGAGCCAGGAGCGCTATGTGCTGGCGATCGCGCCGGGCAGCCTGGAGCTCTTCGGGTCCATGTGCGAGCGCGAGCGCTGCCCCTTTGCGGTGGTGGGCGTGACGACCGAGCAGCGCGAACTGGTGCTGGAAGACGGCGAGGGTGGCGAGCGCGCGATCGACATGCCGATGGAGGTGCTGCTGGGCAAGCCGCCCAAGATGCACCGCGACGTGACGCGCGTGGCCCGCGACGGCGGCAGGCTGGACCTGACCGGCGTGGACCTCTCGAAGGTCGCGCTGGACGTGCTGCGCCACCCGACCGTGGCGTCCAAGCGTTTCCTGATCGCTATCGGCGACCGCACCGTCGGCGGCCTGAGCCACCGCGACCAGATGGTCGGTCCCTGGCAGGTGCCGGTGGCCGATTGCGCCGTGACCCTGGCCGACTTCAAGGGTTTCGCCGGCGAGGCGATGAGCATGGGCGAGCGCACGCCGCTGGCCGCGGTGAACGCTCCTGCCTCGGGCCGCATGGCCGTGGGCGAGGCGATCACCAATCTGCTGGCCGCGCCGATCGAGCTGGCGCGCGTCAAGCTCAGCGCCAACTGGATGGCCGCCTGCGGCGAGCCGGGTGAGGACGCCGCGCTGTTCGACACCGTCAAGGCGGTGGGCATGGAGCTGTGCCCGCAGCTGGGCATCTCGATTCCGGTGGGCAAGGATTCGCTGTCGATGCGCACCCGCTGGCCTGATGGCGATGTCAGCAAGCAGGTCACCGCGCCGGTTTCGCTGATCATCAGCGCCTTTGCGTCGGTGGCCGATGTGCGCGGCACCCTGACGCCCGAGCTGCAGGCCGGCCCGGAGATCGGGGACAGCAGCCTGATCCTGGTCGACCTCGGCCAGGGCAGGGCCCGCATGGGCGGCTCGATCCTGGCGCAGACCCTGAACCAGTTCGGCGCCGAGGTGCCGGACCTGGACGATGCGGCGCTGCTGAAGAGCCTGGTCGCGGCCGTCAACGAGCTGCGGGCGGCGGGCAGGCTCTTGGCCTACCACGACCGCGGCGACGGCGGCCTCTGGGCCACCGCCTGCGAGATGGCTTTCGCCGGCCATGTGGGCGTGAGCCTGAACATCGACATGCTGGTCACCGAGAGCGACGGCGTCAACGACAGCCGTGCCGATTTCGGCGACTCGAAGAACTGGGCCTCCCAGGTCAGCGGCCGGCGCGAGGAGCTGACGCTCAAGGCCCTGTTCAACGAGGAGCTGGGCGCGCTCCTGCAGGTCAAGACCGAGGACCGCGATGCCGCGATGCAGGTGCTGCGCAAGCATGGCCTGTCCAAGCACAGTCATGTGGTGGGCAAACCCAATGCCAGCGGCAAGGTGGAGGTCTGGCGCGACGCCAAGACCGTGTTCAGCGCGCCGCTGGAAAGCTTGCACAAGGAATGGGATCAGGTCAGCCACCACATCGCCCAGCTGCGCGACAACCCGGCCTGCGCCGACAGCGAGCATCAGCAGGCCGGCCGCGCCGACGATCCGGGCCGCCATGTGCGCCTGAGTTTCGACCCTGCAGAGGATGTTGCGGCACCGTTCATCAACGTCGGCGCTCGCCCGAAGCTGGCGATCCTGCGCGAGCAGGGCGTCAACTCGCACATCGAGATGAGCTATGCGATGGCGCTGGCCGGCTTCGACAGCTATGACGTGCACATGAGCGATCTGCAGTCCGGCGCGGCCTCGCTGCGCGACTTCAAGGGGTTCGTGGCCTGCGGCGGCTTCAGCTACGGCGACACCCTGGGCGCCGGCGAGGGCTGGGCGCGTTCGGTGATGTTCAATCCGGTGCTGGCCGAGGATTTCCAGGCCTTCTTCGCCCGCCAGGACGGCTTCGCTTTGGGCATCTGCAACGGCTGCCAGATGCTGGCCGCGCTCTCGCCCATCATCCCGGGCGCGCAGGACTGGCCCAAGTTCGTGCGCAACAAGAGCGAGCAGTTCGAGGCGCGCCTGGCCATGGTCGAGGTGCTGGATTCGCCCAGCCTGTTCTTCCAGGGCATGGCCGGCAGCCGTCTGCCGATCGCGGTGGCCCATGGCGAGGGCTATGCGGACTTCTCGCAGCGCGGCGACATCGCCAAGGTGGCGCGCGCGCTGCGCTATGTGGACAACGGCGGCGCGCCCACCGAGGTCTACCCGCTGAACCCGAACGGCAGCCCCGGCGGCTTGACCGGCGTGACCACGGCGGACGGCCGCTTCACCGCCCTGATGCCGCACCCCGAGCGCGTGTTCCGCAACATCCAGATGAGCTGGGCCAGCGGCGACAAGAGCGCGCTGAGCCCCTGGATGCGCATGTTCCGCAACGCGCGCAAGGCCCTGGGCTGAGGATGAAAAAAAGCCCGGCAACCCTGGGAAGGGCTGCTGGGCCAATGCGCGGGCATCAAGGAGATCGAGAGAAGCCCGGCAACTGCAAAGCTGCGGCAGCCACCCGCGGGCGGCTGCCGACTTTCATCTGGCCATCGGGTGCTCAGTGCATCGGTGCGGCGCGGTACTTGGGCGCGAAGTCCTCGGCGTCGTCGTAGTCGGCCGGGCTGTCGAGGGTCGGCGCGAGCGAGCCGCCGGCGGAGCAGGGTGCCGCGGCCAAGGCGCCGGCCAGCACCTGGCTGAGGCGCGGATCGCTGCGGATATGCTGCCGGGCCTGCTGGATGGCGCTGCGGAATTGCGGCGTCAGCTGGTCGAGTGCGTCGAGATAGCCCCAGTGGCGTTCGGGAAACTCGCACCACCACGCCACGATGCTGTCGGGATCCTGAAGATTGAGATGCATGACGCTGCTGCCTCGTGCTGGTTGATGCTCAATGTGCTGTATGAATATACAGTATTTTGAGGCGCTGTGCAGCGCAAGCCGCCGACTCGGTTTTGATCGGCAGCGTGCCGCGCGACAAGCCGACCGGCCGCGCCGAGCGCGCTCAAGGCTTGCGGGCCGCCTCGGCGTGCATGGGCGGGAAGCGGTCCATGGAGCGCAGGGTCGGGAACAGGCGCATCCACAGCAGGCCGATGCCGATGGTGAGCGCGCCGCCGACCATGATCGAGGGCCGCAGACCCAGCCAGGCCGCGGCCGCGCCGGACTCGAACTCGCCCAGCTCGTTGGAGGCGCCGATGAAGACCGAGCTCACCGCGCTGACGCGGCCGCGGATTTCGTCCGGCGTCTGCGACTGCACGAGGATATGGCGGATGTAGACGCTGACCATGTCGCCCGCGCCCATCAGCAGCAGGGCCGCGAGCGACAACCACAGCCAGCCCGATAGGCCGAACACCACGGTGGCCGTGCCGAACAGCGCCACGCCGCCGAACATCCAGCGCCCGACATGCCGCCGGATCGGCCGTGCTGCCAGCACGGCCGTGGTCAGCGCCGCGCCCACCGCCGGCGCGCTGCGCAGCAGGCCCAGGCCGGTGGCATCCGCCTGCAGCACATCGCGCGCCACCGCCGGCAGCATGGCCACCGAACCGCCGAACAGCACCGCGAACAGGTCCAGCGAGATCGCGCCCAGCATGATGGGCCGCGAGAACACGAAGCGCAGACCCTCCAGCACCGAGCGCAGCGAGGCCGGCTCCTTGCTGGCGGACTTTTTCTCGCTGCGCGGGATCATCAGCATCAGCGCCACGGAGACGGCCAGCAGCAGGGTCACGCAGCCGTACACAAGCTGGGCCCCGGCCAGATAGAGCAGGCCGCCGAGCACCGGGCCGGCGATCACCGCGACATGGAAGGTCGAGGAGTTGATCGCCACCGCCTGGGCGAAATGCTGGGCGGGCACCAGATTGATCAGCACGGCCTGGCTGGCCGGCATGCTGAAGGCGCGCGCCGAGCCGAACAGCGTCAGCACCGCCAGCACCGGCCAGACGCTGGACAGACCCGCATGCGTCAGCCCCCACAGCAGCAGCGCGCACAGCAGGTTGATCGCGAAGCAGGCCGTGATGATGCGGCGCCGGTCCAGTCGGTCCGCGGCCTGGCCGGCCGGCAGGATCAGCAGCAGGAAGGGCAGGAACTGCGCCAGCCCCACCAGGCCGAGGTCCAGCACCCGGCCCGAGAAGGCATAGACCTGCCAGCCGATCGCCACGCTCTGCATCTGCACCGCGAAGGCGCCGAGCAGGCGCGCGGCCAGGTAGAGGACGAAATTGCGTTCGCGCAGGACCACGAGGCCGGCAGGCAGGGAGAAGGGCATGGTGGCCGCGATTGTCGGCGAGCGGGCCGGATGAGGCCTGCGTTCAGCGGAGCGGGCCTCTGGCCGCCGAGCGTCGGTCAATGCCGAAAGCGCATTGCCTGGCCTTTCTTGCAGGGGAGGCGTCGATGGAGGGCGATGGCAGCTTGACGCAGTGGTGTGCCCGGCAAGCTGGGTGCGTCTGCTCTATCGAGGCCACAGCAAGGGGAACCAGGGGTGGTCCAGCGGGGCACCTGCCGGCAGCTGATCGCTCAGTCCCGGGAATTCCGGGGAGGTCTTCCAGCGGCGCGGCGCATGCCGCATGTCATCGCCCAGCATGCGCACCGAGAACGCGCGCCGCCTTCTGCCGGGCTCAAGCCCCGCCGAGGCGTGCAGCGTCAGCATATTGAAGGCCAGGGCATCGCCGGGCTCCATCGCCCAGCCCCGGATATCGTAGGCCGCGCGATCGGCCTCGATATCGGGCAGATCGGCGAGACTGCCTTCGGGAAACCACTTGGCCTCGTTGCTCATAAAGGTTCTGGGCATCAGCCATGGCCCCTTGTGCGACCCCGCCACAAATTCCAGGGTGGCCGGACGCGACACCGGATCCACGGGAATCCAGAAGCTGACGTTCTGGCGGCCCTCGACGTTGTAGTAGGGCTGGTCCTGGTGCCATGGGGTGCGCTGCTGCGTGCCGGCCTCCTTGGTGAGCATATGGTCGTGATAGAGCCGTATCGTCGTGCTGCCGGTCAGCTGCGCCGCCACGGCCGCCAGCGCCGACTGGGTGATGACGTCCCGATAGGCCGCGTTCTCCTGCCAGTTGCAGAAGTCCTCGATGAAAAAGCCAGGGTCGTCGGGCCGGCTCGCCACCTTGGCGCGCGGGCTGGGCGAGGCGAGGTTGGCGTCGATCCCTTCGCGCAGGCGCTCGACCTCGGCGGGGCTCAGTACACCGCGCAGGCAAACGACCCCGTGGCGTTCGTACTCTTCCCTCAGATCGGGCGACGCGGCCAGCCCGGCCCGTTCGGCCCCTTGATCGCTTGTCGTTGAATGCATGGTTCAGGTCTCCTGGAAGGGCCGCAAGGCCGAGATGACGGAACCAGTCTAGATTGGCGGTCTGTATTCAAATACGCTTTATCGGACAATCTATAGATGAGGCCGGACAACATGACGCCGCACCGTTCCCTCCGGCCCGAGGCCGCGGAGGGCTCGCCCCCCCTGCGATTCAAGGCCGTGCATCTGAAGGCCGGTGGTGCAGATCCTCCCGATCGCCACGACGCGGGCCAGTTCGTGCACGCCATCTCGGGGGTGATCGAGGTCGGCATGGACGGTCGCTTCTTTCTGGCGCCGCCGCAGTACGGCGTGTGGATTCCACCGGGCATCGAGCATGTGTCCAGCAATCGCCACGAGGCGAGCTATGTCACGCTCTATGTGGCCGAGTCCTTGTGCGCAGCACTGCCGCGACGCGCCTGCACCATGGCCATCAACCCGCTGATCCTGGCCCTGCTCGACCTGTTGCGCCGAGGGGGTGTCGAGTTTCCGAGCACGCCGCCGGAGCAGCGGCTGTTTCAGGTGCTGCTTGACCAGTTGTCCAGCACGCCCAGCCACGACAGCTACCTGCCCCTGTCGAAGGATCCTCTGCTCGGGCAGGTGCTCGATGCGCTGCAGGCCAGCCCCTGGGATTCGCGGACGCTGGCCGACTGGGCCGCGCTGGTGCACACGACCGAACGCACGCTGGCGCGCCGTTGTCAGCGCGATCTCGACATGTCGTTCAACGAATGGCGGCAACGCCTGAAGGTGGTACGCGGCATCGCGCTGCTGGAGGGCGGCCGCGCCGTCAAGGACGTTGCCCTGGAGCTGGGCTACAGCGCGCCCTCCGCCTTTATCGCGATGTTCCAGCGGCAGATCGGGATGACGCCGCAGGCCTATCTGCGACAGAAGTCGGAATGAGGCCGCGGCGAGATGCCTCCGCATGCACAAGAAGGTCTGCTCGCGGCGCGCATGCTGCGCAGCGCGTTCAGCGCGCCAACTGGGCCAGCAACTCGTAGGAGCGCAGCCGCGCCGCGTGGTCGTGCACCGCGCAGGCGACGATGAACTCGTCCGCACCGGTGCGCTCCAGCGTCGCGCGCAGGCCGGCGCGCACCGTGACCGGCGAGCCGACGATGGACTCGGCCAGCATGCGCTGCACGCCGGCCTTCTCGCTCGCGCTCCAGCGCGACTCCATATCGTCCACCGGCCTGGGCAGCGGCCCGCGCTGGCCGCGCTGCATGCCCAGGAAGCGCTGCTGCAGCGAGGTGAAGAGGTGCTGGGCCTCGGCGTCGCTGTCGGCCACCACCACGTTCAGCCCCACCATCGCATATGGTTCGGGGTGCTTGGCGCTGGGGCGGTACTGGGCGCGGTAGATCTCGAGTGCCTGCATCAGCAGGTCGGGTGCGAAATGCGAGGCGAAGGCGAAGGGCAGGCCCAGATAGGCGGCCAGCTGCGCGCTATAGAGACTCGATCCCAGCAGCCAGAGCGGCACCTCGGTGCCCTGGCCCGGAATGGCGCGCACGACCTGACCCTCCTTGGCCGGGCCCAGATAGGCCTGCAGCTCCAGCACGTCCTCCGGGAAGCGGTCCTCCGCGGCCGTGCTGAGATGACGGCGCAGCGCGCGCATCGTCGGCCCGTCGGTGCCGGGCGCGCGCCCGAGACCCAGGTCGATGCGGCCGGGGAACAGGGTCGCCAGGGTGCCGAACTGTTCGGCGATGGTCAGCGGCGCATGGTTGGGCAGCATGATGCCGCCGGAACCGACCCGGATGGTCTGGGTCGCCTGGGCGAGCTGGCCGATCAGCACCGCGGTGGCCGAGCTGGCCACGCCGTCCATATTGTGGTGCTCGGCCACCCAGAAGCGGCGGTAGCCCAGGGCTTCGGCATGGCGCGCCAGGGCCACGCTGTGGCGCAGCGCGGTGGCGGCGTCGCTGCCTTCTACGATGGGAGCGAGGTCGAGGATGGAAAGCGGAATCAGCATGCCCCGGAGTCTAGGGCGCCGCCGTGTGGCAGGCCCGGCAGCAGGGCCTTCGTCTCTATGCTAGGCGCCGCACCTTGTGCCGTCCGAGCGCCACCCAGAGCAGGGTCAGGCCGGCCATGGCCAGCAGCGGCGTCGGCAGCTCGGGCACCGTGGCCACCAGCGGTGTCATGCTGCCGCTGAACCGGCCGTCCGACACGAAGCCCAACCCGGTGATGAAGCCGTCGGGATGGTAGGGGTCCAGGGCCACGCCTTCTTCGATGCCGGTGATGCGAAAGCGATCGACGCCGCCGGCCGCGAAGGCGAAGGCCTGGCCGCCGACCAGGTCGGTGCCGCTGTCGACCCAGCTCGCGCCATTCCAGAGCCAGAGGCGGAAGTGATCGTCGCCGAAGCCTTGCGGCATCAGGACGGAGGCGAAGTTCGGATCGCCGGCGGCGGTGTGGTAGTCGAAGCCGAGCGCCACCACCGGGTCGATGAAGATGGTCTGGCCGGCCGCCACCGGGATGCCGGAGAAGCGATAGACCGGCACCTCGCCCGACAGATCGCTGAAGGGCAGGAAGACCGGTGCCGCCGGTCCGCCGTCGCTGATATTGAAGTCGATGAAGGAGCGCGACTGGCTCAGCAGGTTGACGAAGCCGCCCTGGGCCAGGTCGTTGCGCGTGTCCTGCAGCTGGATCTCCAGCGTGTACTGCTTGCCGGGCAGCAGGCTGTTGCCGGCGAGGAAATGCGGGTCATTGGCGGCGATGCTCAGCGAGCTCGTGCTCGGGAGCAGGCCGGCATGGCGATAGATGAGGGTGGCGATGCCGTTGCCGCCCACGCCGTTGCTGCCCCGGAAGTCCGACACGTCGCGGATGTTGATGCTGATGGAGTCGATGCTGGAGCCGGGGGCCGACGTCGGCAGGCTCCAGCTGAAGCCGGGCGTCGACCCGTTCTGCGTGATGCTGGTCGCCTGCGTGAAGCCGAGCGGGCCCGCACCGCTGCCCAGCGAGGGCGTCGTGGCGCTGGCCTGGTCCGCGCCATTGCCGAACAGCAGGGTCCAGGAGCCGTCCGGGATCAGCTCGGGCGCCCGCGCGATCGACCAGTGGTTGCTGGACAGGTCGGAAGCCACGAAGTTCAGCGCCAGCGTGGCGTTGCCCTGGGTGGCGGAGCCGCTGGTGCCGACGGCATTCGCCAGGTTCTGCGGCGTGCAGGGGTTGCCGGCCAGGACGACGCAGGTGCTGCCCAGCTGCTGCCGCAGCCCGGTGCCCAGGCCGATCGAATTCGGCGAGACGTTGTCCAGGAACTGGTAGCCGTTCGTGACGCTGAGCGGGTTGGCCGTCGCGCCGCCCGTTGTCATCGCGGCGATCAGCAGCAGGCGTGCGAGCAGGCCGGCGGTCGACTGGTTCATCAACATGAGCACCTCCTGGAGCGGCTTGGCCTGACCGGTCGATACCGACCGATGCGCTCGTCCGGCCGGCTTTGCCCAAGCCAAATCATGCGGGCGCTTGTCGGTGCTGTCGATCAGGGGTCCCGGGTTTCGGGTACAGGCCTTGCGCCGGAGGCGGGAGCGGCGCGGGCCCTCAGTCGGCGGCGCTGCCCAGCTGGGCACTCACCTGACGGCTCTTGCCGCCGCTCCAGACCGTCAGCACGACCCGCTCGCCGATCTGGCGGGTTTCCAGCAGGGTCAGCATATCGTCCAGATCGGCCACGGCCTGGCCGTCCACCGCGGTGATCACGTCGCCGGCCAGCACGCGGCCGCTGCGGTCGCGCCGGAAGGGCTTGAGCCCGGCACGGTCGGCCGGGCCGCCCTCGGTCACGCCCACCAGCACCACGCCCTTGGGCAGACGCAGGGCCTGCTGCAGCTGGGCCGAGCCGGCCGCCACGCCCAGGGCCGGGCGGATGAAGCGGCCGTCCTTGATCAGGCGCGGGACGACGCGGTTGACCTCGTCGGCGGGGATCGCGAAGCCGATGCCGGCGCTGGCGCCGCTGGGGCTGAAGATCGAGGTGTTGACGCCGACCAGGCGGCCGGCCGAATCGAGCAACGGGCCGCCGGAGTTGCCGGGGTTGATGGCCGCGTCGGTCTGGATCGCGCCGCGGATGCTGCGCCGGTTCATCGATTCGATCTCGCGGTTCAGCGCCGAGACGATGCCGGTGGTGAGGGTCTGGTCCAGGCCGAAGGGGTTGCCGATCGCATAGACCTGCTGGCCCACCTGCAGATCGCGGCTGGCGCCCATCGGGATGGGCTGGAGCTTTTCGCGCGGCGCCTTGATGCGCAGCACGGCCAGATCGCGGTCCTCGAAGGCCCCCACCAGTTCGGCGTCGAACGTGCTCTGGTCGGCCAGGGTCACGCGGGCGCCGTTGGCGCCCTGGATCACATGGAAATTGGTGACGATGTGGCCCGCCTCGTCCCAGATGAAGCCGCTGCCGGTGCCGCGCGGCAGCTCGGACACGTTCATCGAGAAGAAGTCGCGCTGGTAGGCCAGGGTGGTGATGTGCACGACCGAGGGCGAGACCTTCTTGAAGACGCGGATGTTGTTCTGTTCGGCGGCCTCCAGCGGGCCGCGCGGCTGCACAGGGCGGGGCTGCTGGGCCTGAGCCGTGCCGAAAGTGGCGAGCGCGGCAAGAACAGCAAGAACGGCGGGGAGGGCAAGGGCGAGGAGGCGGCGCATGATCGGCGGGTCGTTAGACTGCGACGCTGATGATAAGACCCGACCCTGCCACCCGACACGAGCGCCTGGACGCGCTGCGTGGGGCCGCCATCGTCTGGATGGCGGTATTCCATTTCTGCTTCGACCTGGCCTATTTCCGCCTGGCCGGCTGGGACTTTTACCGCGACCCCTTCTGGCTGCAGCAGCGCACGGCCATCGTCAGCCTGTTCCTGCTGTGCGCCGGCATGGGCCAGGCGGTCGCCATCACCCAGGGCCAGCCATGGGGGCGCTTCTGGCGCCGCTGGGCCCAGGTGGCGGGCTGCGCGCTGCTGGTGAGCCTGGGCTCCTGGTGGATGTTTCCCCGCAGCTTCATCAGCTTCGGCGTGCTGCACGGCATGGCGGTGATGCTGCTGCTGCTGCGCGCTGTTGCGCCGCGGCTGCCGCTGGCGAGCCTGGCGCCGCTGGGCCTGGCGCTGCTGCTGCTGCCGCAGTGGGTCCAGCATCCCTTCTTCGACGCGCGCTGGAGCAACTGGCTGGGCCTGGTGACGCGCAAGCCGCAGACCGAGGACTTCGTGCCCCTGCTGCCCTGGCTGGGCGTGATGCTGTGGGGCTACGGCCTGGCGCGCTGGCGGCCGCGGCTGCTGGAGGGGGCGCTGCCGGCGCCGCTCGGGCCGCTGGCCGTGCTGGGGCGGTGGTCGCTGAGCTTCTACATGCTGCACCAGCCGCTGCTGATCGGGGCCCTGCTTCTGCTGCAGGCGACAATAGGGCCATGAGCGCCAACAAGATCCTCTTCGGCTTCCATGCCGTCACCGTGCGGCTGAAGACCGCGCCCCAGTCGATCACCGAGATCCTCGTCGATGCCACGCGCCGCGACCAGCGCATGCGCGGCTTCGTCGAACGCGCCAAGGAGGCCGGCGTCAAGCTGGTGGACAGCGACGACGAGCGCCTGAAGGCCCTGTGCGGCACGCACCGCCACCAGGGCGTGGTGGCGCGCGTGACGGCGCTGGCCCTGCACCATTCGCTGGACGATGTGCTGGACGCCGCGGAGGGTGCGCCGCTGGTGCTGGTGCTGGACGGCGTGACCGACCCGCACAACCTGGGCGCCTGTCTGCGCGTGGCCGACGGCGCCGGGGCGCATGCGGTGGTCGCGCCCAAGGACCATGCGGTGGGGCTGAACGCCACGGTGGCCAAGGTGGCCAGCGGGGCGGCCGAGACCGTGCCCTATCTGATGGTGACCAATCTGGCGCGCACCCTCAAGGAGCTGAAGGAGCGCGATATCTGGGTGATCGGCACCTCGGACCAGGCCGAGAAGTCGATCTACGAGATCGACCTGAAGCGCCCGGTGGCCCTGGTGCTGGGCGCCGAGGGCGAGGGCATGCGCGCGCTGACCGCCAAGACCTGCGACGAACTGGTGCGCATCCCGATGAGGGGCGCGGTCGAGAGCCTGAACGTGTCGGTGGCCTCGGGGGTCTGCCTCTACGAGGCGCTGCGCCAGCGCCGCTGAGGGCGGCAGCGGGCTCAGGCCGCCAGCCGGTTGCGGCCCGCGGTCTTGGCCCGGTACAGGGCCTGGTCGGCCTGCATCAGCAGGGGCTCCAGCGGCCCCTGCGCCGGCGCGCCGACGGCGATGCCGATGCTGACCGTGGCCGACACCCGGCGGCCTTCGCCGATGTCGATCCGGGCCGTCGCCAGGGCCGCGCGCACTCGCTCGGCTACCGCCCGCGCGGCCTCGAGGGAGCAGCCGGGCAGCAGGATCGCGAACTCCTCGCCGCCCAGGCGGCCCATCAGGTCGACCTCGCGCAGGCAGCCGCCGGCCAGCCGCGCGAAGGCCCGCAGCACCTCGTCGCCGGCGGCATGGCCATGGGCGTCGTTGATCTGCTTGAAGTGATCGAGGTCCAGCATCAGCAGGGCCGCGGCGTGGCGCCCGGCCGCCAATTGCCGCAGCCGCTCGCCGGCCTGTTCATGGAAGCTGTGGCGGTTCAGCAGACCGCTGAGCGGGTCGTGGCTGGCCAGGTGCTGCAGGCGCAGCAGCAGCTTGTTGCGTGCCGCCATCACGCAGGCCACGGTGATCGGGGCCACCGCGATCAGCGAGATGCCCAGGCGGATCGACAGCAGGGTGCTGGCCGACTGCAGGGCGGCGCCTTCCACGGGCAGCAGGCCCTGGGCGATGCTGACCAGGGCCCAGGTCCCGAACAGCAGGGTCAGCAGGGCCGTGCCGAACACGCCGTAGCTGAGTGCGCACCACAGCAGGGCCGGCACCGGAAAGGCCACCGCGCCGGGGCCCGGCACGGCCAGGCTCAGCGCACAGGAGGCGACCAAGGCCAGCACCGGCAGCATCGGCTGCAGGGTGGACCAGGGCCCGACCGGCAGCACCGCCGGCTCGCGGCGGCGCTCCAGGCCCCGCCACGGGGAGTCCGGCAGCGTCAGCACGGCGGGCAGGAAGGCGATGTAGTTGGCCAGTTCGCTGACGAAGCAATAGACCCAGCCGCCGAAGGGGCTGGTGCCCAGCAGGCGCGGACCGATCGCGAAACCCACCAGGCCGGCCGTGGCGGCCGCGGCCGCGATCACCAGCAGCAGCCGGGGCACGGCCAGCGGGCCCTGCAGGCGCCGGTCCTCCAGCGGCTGGCGCGACAGCAGTTGCTGGCCGACCAGCGCGCCGGCCAGATTGCCGCCGCTGAGGAGCAGGCTGGTCGCCGGGTCGCTGCCGGTGAGCCAGTCGGCCAGCAGGTAGCCGATGGCGGCGCCGGCCCAGCCGAAGACGCCGGCGCGGGCGGGCGAGCGCACCATCAGGCCCAGCAGCAGGGCATTGACCGGCCACAGCGAAGCCAGCTGCCCCATCGGCCGGCTCACGATGCCCAGCAGGGCCGCTGCCAGCACCAGGGCGCACAGCATGCCCGCCGTCTTGGCCCCATCGATCCAGAAGCCTGCCGTCCCAACCCTCATTCACCGCGCTCCTCGTCCAACTTCCCGGACAGGCTAGCGCATCGCCCGGCCGTCTGACAGCGTGGAAACCGCGCCCCGGGTAGCTGCCGGTGGGCGGGTGGGGCCCCAGCGTCGATAATGCCGCCGACCCTCAGTCCCACACCACCATCATGGCCGTCATCGAAGTCAACCATCCCCTCGTCAAACACAAGATCGGCCTGATGCGCGAGGCCGACACCTCCACCAAGAAGTTCCGCGAGCTGACCGGGGAGGTGGCGCGCCTGCTGGCCTACGAGGCCACGGCCGACTTCCCGCTGGAGAAGACCACGATCGAGGGCTGGTGCGGCCCGGTCGAGATCGACCAGATCGCGGGCCGCAAGGTCACCGTGGTGCCCATCCTGCGCGCGGGCCTCGGGATGCTGGACGGCGTGCTGGACATGATGCCCAACGCCAAGGTCAGCGTCGTGGGCCTGGCGCGCGACCACGAGACCCTGAAGCCGGTCAACTACTTCGACAAGTTCGTCGGCCAGCTGAGCGAGCGCACCGCGCTGATCATCGACCCGATGCTGGCCACGGCCGGCTCCATGATCGCCACCGTCGAGCTGCTGAAGCAGCGCGGCTGCCGCGACATCCGCGCCCTGGTGCTGGTGGCGGCGCCGGAGGGGGTGGCGGCGCTGAACGCGGCGCATCCGGACGTGCGCTGCTGGACCGCCGCGATCGACAGCCACCTGAACGAGAACGGCTACATCATCCCGGGCCTGGGCGACGCGGGCGACAAGATCTTCGGCACAAAGGAGTAGGCCCACCCCCTACGCGCTGCGCGCGCCCCCTCGAGGGGGCCGAGGCCGGACTCAAACAGTCCTGAGGACTGTTTGTGCCTGCCGAAGGCCAAGGCCTCTGGCCTTGGCGAGCCCGAGCGCCCTGCAGAGCCGGATCTCCGGGCTCCGCTGGATGGGTCGCGCCTCGCCGGCGCTCCGAGCTGCCGCGAAGGGATCTGCCCCGTCCTCAGACGATCCCCAGCGCGCCCAGCACGCCGCCGCCCAGCACCAGCCACACCAGGCCGATGCGGGTCTTCAAGGTCAGCAGCACCGTGACGGCCATCAGGGCCAGGGTCGCGAGGCGGTGGGCCGGGTCGCGCACATAGGGCACGGCCAGCAGCCAGCCGGTGGCGATCAGCAGGCCCAGGGTCAGCGGCGCCATGCCCGCGGTGAAGGAGCGCACGCCCAAGGTGTGCTTATGCTCGCGCGCCCAGCGGGTGGCGGCCAGCACCAGGGTGGTGGAGGGCAGCATGATGCCCAGCATCGTGACCAGCGCGCCCAGCGGCCCGGCCGCGTTCCAGCCCAGCACCGCGACGAACAGGATGTTGGGCCCCGGCGCGGCCTGGGCCAGGGCGATCGAGCTGGTGAACTGGGTGTCGCTCAGCCAGCCCTGCTGGCCCACCAGATAGCGGTGCATCTCGGGCGCGGCCGTGATCGCGCCGCCCACCGAGAGCAGGGACAGCATCAGGAAATGCAGGAACAGGTCGCCGTACTGGGCCAGGCTCAGCGCGTTCAAGGCCGGCCGCTCCGGCTCAGATGCCAGCGGGCCAGCGCCATGCCGCAAGCGCCCAGGCCCAGCACCACCCAGACCAGCGGTGCCCGCGCCAGCGCGATCGCGCCGAAGGCCGCCACGGCCAGCAGCAGGGCCCAGGCACGGCCGACCGGGTTGGTCTTCAGCGAGGGCAGCAGCTTCAGCCCGGTGGCCAGGATCAATCCGGCCGCCACCGCACCCATGCCGCGCAGCGCACCGGCCATGCGCCCATGCTCCAGCAGCGCGCCCGACAGCGAGGTCAGGGACAGCACGATCACGCAGGGGATGGCGAGCATGCCGGCCAGCGCCGTCAGCGCGCCGCGCAGGCCGAAGAAGCGGTCGCCGATCATCAGCGAGAGATTGACGATATTGGGGCCCGGCAGCACCTGGCCGATCGCCAGCATCTCCAGGAACTCCTCGCGCGTCAGCCAGCCGAGGCGTTCGACCAGCTCGCGCTGCGCCACCGCCAGCACGCCGCCGAAGCCCTGCAGGGCCAGGCGGTTGAAGGCCCAGAACAGCACCGACAGCGAGGCCGGCCGGACGCGCTCCTGCGTCAGCACCGCGCGCTCGCTCACCGCAGGACTTTCAGCGCTTCGGGGTTGACGATATTGCTGGGCTCGTTCCTGATGAAGTTCAGCACATTGTCGAAGGCGGCATCGAAGTACATCTCGTAGCTGTCCTGCTCGACATAGCCGATATGCGGCGTGCAGACCGCATTTTCCAGGCGCAGCAGCGGGTGGCCCTGCAGGATGGGTTCGCTCTCGAACACGTCGATCGCGGCCATGCCGGGACGGCCGCGGTTCAGGGCCGAGACCAGGGCGCCGTCGGCCAGCAGCTCGGCGCGCGAGGTGTTGACGAACAGCGCGGTCGGTTTCATGCGGGCCAGGTCCTCGGGCGTCACCAGGCCGCGCGTGGCGTCGGACAGGCGCAGGTGCAGACTCAGCACATCGCTGCTCTCGAAGAAGGCCTCGCGGCTTTCGGCCACCAGGCAGCCGTCGCGCTGGGCGGCCAGGCGCGAGCTCTCGCTGCCCCAGACCTGCACCTGCATGCCGAAGGCGCGGCCGTAGCCGGCCAGCAGCTTGCCGATCTTGCCGTAGCCCCAGATGCCCAGGGTCTTGCCGCGCAGCACCAGCCCCAAGCCGAAGTTGGGTGGCATCGACTGGGCCTTGAGCCCGGACTGCTGCCAGGCGCCATGCTTGAGGTTGCCGATGTACTGCGGCAGGCGGCGCATCGAGGCCATGATCAGCGCCCAGGTCAGCTCCGCCGGTGCGATCGGCGAACCGACGCCCTCGGCCACCGCGATCCCGAGGCGGGTGCAGGCCTCCACGTCGATGTGGTTGCCGATCCGGCCGGTCTGGGCGATCAGCTTGAGCTTGGGCAGCTTTTCCAGCAGCTGGCGCGGGAACTGCGTGCGCTCGCGGATCAGCACCAGCACCTCGGCGTCGCGCAGCCGTACCGAGAGCTGACCTATGCCCTTGACGGTGTTGGTGAAGACCTTGGCATTGAGGGCGTCCAGCTTGGCGGCACAGCGCAGCTTGCGTACCGCGTCCTGATAGTCGTCGAGGATGATGATGTTCATGGCGTGCTGATGAACATTCTGCCTTGCGTTTGGGTCTCTCTGGGGCGGCTTGTGCAGCGGATGCCACAAATCGTTAGGATGCCGCCCACCCCTGATTTCCCTGAGGAGACTCTCGATGAGCATCTCGATGCATTCCGCCAGCGCCCCCGTGTTCGCCCGCATGCTGGGCAATATGCTGAACTGGCTGGAGGCCGCCCGTGCCCACGCCGAGGCCAAGAAGTTCGATACCGCCGTCTACCTGGACCTGCGCCTGGCGCCCGACATGCTGCCGCTGGCGCGCCAGATCCAGATCGCCAGCGACGCGGCCAAGGGCTGCATGGCCCGCCTGGCCGGCCAGGCTGTGCCCAGCTGGGAGGACAAGGAGGCCAGCCTGGACGAACTGGCCGAGCGCATCCGCCGCACCATCGATTTTGTGAACTCGGTGCCTGCGGCCGAGGTGGAGGGCAGCGAGGAGCGCGTGATCGAGGTGCCGCGTCGCGTCGGCGAGCCGCTGAAGTTTCGCGGCGAGGACTTCCTGCGCCATTTCGCGCTGGCGAACTTCTACTTCCATGTCACCACCACCTATGCGCTGCTGCGCCATGCGGGGGTGAACCTGGGCAAGATGGACTATCTGGGCGGCCGCTGAGCGGCCGGGCCCTCCAGCGAGCGTGCCAGCGCCCGGCTCAGCTCGCCGGCCTGGGTCTCGGCCGCTTCCATGGGCAGGGCCTCCAGCAGCGGGCCGCGCAGCAGCCACAGCTCCAGCGGCTCGCAAGCCTGGCGCACCTGGCACTGCAGCGCCAGGCCCAGTTCGCCCGGCACCGCGACGGCCGCACGGGTGAAGCTGAGCTTGAGCTCGACCAGCGCGCGGCGCGCGGCCAGACGGCCGCGGCGTTCCTCCGGCCGGCCGGGGGGCGCGAAGGACCAGGGCGGCGGAAAGTGCGGAATCTCGCGCAGGGTCAGTTCCATGGTGCTTGCGGTCTGTCTACTGGTTGCGGGCCGGGCATGAAAAAGCCGTCCAGCGGGCCGGCGAAATGCGGGTTCAGGCGTGCCAGCCTGGCTTCGGCCTCGGCCTGGCTGTGGGCCCGCGCGACGGCGGTGTAGAGCCAGCCGCGCAGATGCCAGAAGTCGTCCACGCGCCGGGCGCGCTGGATGCTGCACTGCAACTCCTCGCTCACCGGCACACCGCTCAGGCAATGTTCGAACTCGGCGCGCAGCAGCGGCAGCCGCTCCTGCTCGCTGGCACGGGCCTGCCAGGGATCGGCCTCGCCGGGGAGCAGGCGGCGCAGGTTCTGCAGCAGCGAATCGGGCGCACGCTGGCCCGTGGGCTGGAGGCTGGCCGGCCTAGTGGCCAGCGTGTCCGCACGGGTGCGTTTCCAACGGGACAGGATGTGGTTCAGCATGGCTGGGCGGGTGAGGGTCCGGCGCCTGCGGCGTTCCCGGGCGGAGCTGCGGCGCTGAGTGAAATTTTCCACAGACCGAGCGCGATCTAAGCCCCGAAAAGCGCCACGAGCCGGCCGTTGATCCGCATCCAGGCGCCGCCAGGCCTCGATTTGGGGCCGGATTGCCGGGCTTATTGCCGGCCTCGGCGGGGCCCCGGCCTCTAACATCGCGGCAAACCCCGAGCCGCGTCTGCGCGCGGCCGACACGCCATGGACATGTCATCCCCCAGCGCCCAGCAACTCGCCGTTTCCGCCACGACCCCCGAGCGGACGGGCCGGATCGATCTGGCCGAGCTGATGGCCGAGGCCGGCCGGCTGCAGGCCGCAGGGCAGGGCGCCGCCGCCGCCGCGCTCTACCAGCAATGGATCGCCGCCGACAGCTCGCCGCTGCGCATGGTGGCCTGCTACAACTGGGGCACGGTGCTGGGCGCGATCGGTCGGCATGCCGAATCCGAGGCCGCCTACCGCCAGGCCCTGGCGCTGAAGCCGGATTTCATCCAGGCGCGCCTGAACCTGGGCCATCAGCTGGAACATCTGGGCCGCAAGGAGGAGGCGCTGAGCGAGTGGCGCGCCATCGCCGAGCTGGCGCAGCCGGTCGATGCCTTCGGCGGCGAGCCGCTGGCGCTGCGCCTGCATGCGCTCAACAATATGGCGCGCCTGCTGGAGAGCGAGCGGCGCTATGCCGAGTCCGAGGCGCTGATGCGCCGCAGCCTGGCACTCCAGCCCGAGCAGGGCGATGTGCTGCAGCATTACGTGCACATCCGCCAGAAGCAATGCGAATGGCCGGTCTACCAGCCGGTGGGCGAGGTCACGGCCAACCAACTGCTGACCAGCACCTCGCTGCTGGCGATGCTGGGCCTGTCCGACGACCCGGCGCTGCAGCTGCTGGCCTCGCAGCGCTTCGTGACGGAGAAGGTCGTCAAGTACAAGGACAAACCCTTCCACCAGCGCTTCGGCCCGGCCCGGCGCGAGGGCCGGGTGAAGATCGGCTACCTGTCGGGCGACCTCTGCATGCATGCGGTGGGCCTGCTGACGCCCGAGCTGTTCGAGCTGCACGACCGCAGCAAGGTCGAGGTGCATGCCTTCTGCTGGAGCCGCGAGGACGGCACGGCGCAGCGCGCCCGCATCCTGCGCGCGATGGACAAGGTGACCCTGATCGGCAAGGCCGACGACGAGAGCGCGGCGCGCGCCATCGCCGAGGCGGGCATCGACGTGCTGATCGACCTGCAGGGCCTGACCAACGGCGCCCGCCCCAACATCCTGGCCTACCGTCCCGCGCCGGTGCAGATCAGCTATCTGGGCCTGCCGGCCACCTCGGCCATCCCGGGCGTCGACTGGATCATCGCCGACCGCTTCGTGATGCAGCCCGAGTACCTGCCCTACTGCACCGAGAAGCCGATCTACCTGGAGCATTGCTACCAGATCAGCGACCGCCGGCGCGAGGTCGGCCCGACGCCGACGCGCGCCCAGTACCAGCTGCCCGAGGATGCCTTCGTCTTCTGCAGCTTCAACAACAACCACAAGTTCACCGAGGAGGTGTTCGACAGCTGGATGCGCGTGCTGGGCCAGGTGCCGGGCAGCGTGCTGTGGCTGCTGGCGGACAACGAGTGGTGCAAGGCCAATATGCTGGCGCGCGCCGCCCGCCACGGCATCGCCACCGAGCGCCTGATCTTCGCGCCGCGCGTCGCGCCGGCCGAGTACCTGGCGCGCTTCGCGCTCGCCGACCTGGTGCTGGACACCTTTCCCTTCAATGCCGGCACCACCGCCAGCGACTGCCTGTGGATGGGCACGCCGATCCTGACCCGCTCGGGCCGCAGCCATATCTCGCGCATGGCCGGCAGCCTCTTGACCCATGTGGGCCTGCCCGACCTGGTGACCGAGACGCCGGCCGAATATGAGCAGCGGGCGGTGCAAATTGGCCGGAATCCGGCCCGTGCCGCGTCCTACAAGCGCTTTTTGCGCGACCATGGGCGCAGTTCGGCCCTGTTCGACATCCCCGGTTTCGTGCGCGAGCTGGAAGACAAGCTGACGACCCTGGCGCTGGAGCGCCGCGGCCGCGCGGCCGCCTGACCGGGCCCGCACCTTCCAGGATCCAGACGCGGTGACGCAGCGACACGACCCCTTCTTCGACGGCGACAACAAGCCGGCCGCTCCGCGCAGCCTCTATCTGGCCGCGGAGGGCTCGGGCACGCCGCCGCCGCGTCCCGCGCGCGAGGACGGGGGCGAGGAGATCGGCGATCCGCTGCTGCAGGCCCTGGTCTGGTTGACCCGGCACCATGGTCGCGCCCGCTCGGCCGAGTCGCTGCGCGCCGGCCAGCCGACCGACGGACCGCTGGCACCCGACCAGGCGCTGCGGCTGATGCGCGAGGCCGGCTACAACGCCGGCCTGGTGCGCAAGAAGATCGACGAGGTCAATCCCCTGCTGCTGCCGGCCGTGCTGCTGCTCAAGGGCGGCGACGCCTGCGTGCTGGTGCGCCGCCTGGAGGCCGGCGAGGGGGAGCGACCGCGCTACGAGGTGGTGTTCCCGGGCGCCGAGGCCAATCTTTGCACCGCCGCCGCCGAGGAACTGGAGTCCGAGTTCAGCGGCTTCGTGCTGCTGGCCACGCTGCAGGAGACGCCGTCGGCCCAGAGCCGCGCCGAGCCGCTGCTGCGCGCCGAGGGCAGCCACTGGCTGTGGGGCACGCTCAGGCGCTTCATCCCCTACTACCGCGCCGCGATGGTGGCGGCCCTGCTCAGCAATGTGCTGATGCTGGTGTCCGGCCTGGTGACCATGGTGATCTACGACAAGGTGATCCCCAACCAGAGCTTCGTGACGCTCTGGACCCTGGCCGTGGGCGCCGCGCTGGCCCTGGTGTTCGACCTGTTCGCGCGCCAGCTGCGGGCGCACCTGATCGACCTGGCCGGGCGCAAGGCCGACCTGATCATCGGCTCCAAGCTGTTCCGCCAGACCCTGGGCGTGCGCATGGAGCACAAACCCGGTTCGGCCGGCTCCTACGCCCACACCTTGGCGCAGATCGAGGTGGTGCGCGACTTCTTCACCTCGGCC
The DNA here is from genome assembly GCF_059418245.1 of Roseateles sp. GW821-FHT09B06. Taxonomy (NCBI): domain Bacteria; kingdom Pseudomonadati; phylum Pseudomonadota; class Betaproteobacteria; order Burkholderiales; family Sphaerotilaceae; genus Roseateles; species Roseateles sp. GW821-FHT09B06. Next base: position 12,326 of record NZ_JBWKPM010000034.1, on the reverse strand, counting down.
AGCATGTCGGTGGTGTCGGACCTGCCCTTCATCATCGTCTTCGTCGCGATGAGCTTCATCGTCGGCGGGCCGCTGGGCTGGGTGCTGGTGCTGGCGATTCCGCTGATCCTCGGCCTGACCTGGGCCATCCAGGGCAGCATGCGCCGCGCGGTGCGCGAGAACATGGCCGAGATGGCCGATCTGCAGGGCACCCTGGTCGAGGCGATCGAGGGCCTGGAAGACCTGAAGACCTCGGGCGCCGAGGGCCGCTTCCTGCGCGCCTACGAGACCAGCACCGCGATCGCCGCCGAATCGGCGATGCGCACCCGCGCGATGCACAGCTGGAGCAACAATCTCTCGGCCACCCTGCAGCAGGCCATCACCCTGGTGATGCTGGTCTGGGGGGTCTACCTGATCGAGGCCGGCGCGGTCAGCGCCGGTGCGCTGATCGGCGCCGTGATGTTCGCCGGCCGCGCCATCGCCCCGCTGGGCAGCGTGGTCAGCCTGGCGGCGCGCTACCAGGGCGCACGCGCCGCGATGATCGCGCTGGACCAGCTGATGGCCCGGCCCACCGAGCGTGCCGCCGACCGCAACTATGTGCCGCTGAACCAGATCAGCGGCAGCATGGGCCTGCAGGACGTGGGCTTCGCCTACCCGATGGCCGGGGAGGGCGCGCCGCCCAAGGTGCTGAAGGGCGTGACCCTGAAGCTGCGCGCGGGCGAGCGTATCGCCGTGCTGGGCCGCATCGGCAGTGGCAAATCCACCGTGCTGCGCCTGCTGGCGGGCCTGTACCAGCCGACCGAGGGCATGGTCGACGTCGACGGCATCGACCTGCGCCAGGTCGATCCGGCCGAGTTCCGCGCCCGCGTGGGTTTCGTGTCGCAGGAGCCGCGGCTGTTCCACGGCAGCCTGCGCGACAACGTGCTGATGGGCCGCGCCCATATCGACGCGGCGCGCCTCGTGGAGGTGGCGCGCCTGACCGGGCTGGACCGCGTGGTGGCCGGCCATCCGCTGGGCTGGGACCTGCCGGTCGGCGAGATGGGCGGCCTGCTGTCCGGCGGCCAGCGCCAGTTGGTGGCTCTGGCGCGCAGCCTGGTGACCAAGCCGAAGATCCTGCTGATGGACGAGCCGACCAGCTCGATGGACGCGCAGTCCGAGGTGGCCTTCCTGCGCCAGCTGCGCGACGCGGCGCTGGACTGCACCCTGGTGGTGGTGACGCACCGCCCGGCGGTGCTGGAGCTGGTGTCGCGCATCGCCGTGATGGATGCCGGCCGCCTGGTGATGGACGGTCCGCGCGACCAGGTGCTGGCGGCGCTGTCGGGCGTGCGCCCGACGCCGCAGGCCGCGCCGGCCGAGGCGCAGGCCCAGTCCAATCTGCATCTGCACCCGACCGCTCAGCCGGTGCAGCGTTCGGCCTCGGTCTGACGGAGCGCGGACAGCATGAGCGTGGCGCGCGACGAAGGTCTCTTTCTCAGTTCGGTGGCGGCGGCCCAGGTGGACGAGCCCCTGCCGCGCATCACCTGGGTGCTGTACCTGCTGCTGGCGGCGCTGGCGGTGGCTCTGGGCTGGTCCGCGCTGGCCCAGATCGACCAGGTGACGCGCAGCGACGGCCGCATCGTGCCGGACGGGCGCGAGCAGGTGATCGCCAGCATGGAGATCGGCCTGCTGCGTGAGCTGATGGTGCGCGAGGGCCAGCAGGTGGAGCAGGGCCAGGAGCTGGCCAAGCTGGACCCGACCCGCGTCGAGTCGCAACAGAACGAGGGTCAGGTCAAGCGCCTGGCGCTGAAGGCCACGGCGGCGCGGCTCTCGGCCGAGGCCGCGGCCCGGCCGCTGCAGTTTCCGCCCGAGCTGAAGGGCCAGGCCGGCCTGGTGAGCGCCGAGACCGAGGCCTTCGAGGCGCGCCGGCGCGTGCTGGACGAGGCCGTCGCCGCGCTCAATCGCAGCGCCGGCCTGGTGGGGCGCGAGCTGCGCATCGCGCAGGACATGGCGGCCCGCGGCCTGATGTCGGACGTCGAGGTGATGCGCCTGAATCGCCAGATCAACGATCTGCAGCAGCAACGCAACGAGCGCGTCAGCCGCTTCCGCCAGGAGGCCAGCGGCGAGCTGGTCAAGGTGCAGAACGAGCTGGCCCTGCTGGACGAGCAGATGGTGGTGCGCCAGGACGCGCTGGTGCGCACGGTGCTGAAGTCGCCGGTCAAGGGCCTGGTCAAGAACATCCGCGCCAACACGGTGGGCGGCGTGATCACGGCCGGCGCGCCCATCATGGAGATCGTGCCGCTGGGCGAGCGCGTGCTGATCGAGGCGCGCATCAAGCCTTCCGAGGTGGGCTTCATCCGCGTCGGCCAGCGCGCCACGATCAAACTCTCGGGCTATGACTACAACCTGTTCGGCGGCCTGCAGGGCAAGGTGGAATACATCAGCCCCGACGCGCTGACCGACACCGAGGGCCGGCCCTCGGGCGACGGGCGTTACTACCGCGCTTTGGTGCGTGCCGAGACCAACACCCTGCGCTACAAGGGCGAGGCCCTGCCGGTGATTGCCGGCATGACGGCCGCGGTGGAGATCAAGACCGGCGAGCGTTCGGTACTCAGCTATGTGCTGCGGCCGCTGCTGAAGTCGCAGGAAGCGCTGCGCGAGCGCTGAGCGGGCCGGCGCCGGCCCGCCCAAGACTCGATTTGAGGCCGTGGCGCCGGGCTGTTCGGCCCTTCGCGCCGACGCCGCTGTGTTGAAGTAGCGGCTATGTTCCGAGACCGCCGCAACCCTCTCCTTGGCCCCCGCGCCGCCGCCCTGCTGAGCGCCCTGTTGCTGCTCGCCGGCGCCAGCCTGGCCCAGGGCCGCAAGGCCGACAAGCCGCGGCCCGAGGCGGCCGCGCCCCTGGCCGCGCCGGCCAAGAACGGCGGCACGCGCTGCGGCGAGGACGAGGCGCCGGCCGGCGCCGCCAATGGTGCGACCAGCGCGACCAGCGCCGCCATGGCCGCCGCGCTGCAGACCAGCAATGCCGACCCGCGCACCCAGCTGCAGGAGCTGGTGGCGCTGGCGCAAGCGCGCAGCCAGTCGCTCGGTGCCATCACCCTGCTGGCCCAGGCGGCCCGCGACGACTGGGAAGAGGCGCGTGCCGCGCGCCTGCCCCAGGTCAATCTGGGCGGCGCGCTGTCGCATGTCGGCGCCAAGACCGAGGGTCTGCCGCTTGAGAGCGGCATGCAGGGGCGCGTCGGCCTGAACGTCAGCGCGCCGCTGTACGACGCCGGCCGCATCGAGCAGCTGGCCGCCTGGCGCAGCCAGCTGGCCGAATCGGCCCGCCAGGGCCTGATCAATGCCGAGCAGCAAATGGCGCTGCAGACGGTGTCGCTGGCGATGGACCGCAGCCGCTACCAGCTGCAGGTGCTGGTCTATGGCCAGTATGTGCGCAAGATGAGCTGCCTGGTGGAGGCGCTGGAGACCATCGTCGCGGCCGACCGCGGCCGCGCCAGCGAACTGACCCAGGCGCACAAGAACCGCCAGCAGGCCGAGCTGGCCGTCGAGCAGACCCTGACCGCCCTGCGCCAGACCGAGATCCGGCTGCGCCGCTTCGTCGGCGACCAGCTGCCGGCCAGCGCCAGCTACTCGGCCCTGCTGACCCAGGTGCCCGAGCTGGGCGAGATGCAGGCCGACGTACTGCAAGCCGCCGAGGTGGCCCAGCTGGAGGCCCAGGCCAAGGCCCAGTCGCGCTATGCCGATTCCGTGGTGGCCAGCCACAAGCCCCAGCTCAGCTGGCAGCTCGGCACGACCGCGATCACCGGCCCCAACCGTGGCGGCGACTGGGTGGCCGGCGTCAGCATCAATATCCCGATCTACAACCCGGGCGCCGACGCCAGCATCTCGGCCGCGCGACGGCGCGCCGAGGCGGCGCGCCTGCAGCGCGAGGACGCGATCGAGTCGCGCCGCTACCGCGTCGCCGACATGCACGAGGCGGCCGTCTCCTCCTTCGACCGCGCGCGCCGCATCGTCGACATCCTGCGCAACAGCGACCGCGTGCGCGCCGCCACCCTGCAGCAATGGCAGCAGCTGGGCCGCCGTTCGCTGTTCGACGTGATGGGTTCCGAGGCCGACTACTACTCGCTGCGCGTGGCCCATGTGAACGCATTGTTCGACGGCCAGCAGGCCGTGGCCCTGCTGTGGTCCCTGGGGCGCGGCGTGCTGACGCCGCTGCGCTGAGGCGCCCCGGCCCGGGCTCCGCGCATCCCTTCTCCGCATCCCCTACAAAACAATCATCCTGGAGCCGTCGTGATCAGGCAAATCGTCAAGGACTACGAAATCGTCGCCGACATCGAGCGTGGCGACCACAGCTTCAGCGGCGATTCCTCGTCCGAGAAGCGCATGATCTTCCATGTGCTGAAGGACAAGACCGTGCCGGCCAAGGTGCTGGACATCGGCTTCGGCACCGGCACGCTGGGCAGCCTGGTCAAGATGAACCCCGAGACCAGCCATTGGGAGGTGGACGGGGTCGACGGTTTCGATATCAGCTGCAAGAACCTCGAGTTGTTCGGCAAGAAGCATTACCGCAACATCTGGCACGGCTATGCCCAGGAGCTGGGCGCCGAGCAGCTCAAGCAGTACGACATCATCTGCCTGCTGGACGTGATCGAGCATCTGGACGTGCCGATGGCGCGCCAGCTGATGCGCAATCTGCTGGAGTCGCTGCGCGAGGACGCCTATCTGTTCATCAGCACGCCGCTGTGGTTCTATCCCCAGGACAGCCAGCGCGAGGGCGATCTGGAGGAGCATCTGATCGGCATCCCGGCCTCGTCGATGATGGCGCTGCAGCCGCTGATGTACACGGTGGGGCCGGCCCTGGTGGGCTGCTTCGTCTACAGCCGGCGCAGCCTGGACTATGCCGACCTGTTCCAGCCGACCACCGACCGCGGCTTCTCGATCGAGCGCGGCATGCGCGTGGCCGCCGCCGTGGGCATGAAGATGGACCGCGGCGTGGTCTACTACCTGAGCTGAGGCCGAGGCGCGCCAAAGCCGACGGCCGCTCGAAGCGGCCGTTTTCGATGGGCGGTCGCTTGGCCCCGCTCAGCCGGGCGCGCGCCAGCGCGGCATGCCGCCGATATGGTGGCGGCTCAGGCCGGTGGCGGCGCAGATGCCGTCGACCAGGGCCGCCAGCGGGGCGGCGAAGGGCTGCATCGAGGTGTCGTGCACATCGTTGCGGTCATGCTTGGCCCACCATTCCTGCGAGCGCAGGGCCTTGGGGCCGGCATCGGCCGCGCCGGAGGCCTGCTTGACCTTCTCGAAATACTCGCGGCTCTGCGTCACGTAGTGATTGATGCGCAGGTGGTCCCAACTGGGGCGACGGCTCATGTCGAAGGGCGCGGTCACCGGGTGCAGGTGTTCGTCGAAGCTGCCCTTTTCGGTGAGGAAATAATGCGAGTTGTTGGTCACCCTGGGCTTGGCGCCGCCGCGGATGATGGACTTGACGTGGTGGTTGGCCTCGAAATCCGGCGCGCTGGCGCGCTGGTAGTTCTGCGTGATCAGGCCCTGCGGTTCGCTGACATGGCCGCCACTGCCGAAGCAGCGCCAGTAGGGCGCCAGCGCCGAGATCTCCAGGCTCTGGTAGCGTGCCAGCGTCTGCTGCAGGCTGCGTTCGCGGGTGGGGAAGAGGAATTCGTCGCCGTCCAGGAAGGCCATCCAGTCGAAGCGGTCGACGAACTCCTGGCAGGCATGGGCATAGCAGCGCAGCTGGGGCGCGAAGTCGATGTCGTTGAGCGCGAAGGCGCGGATGCGGAACAGCTTCTGCAGCGCGGCCACCACCGCGTGGGTGTCGTCGGTGCATTCATGCATATAGAGCACGAAATCGGTGACGCCCACCAGGTGGTGGAAGGCCACCCATTCGACCAGCCAGGGGCCGCGGTTCTTCTGGATGCTGCAGACGGCGATGTTCATGGCTGCGGGCCGGCGGCCGGCTTGGGGTTGACGAAGCGCTCGCGGATGCTGGCGAAGGCCTGCAGGTACTCGGTGGCGCCCTGTTCCCGGTAGGCCAGTTTCAGCGCGTCGCTGATGACGGCCTCCACCGGATGCTCGCGCAGCCTTGTCGCCGACCAGGCGAAGTGCCAGGGCGGGTGCGCCTTGGCCCGCCATTGCGCTTCGGTGGCCAGCATCAGCGAGGCGATGCGCTCGGACAGGAACACCTTGCGCTGGGCCGAGCCGGGGTAGCTGGTGGGCTTCACCAGGGCATCGCGCAGCGGGCCCGGCTGCCCCTCGGCGGCGGCGAAGAACTGCTCCGCCAGCGCCAGCCAGGCGCGCCAGAAGCTCGGTCGGGCGACGAAGTAGTTGGAGAAAACGATCTGGCGCGTGTCCATCACTAGGGGCGCCAGGGCCAGCGGCCGGCCGATCGCGCGCAGAAAGGCCTCGAAGGCCTCGATCAGGCCGACATCGAAGGTCTCGCCCTGCTCGAACACGTTCAGGAAGAAGGCGCCCATGTCGGGCTGGGGCGAGAACAGCATCAGGTCGTGCTCGGCCGCATGGGTGCGCACGAAGTCGCATACCTGCTCATGCCGGAGCCCGGTCTTGTAGCCGAACTTGGGCGAGAAGAAACCGTAGAAGGCCGCGTCGTCCAGCGCCTCGTTCAGCAGGAAGTTGCGTATCGGCCAGTACTCGTACCAGTCGGGGCGCTCGTTGGCCAGGTTGTCCAGCACCAGATAGCCGGGTTCGATCGCGGCGAGGGTCTTGTCCGAATAGGCGATCTGGTAGAGATGGACGGCGGTCATGGCTGCAAAAAGTGCCCGGGCCCGCCAGTCTAGACAGTGAGGCCGGGGCAGGGGGGCGGAACAGGGGCACGAAGACCGCCCAAATGGTGCCGGCCCATATGCTCACGCCTGCCGCGCTCCGGTCTGCCGGCCCAAGCGCTCCTGCAAGAACTCGATAAAGCGCTGTGTCTTCGCCGGCAGCAAACGGGTTTCTGTCAGCGCATAGACGGGCGTCGACCGGCCCTGCCAGTCGGGCAATATCCGGCGCAGACGACCGGCCGCCAGGTCCTCCGCGGCGATCTCCTCGGACAGCAGAATCACGCCCAGGTCCAGCGTCGCCAGGCGTCGGAACATGCCGACGCTGTTGACCTGAAACCGCCCCCCGACTTCGACCTCGACGGTTTCTGCTTCACGCCGCAGCGTCCACTTCCCTGCCTTTGGAAAGCCCAGGCACTCGTGTTGCGCCAGCTCGGTGGGATGTGCCGGCTCGCCGGAAAGCTCCAGGTAGCGCGGCGAGGCATAGAGCTGCACCGGCAGGCGAGCGAGCAGGCGGGCGATCAGGTTCGAGTCCGTGAGCTCGCCCATGCGGATGGCCACATCGAAGGGCTCGGTGACCAGATTCACCCGCCGCGGCGTGAGGTCGAAATCAAAGCCGATGCCCGGGTAGCGACGCGCGAACTCCGCGATCAGCGGGGCCATATAGATGGTGGCGAAATCGACCGGCAGCGACGCGCGCAGCACGCCGCTGGGCTGGGCCAGCATCTCTCCCAACTGCTCGTGGGCGATCCGCGCTTCCTCGACGATGCGCCGGCAGCGCTCGTAATAGATCTGCCCGGCCTCGGTCAGCTCGACCTTGCGCGTCGTGCGATGCAGCAGCCGCAGACCGATCGCCTTTTCCAAGGCGCCGATCCGCCTGGACAGCGTCGAGTTCGGCACGCCCGTGGCATCGGCCGCACGTCGAAAGCTGCGCGTCTGGGCGACCTCGACAAACAAGGCCATGTCGTTCAGCAGCTCCATCCTGATTGCGCCATTTTTGGATCAATGAATGCCACTTTACCGTCTTTATCTCTTCGGTAGATTAATAAAAGATGCGTCCATCGCATTTGCACACAGACCCCGGAAACCCACCATGAGCCAACTGTTCACCCCCGTTCGCGTCGGCCGCACCCTGGCGCCGAACCGCCTCGTCATGGCCCCGATGACCCGATCCCGTGCCGACAAGGACGGTGTTCCCGGCGACATGACGGCCACCTACTACGCCCAGCGCGCCAGTGCCGGCCTGATCGTTTCCGAAGGCGTGTTTCCGTCCGCCATGGGCAAGGGCTATGTGCACACGCCCGGCATCGAAACCGAAGCCCAGGTCGCGGCCTGGAAGCAGGTGACCGAGGCCGTGCATGCCCGCGGCGGCCGCATCTTCATGCAGCTGATGCATTGCGGCCGGGTCTCGCATCCCTCGCTGCTCGGTGGCGCGACACCGGTGGCGCCCTCGGCCGTCAAGCCCGAGGGTCAGGCATGGACCCCGGCCGGCCAGGTCGACTTTGTCACGCCGCGCGTGCTGAGCCAGGCCGAGATCGTCGGCGTCATTGACGACTACGCCCAAGCCACCCGTCGTGCCATCGACGCCGGCTTCGACGGCGTGGAACTGCATGCGGCCTCCGGCTATCTGCCCGAGCAGTTCCTCTCGTCGGGCAGCAACCAGCGCCAGGACCAGTATGGCGGCTCGGTCGAGGGGCGCGCCCGCTTCGTGCTGGAAGTGCTGGCCGCGATGGTGGCCGAGGCCGGTGCCGACCGGGTCGGCATCAAGATCTCGCCGGAGATGAACTACAACAGCATCACCGATGCCGCGCCGCAGCAGACCTACACCTACCTCGTCGATCGGTTGCGCGGCCTGGGCCTGGCCTATCTGCATGTCGCGCTGTTCGGGGCGAATGTCGATTACCACGCCCTGCTGCGCTCGCGCTTCGACGGCGCCTATCTGATCGGCGGCGGCCTGACCCGGGACAGCGCCGAGGCCGTGCTGGCCGAGGGCAAGGCCGACGCCGTGGTGTTCGGCAGCGCCTTTCTTGCGAATCCCGACCTGCCGGAGCGCTTCCGCGTGGGCGCTGCCCTTAACGCCGCCGACCGCAACACCTTCTTCGCGCCGCCGACCGCCAAGGGCTATATCGACTATCCGGCGCTGGCGGTGGCCGAACCCGCCTGAGGACTTTGGCATGCCTTGACGGGCCGCACATATCCGGGGCACCTGCCCCGACCCCAACCTGGGAGCAGATCATGAAGTTTGAACGATTCACACCCGACACCGCCGCCTTGCTGCTGATCGACCATCAGGTGGGCACGATGAACTGGGTGAAGTCCATCCCCTTCGAGGAGATGAAGCGCAACGCCCTGATGCTGGCCAAGACCGCCCGAATCCTGAAGGTCCCCATGGTCATGACGTCCAGCATGGAGGAGTACGCCCAGGGGCCGCTGCTCAGCGAGTTAGCGGACATCTTCCCGGCCGAGTTCGCCGCGCGCATCAAGCGCCTTGGCGTGGTCAACGCGATGGACGATGCGCACTTCGCCGCGGCGGTGCGGGCGACCGGACGCCGCAAGTTCGTCATCGCCGGCGTGACCAATGACGTGTGCACGGTCTACCCGGCGCTGAGCCTGGCGTCGCAGGGCTATCAGGTGCAGGTGGTGGCGGATGCCGGCGGCTCGCCGAGCAAGATTGCCGATGACATGGCCTTGCGCCGTATGGAAAAGAACGGCGTCACCTTGACCAGCACCAACCAGCTGATTGCCGAACTGGCGGGCAGCTGGGCCACGCCCGAAGGCGGTCGCATCGTGCAGGAGGTGCTGATGGAAGCGCTGCAGGGCTGATCGGGAGCACTTGCAAGCGGCGGCGGACGGCTGGCCGGCCGTGGCGCTGCCAAGAAAAACGCCCCGCCGGGCTGCTACCGGGCGGGGCGTTGCGCCGCTGAACCGGGGTTCAGATCAGCGGGTTGGACAGGCCGTTGTGCTCCTCGTCGGGCAGCTTGGGCAGGACCACGACCGCGGCCATGGCCTGGGTCGTTGCCGCCGCCGTGCCCGCCTCGGCACCCGGCAGGGTTTGCGCGGCCGGCGCGGCCAGCAGGTCGCCGAGCTGAACCGACGCAGGCTGTGCGCTGCTGCCTTCCGGCGCCACGTCCTTGGCGAACCAGACGTCGGCCATGGCGTGGCTGCTGCCGTCGGCCTTGGTATAGCCGGACACCAGGCCCACCAGATTGCCGTTGTCGACCGCCGCGCTGGACTGGGCGTTCAGGTCCAGCGAGACGATGCCCAGTTCGGCCAGGCCCTTCAGCTCGCCGGCATCGGTCTTGCCGTCGTGGTTGGCGTCCACCCAGACGCGCAGGTCCTTGAAGCTGCCGTCCAACTGGTTCAGCACGCCGTCCTTGTTGCCGTCCTCCTGCTGCATCGCGACATAGCCGTTCGCGGCATGCTGGCCGTTGGCCAGGCTGGTGCCGTTGCCGAACAGCTCGGCGCCGCTGTTGATCTGGCCGTCACCGTTGCGATCCATCACCAGCAGGCCGTCTGCACCGCCCACCCAGCCGTACTTCTGGCTGTTGCCGGTGGCGTTCAGGTCGAAGTTCACGCCGTTGGCGGCAGACAGGGTCTGGATGCCGTTGCCATCCAGATCCAGCACGATCGGCGAGGTCAGGATCAGCGCGTCGAGCTGCTCGCCGCTCATCACGCTCATCGCATCGGTATTGGCCAGCAGGGCGTTGGCCTGCGTCATGTTCATCTTGGCGATGTCGGCCGCCTCGAAGCCCATCATCTGGTCGCTGCTCATCACCGACAGCTGAGCCGTGCTGAGGCCGGCCACCTGGGCCGTGGTCAGCGCGGTGATGTCGGACGAATCCAGCTGCAGGAAGGCGTCGGTGCTCAGCGCGCCGATCTGGGCGGACCCGAGCGTCGCGACCTGGGCCGAGCTCAGGGCCGCGATGTCCTCGGACTGCAGCACGCTGATCTGGGCCGTGGTCAGCGCGCTCAGCTGCTGGCTGCTCAGCGCTGCGAACTGATCGCTGGACAGGGCCTGGACCTGGTCGGTCGTCAGGGCGCGCAGCGCGCCGGTGCTGAGGGCACGGAAGTCCTCGGTGCCGATGGCTCCAAAATCGGCGGTCGAGATGCCGACGATCTGCGCGCTGCTGAGCATGCCGAACTGGGCGCTGGTCAGGGCACCGATCTGGTCGGAGTCCATCGCCTGCAGGGCTGCCGAGCCGAAGGCGCGGATGCCGCCGGTGCCGATGGCCGCCAGATCCTCGCTGCTGATGGCCGCGACCTGGGCCGTGCCGAGCGCACCCAGCTGGGCGCTGCTCAGGGCCGCGAACTGGCCGCTCGTCAACGCCTGCACATCCTCGGTCTGCAGACCGGCGACCTGAGCCGTGCTGAGCGACTGCAGCTGCAGGTTCGTCAGCGTCGGCATCTGGTCGGTGGTCAGCGCGGCCAACTGGGCCGTGCTCAGGGCCCGCATGCTGAAGACGCTCAGGGCGCGCAGGTCATCGGTTTCCAGGGCCCCGATCTGATCGCTGCTCAGGCCCACGACCTGGGTCGAGGTCATCGCGGCGAAGGCGGCGGTGCCCAGCGCATTCAGCTCGGCCGTGTCCAGCGCGGCGATCTGGTGCGAGCCGAGCGCGGCGACCTGGCCGGCCGTCAGCTGGCTGATCTGCTCGGAGTCCAGCGCGGCGAACTGGGCGCTGCTCAGCGAACGCAGGGCCGCGGTGCCCAGGGCGCCGATGTCCGCGCTTTCCAGCTTGGCGATCTGGTCGCTGCCGAAGCCGGCCACCTGGGCCGAACTCAGCTGGGCGACCTGGGCGCTGGTCAGCGCCACCATATTGTCGGTGCTCAGCTGCGCCAGTTGGGCGGAACCGAAGGCGCGGATGCCGGTGGAGCCGATGGCCTGCAGGTCATCGGACTGCAGATTGGCCATCTGCGCCGTGGTCAGCGCGCCCAGTTGCAGGGTCGACAGGCCGGCGAACTGCGCGGTGGTCAGCGCGTTCAGCCCGTCGCTGGTCAGCCCGGCGATGTGCTGGGTGCCCAGGCCGGCGATCTGCGCGCTGGTCAGCGCCGCCATATGGTCGGAGCTCAGCGCCGCGAACTGGGCGGTGTTCAGGCCGCGCAGCGCGCTGCTGCTCAGGGCGCGCAGGTCGTCGGTTTCGAGTGCCGCGATCTGGTCGGTCTTCAGGCCGCCGATCTGGGCCGAGCTCAGCTGGGCGGCCTGGGCCGTGGTGATGGCCTGGATGTTCTCGGTGCTCAGCGCGCCGATCTGGGCGCTGCTCAGGCCGCGGATGCCGGCCGAGCCCAGGCCGGCGAGGTCCTCGCTGGTCAAGGTGGAGACCGCGGCGGTGCCGATCGCCGCGATCTGGGCCGTGCTCAGCACCGCGAACTGGGCGGTGGTCAGGGCATTCAGGTCATCGCTGCTCAGACCGGCGATCTGGCCCGTCGTCAGCGAGGCAACCTGGGCGGTGCCCAAGGCGCCGATCTGGTCGGAGTCCAGCGCGGCCAGCTGGGCGGTGCTGAGCGCGCGGACCGCGGCGGTGGACAAGGCCTTCAGATCATCGGATTCCAGCTTGGCAACCTGGTCGGTCTTGAGGCCCGCGATCTGGG
>NZ_JBWKPM010000033.1:15993-49799 GCF_059418245.1 Roseateles sp. GW821-FHT09B06 | reverse complement strand
TTTCGCTTCCCTTCACTCACCACCTGCCGCTCTTGCGAGCCGCTGTGATCAGCGAAGCCCACGACTGTAGCACAAGATTTTCCGGCCACAAGAAACTTTGTTCACACAGACCGAACTACTGCAGCAGGCCTGTGGGGCGCTGCGGTGCGAACGCCAGCTCAGCCTTGCGCTGAGGGTCCTCACAATTCAGCACCTCCGGCAGCAGCGCCGCCAGGCGGCCGGCATCGGCACGCAGGATGCGCTGCTTGACCGAGGGGAGTTGCGAAGGGTGCATCGAAAAATTGCGCAACCCCATGGCCAGCAACAGATCGGTGAACATGGCGTCACCCGCCATCTCGCCGCACACGCTCACCGACTTGCCGGCCTGGCGCGCCTGGGCGATCGAGCCGGCAATCAGTTGCAAGACGGCCGGATGCCACGGATCGTAGAGATGCGCTACCGCTTCGTCGGCACGATCGATGGCGAGCGTGTACTGGATCAGATCGTTGGTGCCGATCGAGATGAAGTCCACATGCGGCAGCAGCAGCGGCAGCATGACCGCCGCCGCCGGGATTTCGATCATCACACCCAGCTCCACATGGGTATAGGCCTGCCCGGCCTCGGTCAGTTGCTGCTGCACCCGCTTGATTGCCTCGCCCACCTGCCGGATCTCGGCCAGATGCGCCACCATGGGAATCAGCAGCCGCAGCTTCCCATAGGCGCTGGCGCGATAGATCGCGCGCAGTTGCTGGCGAAACATACTGGGTTCGGCCAGGCTCCAACGGATCGCGCGCAATCCCATGGCCGGGTTCAGCACATGCTCATGTCGCAGCTCGCTCGATGTCATGCGCTCCAGCGGCTTGTCGGCCCCGATATCGATCGTGCGGATCGTCACCGGCATGCCCTTCATCGCCTCGACGGCCGCACGGTAGGCCTCGAACTGCTCATCCTCGCCCGGCAATTCACCCTCGCGGTTCATGAACAGGAACTCGCTGCGGAACAGCCCCACCCCCGTGGCTCCCGCCTCGACGGCAGCGACCGCATCGGCCGGCAGCTCGATATTGGCCTGCAACTCGACCCGCTCGCCGTCCAGCGTGACGGCCGGCGTGTGGCGCAGCCTTGTCAAGCGCGCGCGCTCCAGCTCGCTCTGGCGCTGGCGGAAACGGTATTCCTCCAGCACGATCGGCGAGGGGTTGACGATCACCGCCCCCACATCGCCGTCGATGATGACCCAGTCGTCCTGGCGGATCAGACGCGAGGCCTCGCGCGTGCCCACCACGGCCGGGATGTCCATGCTGCGCGCCACGATCGCGGTATGCGAGGTCTTGCCGCCGATGTCGGTGATGAAGCCATGGAACACGCTGCGCTTGAACTGCATCATGTCGGCCGGCGCGATGTCGGCCGCCACCAGCAACAGCGGATCCTCGCCGGCAAAGTCGCGCTGCACCACGCTGGCCGCGCTTATACCGGCCTTGCCCTGCGCGCGCGCAAGCGCGTCGAGGATGCGTTCGACCACCTGCTCCAAATCGGCCTTGCGTTCGCGCAGGTAATCATCCTCCATCTCGTCGAACTGGCGTGCCAGCACCTCCAGCTGGGCCGACAGCGCCCATTCCGCGTTGTAGTGCCGGTCGATGATCCACTGCTTGGTCGCGCCGGTCAGCGCCTCGTCGTGCAGCAGCATCAGATGCACGTCAAGCAGGGCCGCCAGTTCGTGCGGCGCGTCGCCGGGCAGGTCGTCGCGCAGCGCCGTCAGCTCCGCCGCGACCTCATCGCGAGCCGCCACGGCGCGCTGGATCTCGGCCTCGATCTGATCCGCGCCGATGAAGTAATGCGCCACGTCGACGCGACTGGACGCCACCAGCACGGCCCGGCCGATGGCCACGCCGCGCGATACCGGAATGCCGAAGACCTGAAAACTCATGCGCCGACTGTAGCAGCGCGGCCCCCTTCATGGATTCGTCACCCACCCGTCACGGCGGCGTCACCCGCGCACCCGAGCATGCCTCTCGTCAAGCAACGACGAGGCCGCCCATGAGGGACATCCCACAGCCCACGCTTCCCCACACGCCTGCTTTTTCGCATCTGCCGCCGCTAAGCCATGCCCAGCCCGAGCGCCGGCCGCAGGCGAGCGCCAAGCCCCGCCTCGATGTGGCCTGGGCGCGCCACGAGGACGAGGTGCGCGAGGCCCAGCGCCTGCGCTATACCGTCTTCGTCGACGAGATGGGCGCCCGCCTGAGCCCGCCCCAGGGTGCGCCGGCCGGCCACGACATCGACGCCTTCGACCCCTTCTGCGAGCACCTGCTGGTGCGCGCCGTCGAACCCGGCCAGCACAGCGGCCCGGTGATCGGCACCTACCGCGTGCTAACACCCGCCGCCGCCAAGCGCGCCGGCGGTCTGTACAGCGAAACCGAGTTCGACCTGACCCGCCTGCGCGCCCTGCGCCCGCAGATGGTGGAGTTGGGGCGTTCCTGCGTGCACTCGGAGCACCGCTCGGGCGGCGCCATCATGCTGTTGTGGGCCGCGCTGGCCGAATTCATGCAGCGCAACGCACTGGACACGATGATCGGCTGCGCCAGCATCAGCATGCGCGACGGCGGCCATTACGCCGCCAGCCTGTGGCGACAGCTGTCGCAGACCCATCTGGCTGGCATCGAGCATCAGGTGCGCCCGCGCCTGCCGCTGCCCGTGGACGAACTGCGTCAAGACCTGGCCGCCGAAGCACCGCCGCTGATCAAGGGCTATCTGCGCTGCGGCGCCAAGGTGCTGGGCGCGCCGGCCTGGGATCCGGACTTCAACACGGCCGACCTGCCGCTGCTGATGCGTATCCAGGACCTGCCGGCACGCTACCGCCGACATTTCATCGAGCAGGCCTGAGGCGACCCAACGGCCGCCCCCTGACACCCAGGGACGGCCGCCCTGCTTACTGCCCTTCGCCGAACTTGTCGTTCACCAGGGCTGCGATCGCGTCCTGGGCGGCCCGCTCGTCCGAGCCCTCGGTCTCCAGTTCCACCTCGGAACCCAGGCCCGCCGCCAGCATCATCACGCCCATGATGCTCTTGGCATTGACGCGCCGGCCGTTGCGACTCATGAATACTTCACATTGGAAACCGCCTGCCAGCTTGGTCAGCTTGGCCGAGGCGCGGGCATGCAGGCCCAGTTTGTTGCTGATGGTGAGCGTGGACTTGAGCATCGGCCGTTCAAGAGGTTGATGAGGAAGAGTCTGTCGAGGATGGCCCCGTCACAATGCCGCGCGCGCCACCCTCGCTGGCGCGCTGCACCAGGCTGGCGAGCGGCTCGGCCGCGTAGCACAGCGCACGCCACAGCATCGGCACATTGACGCCGGCGATCACCCGCACATGGTCGCCCCCGCCGATCAGGCGCTGGGCGGCGTTGCAGGGCGTGGCACCGAACACGTCGGTCAGCACCAGCGATTCGGCATGGCCGGCCTCGGCCAGCAGCGCGCGCGCCCGGACCTCCACCTCGTCCACCGACATCTCGGGCGTCACGTCCAGCACCGACAGCTGAATCGAACAGTTCGGAAAGGTGTGCTCGGCCACCGCCTTCAGGGCGGTGGCCAGGGGCGCATGAGCAATCAGCAAGAGGCCAGACATGGCTTGATTATCGTCGGGAGCCGCAGTGCGTTCAGGGCGCCAGCCGCAAGCCCGCGACGAAGGTCTCCCAGGCCGCCGGATCGGGCTTGGCACCCAGCTGGGTGGCCTGGTAGACCCGCAGCCCCCGGGAGAACACGGCCACCCAACCATGCTGCTGCGCGCCGTCCAGCATCTGCTGCTGTGCCTGGGGATTCGGCGTCATGCCCGGCACCTGCAGCGCCTGGCCGGGCGCCGGGCGCGCCTCCAGCTTGGCGGCCAGGGTCTCGCGCATCTGCTGCAGCGCCGGGCCCACCTGGGCCGGCTCGGCCAGCTCGGCCCAGGACACCGAGAAGCTCTGTCCGGCCGCCTTGCAGACCGCCAGGCCCATCGCCGCCGGCTGCGTGCGACTCTCGACCTCGGGCTTGCAGGGGAACAGGGCCAGCAAGCCCGCGCCGGCGGGGCGCACCTCGCGCCAGTCCAGGCTGGGCGCGCAGGCGGCCAACACGAGGAGCACCAGGCCCGGCAGGGCCGCATTGCTGTTCTTCATGCGCCCATTATCCGCAAGGGCCTGCCGCACAATCGCCACATGCAGACCTCCGCCCCCTTCCCTCCCGGCGCCCTGAGCGGCGTGCGCGTGCTGGACCTGTCGCGCGTGCTGGCCGGCCCCTGGTGCACCCAGACCCTGGCCGACCTCGGCGCCGACGTGATCAAGATCGAACGCCCCGGCAGCGGCGACGACACCCGAGCCTGGGGCCCGCCCTATCTGAAGGACCGCGACGGGCGGGACAGCTCCGAGGCCGCCTATTACCTGGGCGCCAACCGCAACAAGCGCTCGCTGGCGGTGGACATCGCCCGGCCCGAGGGTCAGGCCTTGATCCGGCGCCTGGCCGGCCAGGTCGACGTGCTGGTGGAGAACTTCAAGGTCGGCGACCTGGCACGCTACGGCCTCGACGCGCAAAGCCTGCTGGCCGACCACCCCGGCCTGGTCGTCTGCTCGATCACCGGCTTCGGCCAGACCGGCCCCTACAAGGACCGCGCCGGCTACGACTACGCGGTGCAGGGCCTGGGCGGCCTGATGAGCGTCACCGGCGAACGCGACGACCTGCCCGGCGGCGGTCCGCAGAAGGTGGGCGTGGCCGTGGCCGACCTGTTCACCGGCCTCTATGCCACGGTCGCGATCCTGGCCGCGCTGCGCCACCGCGACGCCACCGGCCAGGGCCAGGTGATCGACATGGCCCTCTTGGACACCCAGGTGGCGACGCTGGCCAATCTGGGCAGCAACTACCTCTGCACCGGCCAGCCGCCGGGCCGCATGGGCAATGCGCACCAGAACATCGTGCCCTACCAGGTGTTCGAGGCCAGCGATGGCCACCTGATCCTGGCGGTCGGCAACGATGGCCAGTTCGCCAAGTTCGCCGAGATCGCGGGCCGCCCCGACTGGTCGGCGGACGCGCGCTTCGCCAAGAACGCCGGGCGCGTGCGCCACCGCGAGCTGCTGGTACCCGAGATCGCGGCCGTCATCCGCAGCCGCCCGCGCAACGACTGGCTCGCCGCCCTGGAAGCCGCCAAGGTGCCCTGCGGCGCGATCAACAATCTGGCCGAGGTGTTTGCCGACCCGCAGGTCCAGGCCCGCGACATGACCGTGGCGATGGCGCACCCGCTCAGCGACGCGCTGCGCCTGGTGGCCAGCCCGATGAAGCTGTCGCTCACGCCGGTCGGCTACCGCCACCCGCCGCCGCTGCTGGGCCAGCACAGCGCGGAGATCCTGGCCGAGGCGGGCCTGTCCCCCGCCGAGATCGCCGCCCTGCGCGAACAAGGTGCCGTGCAATGAGCGATTTCGTCCTGGTGCATGGCGCCTGGCATGGTGCCTGGTGCTGGAGATCGCCACCGGCCACGACGCCATGATCAGCGCGCCCGACGCCCTGCTGCACCATCTGCTGACGCTGGCCCGAGCGTGAGATAGTTCTCGGATCGCCGCAGCGCGCGGCACCGCCATGGGTGTTTCCCCCGGGACGGGGGATGGACGCTCCAGGGGGGCGCTCGGACCATGGCGACCGCTTCAGGAGTTCCGGCTCCCTGTCGCCCTAGCCGTACAAAGCCCAACAACAAGCCCGCCCGGAACCCCGACCCTGCGCTCCATGTCCAACCCAACGCCCGCCCCTTCCGCACCGGTCAGCGGCGCCGCCAACGATGTGGCGCAGGGGCTGAGCCATGCGCAATGGGCCGAGATCATGCAGCAGCTGGGTGCCGAGATCGCCGGGCCGCTGAGCGCCGCACTGGAGCGCATCCACGACCTCAGCGTCACCGGCCAGATCGACCGCCAGGGCCTGCGCACGCTGCGCGAGAGCGTGGCCCAGGCGCGCGAGGCCGGCATCATGGGCCAGCAACTGGCGCGGCTGGCCTCCGGCCAGCTGCGGCTGGCGCGCGAACGGCTGCAGCTGGCCCAGCTGCTGCGCGGCGTGCTGGCCCAGCGCAGCCGCGACACCCAGGCGCGCGGCATCCAGGTGCGCCAGGCACTCAAGCCGGTCGAGGTGCTGGCGGACGGCGCGCTGATGTACTCGCTGTTCAATGCGCTGCTGGACTGGACCCTGACCAGCACCCATTCCTCGATCGATCTGCGCCTGGACCTGACGCCCTGGCCGGCCAAGCCCCGCCTGGTATGCCGCTTCGCGCACCGCTCGCTGGACGCACCGGCCGAGGCCCGCACGCCGCCCTCGGCCCTGAACTCGCTGGCCTGGCGCCTGGTGGAACAGACCGCCCTGACCCTGGGCGTGCTGCCGCTGCGCGAAGACCAGGCCGGCTTCACCACGCTGACCCTCGAGTTCCCGCCCGGCATGAGCGAGGAGTCCGGCGCGGCCGCCGCCGCGGCCGCCCTGGCCGACGCCGAACTCGCGCCCTCGGGCAAGCCCAAGCCGCTGGCCGGCAGCCATCTGCTGATCGTCTCGCCGCGCCACGAGCTGCGCGGCCAGCTGCAGGAGGCGGTGCAGCACATGGGCCTGATCATCGACATGGTCGACAGCGCCGACGAGGCGCTGCGCTTCTGCGCCGAGGGTCTGCCGCACGCCATCCTGTTCGAGAGCGCCCAGCGCGGGCCCGGCTTCGAGATGCTGCTGGCCGAGCTGCGCCGCGAGGTGCCGCAGTTCAGCCTGATCGAGGTGCTGGACGAGGACCACCAGACCCAGCTCTCCACCGCCACCGCCGACGGCCTGGCCCGCATCGCGCGCCGCCATGTGGCCGACGCCCTGCCCTCGGTGCTGCTGTTCGAACTCTCCAAGGCCCTGTAACAACGGGGCGCCAGCCCCTGGTCTACACTGAGCCCATGAAGTCGAGCCGCCTCCTTGTCCCCGCCGTGGCCCTGGCCCTGCTGGCCGGTGCCGGCCTGCTGGCCTATCAGAGCCTGGCCCAGCGCGAAACCGCGCCGGCCTTCAACTACGTGCTGCTGGACGGCGCCAAGGCCGAGTCCGTGCAGTGGAAGGGCAAGGTCATGCTGGTGAATTTCTGGGCCACCAGCTGCACCACCTGCGTGGCCGAGATGCCCGAGATCGTCGCCACGCACGAGAAATACAAGGCGCGCGGCTTCGACACCCTGGCGGTGGCGATGAGCTACGACCCGCCGGCCTTCGTGGCCAACTTCGCGCAAAGCCGCAAGCTGCCCTTCGGCGTCGCGATCGACAACACCGGCGCCATCGCCCAGAAGTTCGGCGACGTGCGCCTGACCCCGACCACCCTGCTGATCAACAAGCGCGGCGAGATCGTCAAGCGCTACGTCGGCGCGCCGGACTTTGCCGCGCTGCACGGGCTGGTCGAGCAGTTGCTGGCCGAGACCTGATCGACCGCCCCGGCGGCCCGACCCGCCGCCTGCCGACGCCCGCATGCTGACGCTGTACCGCGCCTCGTTCCGCCAGTTGCTGCTGATCGGCTTCCTGCTGATTGCCGGCCTGCTGGCCGCCGCCTCGCTGGGGGGGCTGTTCACGCTGGAGCGCCTGACCCTGCAAAGCCGCGACGCGGCCGAGCGCGCCGGCCAGCTCAACACCACCCTGCAGCAGCTGACCGAACGCCAGGTCGCGATGGAGCGCGCCGCGCGCCAATACCTGGTGCTGGAGGACCGCGTGCTGCGCCAGCGCTTCGAGGAAGCCGCCGGCGACGCCGAGCAACTGCTGCTGCAACTGCAGGCCCAGCAGCTGTCGGCCCCGCAGGCCGGCGCCTGGCGCGAGCTGCTGGGCGCGATCCGCGCCCGGCTCGACAGCCCCGGCCCGGCGCGCCGCCAGGAGCCGGTGCTGGCCGCGCTGTTCCGCGAGCTCGACGACCTCGGCCAGGAGATCGGCGCCGCCATGCAGCGCCAGGTCCAGGCCCGCAGCCAGGCGCTGCAGCAGCAGCTGGAGGATGGCCGCATCCGCCTGGGCCGCCAGGTGGCCGGCGCCATCGTGCTGGCGGCCGCGCTGTCGCTGCTGTTCGGCGTCTGGCTGACCAGGCCGCTGCGCCGACTGGAGCGGGCCATCGTCGGCCTGGGCGAGAACCGGCTGGAGAACCCGGTCGAGATCGAGGGGCCCAGCGATCTGCGCTCGCTGGGCCAGCGCCTGGACTGGCTGCGCCTGCGCCTGGCCGAGCTGGACGCCGACAAGGCGCGCTTTCTGCGCCATGTCTCGCACGAGCTGAAGACGCCGCTGGCCGCGTTGCGCGAGGGCGTGGCCCTGCTGGAGGACGGCGTGGCCGGCGAGCTGAGTCCCGACCAGCGCGAGATCGCCCGCATCCTGGCCCACAACACCGCCCAGTTGCAGCGCCAGATCGAGGATCTGCTGCGCTTCAACGCCGCCGCCTTCGAGGCGCGCCAGCTGCAGCGCCGCCCCACCGACCTGGCCGCGCTGATCCGTGGCCTGGTCGAGGCCCAGCGCCTGCAGTGGCAGGCACGGCAATTGCGCGTCGAGGTGGACGGCGACCCGGTCGAGGCCGCGGTCGACCCCGACAAGCTGGGCACGGCGCTCGCGAACCTGCTGTCCAATGCGATACGCTTCAGCCCCATCGGCGGCGGCATCCGCTTGCATCTGTCGCAGCGGGCCGGCCATGTGCTCATCGACATCACGGATCAGGGCCCGGGCATCGCGCCGGCCGACCGAGCGCGCGTGTTCGAGCCCTTCTACCGCGGCGAGCGCCAGCCCGACGGCGCGCTGCGCGGCACCGGGGTCGGGCTGTCCATCGTGCAGGAATACATTGCCGCCCATGGCGGGGCCATCGAGCTGATGCCCACCGAACCCGGCGCCCATTTCAGGATCCAGTTGCCCCATGCCAGTCCCTGACCATCCGCTATCGCTGCTCCGACTGCTGCCCATGGCCCTGCTGGCCGGCCTGACCGCCTGTGTGCCGCTGCCGCCCAAGATCGAGATCCGCGAGCAGCGCGTGGAGGTCCTCGTGCCCAAGGTCGAGCCGGCCGATCAGGCGGCCCGGCAGTTCCTGGCCCAGCACGAGCGCCTCCACAAGCTGGCGCCGGCCGAGCTGGCTCAGGAGATCGTCGCCGCCGGTGCGCCGGCCGATGACGCCAACCTGGCCCCGGCCGCGGCCCTGCAGCTGGCGCTGACGCTCAGCCTCAGCCATGCCAACCCCGGCGAGCTGACGCGCGCCCAGAACCTGCTGAACCCGCTGCAGCGCAGCGAGGCGCCGGAGGCCCGGGCCTGGCAGGGGCTGGCGCGCGTGCTGGCCTCGCGCCTGGCCGAACAGCGCCGGCTGGAGGGCGAGATCGAGCGGCTCAATCAGCAGGCGCGCGACAACCAGCGCCGCCTGGACCAGCTCAACGAAAAGCTGGAGGCCCTGAAGGCCATCGAGCGCAGCCTGCACAGCCGCCCCCCCGCAACCCCGCCGGCCTCGACACCGGCCGCGCCGAAATGAGCGTCGGCGCGCGCCTGCTGCTGGTCGACGACGATGCCGACCTGCTGAAACTGCTGTCGATGCGGCTGCTGGCCGCCGGCTATCAGATCACCGCGGTGGAGAGCGCCGAGGCCGCGCTGGCCCAGATCGCGGTGCAGCGCCCGGCCCTGGTGATCAGCGACGTGCAACTGCCCGGCAAGGATGGCCTGGCACTGTTCGACGCGATCCGCGAGCGCGATCCGGCGCTGCCGGTGATCCTGCTGACCGCGCATGGCACCATCCCGGACGCGGTCGAGGCCACCACGCGCGGCGTCTACACCTATCTGACCAAGCCCTTCGACGGCAAGGCCCTGCTGGAAACCATCCGCGAGGCCCTGGCGCTGGCCGCGCCCCAGGCGCTGCCGGCCGAGCAGCCGGCCGAGGCCTGGCGCGTATCCATAGTCAGCCGCTCCAACGCGATGGCCGAATTGCTGGCCGAGGCCAAGCTGGTGGCGGCCTCGCAGGCCAGCGTGCTGATACGCGGCGAGAGCGGCAGCGGCAAGGAGCTGCTGGCCCAGGCCATCCACAAGGCCAGCCCGCGCGCCGCCAAGCCCTTCGTGGCGGTGAACTGCGGCGCCATCCCCGAATCGCTGCTGGAGTCCGAGCTGTTCGGCCATGTCAAGGGCGCCTTCACCGGCGCGGTGGCCCATCACCGCGGCCTGTTCCAGGCCGCCAACGGCGGCACCCTGTTCCTGGACGAGATCGGCGACATGCCGCTGCCGCTGCAGGTCAAGCTGCTGCGCGTGCTGCAGGAGCGCCAGGTGCGGCCGGTGGGCGCCAGCGACAGCGTGCCGGTCGACGTGCGCCTGCTCTCGGCCACCCACCGCGACCTGGACGCGGCCATGGCCGAGGGCCAGTTCCGCGAGGACCTGTTCTACCGGCTCAATGTCGTCGCGCTGGACATGCCCACGCTGGCGCAACGCCGCGAGGACATCCCCCTGCTGGCCCAGCATTTCCTGGCCCGCCTGGCCGACAAGTACGGCAAGCGCCTGAACGGCTTTGCCCCCGACGCGCTGAAGGCCCTGAGCACCGCCGCCTGGCCGGGCAATGTGCGCCAGCTGCACAACGTGGTGGAGCAGGTCAGCGCGCTGGCCACCACGCCGCTGATCCCGCTGAGCCTGGTGCAGCGCGCGCTGCGCGTGCCCAGCATGGAGGTGCTGTCCTATGCCGAGGCGCGCCGGCGTTTCGAATATGCCTATCTGGTCGATCTGCTGAAGCTGACCGACGGCCATGTGGCGGACGCCGCCCGCCTGGCCGACCGCAACCGCACCGAGTTCTATCGCCTGCTGCAGAAGCATGGGCTGACACCGGGCCTGTTCCGTGCCGATGGCCGCAGCGATGATGGGCCCGCAGACCCTCCTGTCGCCGCCTAGCGACAGGGATTTTTCCTTTGCCATCAAGCACTTGGCAAAGAGCGCCGGCGGCCTGTCGCCGGACGGCGACGCTTCTCCGCCGCCGGCCCCGGCTTTTTCACGCAAGCCTTTGATCTAGAAAGCTTTTTCAAGCTGGCATGGGATTCGCTGTAAGCATCCCAATGCCTAAACATCTCCTCCCCCTCCACGGCCTGCTGCTCGGCACCGCCCTGCTGACCGGCGGATCGGCGCAGGCCTTCGACCTGGACGAGGTGGCCGCGAAGGCGCGCCAGCTGGCCCAGCGCCCCTATGCGGCACCGTCCCTGGCCCTGCCCGACGAGCTCAAGGCCCTGAGCTACGACCAGTACCGCGACATCCGCTTCAAGCCCGAGCGCGCGCTGTGGCGCGATCAGAAGCTGCCCTTCGAGCTGATGTTCTTCCATCTGGGCAAGTTCCAGACCCAGGCGGTGCGCATCAACGAGGTGACGCCCCAGGGCGTGCGCAACATCGCCTTCCAGCGCGAGGACTTCGACTACGGCAAGAACAAGTTCGCCACCCGCTGGGGCGATCTGGGCTTCGCCGGCTTCCGCGCCCACTACGCGCTCAACAACCCGGCCTACAAGGACGAGCTGGTCGTCTTCCTGGGCGCCAGCTATTTCCGCGCGCTCGGCGCCGGCCAGCATTACGGCCTGTCGGCGCGCGGCCTGGCCATCGACACCACCGGCGACCCGGCACGCCGGCGCGGCGAGGAGTTCCCGCGCTTCACCGAGTTCTGGATCGAGAAGCCCGCCGCGGACGCCGGCACCCTGACGATCTATGCGCTGCTGGACTCGCCGCGTGCCACCGGGGCCTACCGTTTCGTGGTCGCGCCCGGCGCAAACACGCGGGTCGACGTGCAGAGCCGGCTCTACCTGCGCGAGTCGGTCAGGACCCTGGCGCTGGCGCCGCTGACCAGCATGTACATGTTCGGCGAGAACCAGCCGCACCGCACCGACTTCCGCCCCGAGGTGCACGACTCCGACGGCCTGATGGTGGCCACCGGCGAGGGCGAATGGATCTGGCGCCCGCTGATCAACCCGTCCGGCACGCTGACCACCTCGTTCGCGATGAAGGGCCTGCGCGGCTTCGGCCTGATGCAGCGCGACCGCGCCTTCGCCAACTACGAGGACACCGAGGCGCGCTACGAGCTGCGCCCGAGCGCCTGGATCGAGCCCGTCGGCGACTGGGGCCCCGGCCGCGTCGAGCTGATGCTGCTGCACACGCCCGACGAGACCAACGACAACGTGGTCGCCTACTGGGTGCCCGAGAAGCTGCCGGCGCCCGGCCAGCCGCTGGACTTCGGCTACCGCCTGCATCTGCAGGGCGAACAGCAGCAGCGGCCGCCCGGCGCCTGGGTCACGCAGAGCCGCGTCGGCCGGGGCTTTGCCGCGCTGGCCGCCAACGAGCAGCAATACGTGGTCGATTTCAACGGCCCGGCGCTGGCCGCGCTGCCGGCCGAGGCCAAGGTCGAGGCGGTGCTCAGCACCGACGCCAACGGCCGCATCACCGAACGCAATGCCTACCGCAACCCGGTCACCGGCGCCTGGCGCATGACGGTCCGCGTGCAGCAACTCCGCCCCTCGCAGCCCACCGAGCTGCGCGGCTTTCTGCAACACAACCAGCAGGCCTTGACGGAAACATGGAGCACGACAATTCCCCCCCGCTGACCGGTCGCCCGGTCGCTGCCGGCATGCCGCCCATCATGCGCGGCGCCATGCTGCCCCGCCCCTGGGGCAGTCAGAGCCCCATCGAGGGCGCCCGCCCCGCCGCCGCTACAGCGGCGCCCTGGGAGCGCGCTGCGCAGCGGCGCCGCCGCACCCTGATGGTCGGCGTGCTGCTGTCCACCCTGCTGGCCACCGTGGTGCTGGCGCGCGCCCAGCCGGTCGGCGGCAACGCGCTGCTGCAAAGCCTGCAGATCGGCCTGTTCGCCCTGCTGTTCGCCTGGGTCAGCGCCGGCTGCCTGACCGCGGTGATGGGCTTCTGGGTCACGCTGCGCGGCGACCCGCATGCGATGTCGCGCCAGGACACCGGCCTCAAGCCGCTCTCGGCCGACGCCCGCACCGCGCTGATCATGCCGATCTGCAACGAGAACGTCGCCACCGTGATGGCCGGCCTGCGCGCCACCTGCGAGTCGCTGGCGGCCTCGGGCGCGCTGCGCCTGTTCGACGTCTACATCCTGTCGGACAGCAGCGACCCCGACGTGCGGACAGCCGAGCTGGCCGCTTGGGGGCAGTTGCGCCAGCGCTTTGCCGGCCAGGGCCGCATCCACTACCGCTGGCGCCAGCGCCGCGGCAGGAAGAAGGCCGGCAACGTGGCCGACTTCTGCCGCCGCTGGGGCCGCAACTACCGCTATATGGTGGTGCTGGACGCCGACAGCGTGATGAGCGGCGACTGCCTGCTGGGCCTGGTGCGGCTGATGGAGGCGCATCCCGGCGCCGGCATCCTGCAGGCCGCGCCGCAGGCCTGCGGCCACGACACCCTGCATGCGCGCGCCCAGCAGTTCGCCGGCCGCGTGGCCGGACGCCTGTTCACGGCGGGCATGCAGTACTGGCAGCTGGGCGAGGCGCATTACTGGGGCCACAACGCCATCATCCGCGTCGAACCCTTCATGCGGCACTGCGCGCTGGCGCCGCTGCACGGGCGCGACATCATGTCGCACGACTTCGTCGAGGCCGCGCTGATGCGCCGCGCCGGCTACCATGTCTGGCTGGTGCACGACCTGCCCGGCAGCTACGAGCAGCAGCCCCCGCATCTGCTGGCCGAGCTGCAGCGCGACCGCCGCTGGTGCCAGGGCAATCTGCAGAATGCGCGCCTGATCGCCGAGCCGGGCCTGCACGCGGTGCATCGCGCGATGCTGCTGACCGGTGCGCTGGCCTATCTGTCGGCGCCGCTGTGGCTGCTCTATGTGGGCCTGGGCGCGCTGCTGTGGCTGAGCGGCAGCGGCGACGCGCTGCTGCCCCCGGAGGGCCTGCCGCGTGGCGTGCTGGGGCTGTGGGCCGGCACCATCGCGATGCTGGCGCTGCCCCGCGTGCTGGGCCTGCTGGCCGTGATCCTGAAGGGCGAGCAGGCCCAGCACGGCGGCAGCGCGGCGCTGCTGGCGGGCAGCCTGCTGGAGGCCGGCCTGTCGATGCTGCAGGCACCGCTGCGCATGGCGGCCCATACGATGTTCGTGCTGGGCGGTCTGCTCGGTGCGCTGCGGGGCCGGCCGATCGAATGGCGCTCGCCGCCACGCGAGGCCAGCGATGTGAGCTGGCGCGAGGCCTTCGCACATTACGCGCCGCTGAGCCTCGCCGTGCTGCTGCTGGCCCTGCCGCTGGCGCTGCTGCGGCCCTCGACCCTGGTCTGGCTGGCGCCGATCGCGCTGCCGCTGCTGCTGGCCGCGCCGATCACGGTGCTGACCAGCCGCAGCAGCATCGGCGCCAGGCTGCGCCGCGCCCGGCTGCTGCTGATTCCGGAGGAGGCTCGGCCGCCCTCGGTGCTGCGCCACGCCTGGACCTATGCGGAGCTGGCCGCCCCCACGCCCGACTGGGCCGAGGCCCTGCGCAGCGGCCGGCTGTTCGAGCTGGCGCGCCAGGCCATGGGCACGCGCCGCACCGGCCATGGCCTGCGCGGTCGCACCCGACATGCCCACCTGAGCGCGATCGGCGACGGCCAACGGCTGGCCGCGACCGAGCGCATGCGCTGCCTCAGCGAACCGGCCAGCCTGATGTGGCTGCGGCGGGATGAAATAGGGCTGCGGGCGGCCTGAGACCGCCGCCCAACGGCGCCGGCGTTGCGGTCGCCCCTCCCTGGAGCTCGCGGTCGGGGTCAGGTCTTGCCGGACCTCGCCCGGACCGCCGCGATCTCATGCCACCGAATGCGCGCCTACCGCCCGATCGGCCCGGATCGAGGCGCGCGGCCAACACCGGCGGCCCGGATTTAACGACTGCTTACGACTAAGACAACCCGGTCGGCACTCTCGACGCAAGAATCCGCCGCCCCCCTCACTCTAGGGGGGTGATCGGCAACAAAAAGCGCCAAGGAGAGAGTGCCATGCACAACAAGGGACACCAAACTCACAAGCAAGATCAGCGGCGGGGCCTGCTATGGCTGCCGCTGCTGACGGCCTTGCTGACCGCCTGCGGCGGCGGCGGCGGGGGGACCGACAACGCGGTCGCCGACGCTCCGTCGGCGCGCATTCAGGCGGCCGGCGATATCGAGACGGCGCTGCGGCCGGTCTCCGCCAGCGCCAGCTCGATGGAGCGCGGCGACCTCGGCGGCGAGAAGGCGGTCGACGGCGACGCCGCGACGCGCTGGAGCAGTGCCTTCTCCGACGCGCAACACCTGACCCTGGACTACGGGCAGCTCGTCACGATCAACCGCGTGCAGATCCATTGGGAGAATGCACACGCGCAGAGCTACGAGCTGCAGATCTCCGAGGATGGCGCGCAATGGACCACGCTGCGCAGCGTGGGCGACAGCGCCGGCGGCGTCGAGAACCTCGAGGGCCTGTCCGGCCGCGGCCGCTATCTGCGCATGCAGGGTCTGCGGCGCTCCTCGCCCTACGGCTATTCGATCTTCGAGATCCAGGCTTTCAGCGGCAGCGCCGCGCCCGAGCTGCCGCCGGCCGAGCCCGATCCCGTGCCGGATCCGAGCCAGCCCAGCGTGCGCCTCACGCCGGCGGCGGCGACCTCCTCCGCCGTGGAGAACGGCGGCCTGAACGCCGCCAAGGCGATCGATGGCGATCTGGGTTCGCGCTGGGCCAGCACGGCCGACGACAAGGCCTGGATCCAGTTCGACCTGGGCGGCAAGAAGGCCGTCGGCTCGCTGAAGCTGGTCTGGGAGAACGCCTACGGCAAGGAATATGAGATCCAGATCTCGGACGACGGCCAGAACTGGTCCCTGCTGCGCCGCGTGACCGAGGGCAAGGGCGGCACCGAGGAGTTCCTCAACCTTGGCGTCTCGGCCCGCTACCTGCGCCTGCAGGGCGTCAAGCGCGCCACCAACTACGGCTACTCGCTGTTCGAGGTCGAGATCCGCTCGCAGGGCACGGACAACACCCTGCCCTTGCTGGCCACCACACCCTACGCCTCGCCCCTGACCGGCGTGGAGCCGCAGCCGCTGCACCAGCCGCAGGAGCCGCTGGAGTCGCTGCAGTTCACGCTGTCCGATGGCACCCTGGTGACCCGCTTCGGCGCCCGCGCCGTGGGCCGCCATGGCCGCGAGCGCGGCGAGGAATGGAACGAGATCGGCTACGGCCCCAACGAGACCGTCGACCCCGTCACCGGTGCGCCGGTGGACAAGGGACCGGGCGCCTATCTGCTCTTCGTGCCGCAGTACTTCAAGAACCGCACCTGGGGCATGGAGATCATCGACAACAGCCGCGTTGCCGGCGTGACCAAGCCGGTGATCACGGTCAACCAGTACAACAGCGTCGACTTCCTGCCCGGTGGCACCGCCTTCTTCCGCGCCATCGACCGCGTCGGCGTGACCGGCTACGGCTGGATGAACAACGGTGAACTGCTCAAGCCCGGCAACTGCGCGCCGCTGGCCTACCCGGCCAACGGCCAGTTGGGCAACGGCGGCTGCACGGTGCTGATCAAGGACTACCCCGGCCATGGCGCGCTGGACGCCAACGGCTTCCCGAACGGCCAGAGCGTGGCGGCCCGTCCGCTGGCGGTCGGCGACGTGATCGAGATGGCGCCGTCGATGTTCACGACCAAGGAAGCCATGCTGGCCAAGGGCGACGACGGCGGCATCCGCTACTACGCCAACGAGTGGACCTATGTGGTCGGCAAGGGGCTGGTGCCCTGGTACGGCGTGCAGCCGCGCCTGAACTCCGCGCCGCTGCCGACGGAGACCCTGTCGGGCGGCATCGGCTCGGTGTCCTACAACTACTCCGACGAAGGCAGCCGGATGTTCCAGCAGCCGCCCAACAACGTGGGCATGCAGAACATGCAGCGCTTTGTCGAAGGCCGCCGCCTGATCCACAGCAGCTTCATCACCGGCGAGCATTCCGAGCCGGGCAACGATCGCCTCGGCGCGATCGCCGGCCTGGCAGGCATGCAGTTCAACCAGTCGGCCTGCGTCCAGTGCCACACCAACAACGGTCGCAGCCCCGCGCCCGCGGCGCTGAACCAGCGTCTGGACACGATGTCGGTGCGCGCCGGCATCCTGGATGCGGACGGCAAGCAACGCCCGCACCCGCGCTATGGCAGCTCCATCCAGATGAATGCGCGCACCGCCAGCGGTGCGCCGCAGGACTGGGGCAATGCGGTGCGCGTGGCCGGTTTCGAGACCCGCAGCGTGCGTCTGGCCGACGGCACGCAGGTGGAGCTGCGCAGGCCCAAGCTGGCCTTCGACGGCCCGGTGCCGCAGCTGTACTCGATGCGCAGCGCGCAGCCGATGCTCGGCGCCGGCCTGCTGGAGGCGGTGCCGGAGGCCGACATCCTGGCGCGGGTGCGCAGCCAGCCGGACGAAGACGGCATCAAGGGTCAGGCCAATTTCGTGCATGACCCCGAGACCGGCGCCGCACGCCTGGGCCGTTTCGGCTGGAAGGCCTCCAAGGTCAGCCTGCGTCACCAGGCCGCCTCGGCCCTGCTGCAGGACATGTCGGTGACCTCGCCGATCTACCCGAGCCGCCAGTGCAGCGCTGATCCCGCGGGCTGCCGCAATGCGCCGGCGCAGCCGGGCATCGCCGAGGCCGACCTGGTGTCGCTGACCCGTTACATGGCCCTGGTGGCCGTGCCGGCGCAACGCAGCCAGGCCAGCGGCTTCCCCAAGGGGGTGGCGCCGCTGGACGAGCATCGCGTCGACCCGGCCCAGGTCGCGATCGGTCAGCGCGTCTTCGACACGCTGCGCTGCGTGGCCTGCCACACCGCGACCATGAAGACCGGCAAGAACCATCCCTTCGCCGAGCTGCGCGACCAGACCATCCGCCCGTTCACCGACCTGCTGCTGCACGACATGGGATCGGAGCTGGCGGACAACTTCGCCGAAGGCAACGCCAGCGGCTCGATGTGGCGCACCGCGCCGCTGTGGGGCATCGGCTACACGGCCAAGGTCCAGGGCGGCGACGCCAAGGTTGGCTATCTGCATGACGGCCGCGCCCGCACCCTGACCGAGGCCATCATGTGGCACGGCGGCGAGGGCGAGCGCTCGCGCCAGCGCTTCGAGAAGCTGTCGGCCGCCGACCGCGAGGCCCTGCTGGCCTTCCTGAGGTCGCTGTAACGAGCGCAGGCGGCCGCCGGGCCGCTGCGCTGCAAGCCAAGAAAAAACCGCGCGGGCCTCACGGCCGGCGCGGTTTTCTCTTTATGGGGTATCGAGCCTAGACGGCGGCGGCGCGCTCGGCGGCGGCATGCGCCTGCTGGTCGGCGTGGTAGCTGGAGCGCACCATCGCGCCGACGGCGGCATGCGTGAAGCCCATCTTGTAGGCCTCGGCCTCGATCATCTTGAAGGTGTCGGGATGCACATAGCGGCGCACCGGCAGGTGGTGGCCCGAGGGCGCCAGGTACTGCCCGACGGTCAGCATGTCGATGTTGTGGGCGCGCATGTCGCGCATGACCTGGAGGATCTCCTCGTCGGTCTCGCCCAGGCCCACCATGATGCCGCTCTTGGTCGGCACGCCCGGCACTTCTTCCTTGAAGCGCTTCAAGAGGTTCAGGCTGAACTGGTAGTCCGAACCCGGGCGCGCTTCCTTGTACAGGCGCGGCGCGGTTTCAAGGTTGTGGTTCATCACGTCCGGCGGCGCGGCCTTCAGGATGTCCAGCGCGCGGTCCATGCGGCCGCGGAAATCGGGCACCAGCACCTCGATCTGGGTCGCGGGGCTCAGTTCGCGCACCTGGCGGATGCATTCGGCGAAATGGCCGGCGCCGCCGTCGCGCAGATCGTCGCGGTCGACGCTGGTGATCACCACATAGCTGAGCTTCAGCGCCGCGATGGTCTTGGCCAGGTTCAGCGGCTCGTCCACGTCCAGCGGATCGGGGCGGCCATGGCCCACGTCGCAGAAGGGGCAGCGGCGCGTGCACTTGTCGCCCATGATCATGAAGGTGGCCGTGCCCTTGCCGAAGCATTCGCCGATGTTCGGGCAGGAGGCTTCCTCGCAGACCGTGTGCAGCTTGTGCTCGCGCAGGATCTGCTTGATCTCGTAGAAGCGGGTGCTGGGCGAACCGGCCTTGACGCGGATCCAGTCCGGCTTCTTCAGGGTCTCGGCCGGCACGATCTTGATCGGGATGCGCGCGGTCTTGGCCTGGGCCTTTTGCTTGGCGGACGCGTCGTAGTCGGCGGCGTCCTGGGCCTGATGAATGACGTTCTCGGTTGCCATGGCAGCTCTTTTATATCGAGTTCAGCGCGTCAGCTGGGCCTGCAGCCGCTCGCCGAATCGCCGGGCCACCTCGGGCCAGTCAGCAGAAACCCCAATTCTAGCGAGGTCCACCGTGGCGAGCCCGGCGTAGCCGCAGGGGTTGATGCCGTGAAAGGGCGCCAGGTCCATCGCGACGTTCAGCGCGGCGCCGTGGTAGGTGCAATGGCGGCTGACCTTGATGCCCAAAGCGGCGATCTTGCCCAGGCCCTTGAAGGGATCGCTCGGATCGGCCGGGCCGCTCAGCGCCGCATGCGCGCCGGGCTCGTCCAGGCGCACATAGATGCCCGGCGCGCCCGCGACGCGATGGCCGGTGATGCCATAGCCGTCCAGGGTCTGGATCACGGCCGTTTCGAGCCGGAACACATATTCCTTGACGAAGATGCCCAGGCGCTTCAGGTCGACCAGCGGATAGGCCACCACCTGACCCGGGCCGTGATAGGTCACCTGCCCGCCGCGATTCGTCTGGATCACCGGTATGCCCTGCGGGTTCAGCACATGACCGGCTTGCCCGGCCAGGCCTTGCGTGTAGGTGGGCGCATGCTCACAAAGCCAGAGCTCGTCCTCGGTGTCGGGCCCGCGCGCCTCGGTGAATGCGCGCATCGCCTGCAGGGTGGCCGCGTAATCCACCCGGCCCAGGGTCTTCACAATCATGGGCGCAATGGTAGCGTCGGGCTGTAAGGCCTTGCCGTGCCAAGGCGACTCAGCTTGGCTCAGGATCCCGCCATGATCAAAAAACCATTCCCGTCCCTGCTCCCGCTGCCCCTGCTGCTGGCCCTGCTGTGCGGCCCCGCCCTCGCCACCCCGCTGGACGATGCGCTGCAGGCCTACGAGGCCGGTCGCCTGGACCAGGCGGCGCGGGGCTTTGCCGAGCTGTCGCGCCAGGGCCTGCCGCTGGGCGACTACAACCTGGCGATGATGCATATCCGCGGCGAACTGCCCAAGCCCGACCTCGCCGAGGCCCGGCGCCTGCTGGAACGCGCCGCGGGCCAGCGCCTGGTGCGCGCCCAGTTGGCCCTGGGCCAATGGCACGAGCAGGGCCTGCAGGGCCGGCCCGACCTGCGCCAGGCGGCCCATTGGTACGGGCTGGCCGCCAGCCAGGGCAGCGTCGACGGCCAGGTGCAGTTGGCCACCGCCTACTACCTGGGCCGCGGCCTGGCGAAGAACATGGGCCAGGCCGCCCACTGGTACCGCGAGGCGGCCAAGGGCGGCGATGTCGGCGCACAGTACCTGATCGCCTCGATGTACGAGAAGGGGCTGGGCGTGGGCCTCGACCT
The DNA here is from genome assembly GCF_059418245.1 of Roseateles sp. GW821-FHT09B06. NCBI lineage: Bacteria > Pseudomonadati > Pseudomonadota > Betaproteobacteria > Burkholderiales > Sphaerotilaceae > Roseateles > Roseateles sp. GW821-FHT09B06. The sequence goes on along the minus strand of NZ_JBWKPM010000033.1, from coordinate 29,326 downwards.
GCGCCTGGCGCGCTACTGGTACGACATCGCGGCACGCAATGGCGACGAGGCCGCCCCGGCCAAGCTCAAGGAGTTGGAGGGGCGGCTGGGCGGGGCGTGAGCGGGAGCCGCTCGGGAGGTGGGCGTCGGTGCTGCGTGCAGCGACGGGTGAGTCATCAAAGTACCGCAGTCGGGTGCAGGTGTTGTAGCCTGGGTGTTCGCGTTGCGACAAAAGCGGTCATCATGCCTACGGTTGCCATTGCGGGCATGCTCACTCTAACGGCAAAGGGTCACACCCATGGGCTTTCAGATCGAATACCGTAGCGATTCTGGCGAGCTGACTTCTCGCCGGGTGGATCCCATCGCCGGTTTCGCAGACGACCGAAGCTTCGATGCCTTCTGCCATCTTCGTGAGGAAAATCGGACGTTCCGCTGGACATCTATCGCATCGGCGGTATGCCTTCGTAGCGGGCAGCAATTGACTGTTGCCGAGCTATTCGCACTCATCCTTCCGGGGAGGCCCGTACCGCCGTCTGTTGCGTTGCTCCCTTGCGCTACGGTCGCTTTAACTGTCATCGCGTTTGCCCGCCAGGTCGTTGGAAGATTCGATGAAAGGCGCAAGATCATCGTGGCGCAGGAACTCATGCAAAGCCTTCCCCCAGGCGCCGCAACCCTAAACGAACTGATCGAGTTCATTTCGACAGACCTACCTCAAGCCCACCGGCTCCACGAAGGAGTCGAAGCCCTTGCCTCCAACCTCAATGCGAAGGAACGTGCACAGGCGCGGGCCGCGGCATTTCGATTGATCCGCGGCAGTGGCCGCGCCGCGCCGTCCTTGGAGCATTGTGCTGAAGTAGATCGGCTCTTTCCGCAGTAACCGACTCCTGGCAGCCCGCGCTCAGCCTGAAGCATCCACTCGCCCATCACTTGCAACGCGCTGAGCGCCGAGCCCAAGGACAATAGTCACCGCGTTGCGACCTCTGATCGGTGCGCACCGGCTGGGCCACTCACGAGCCGGGTCACGCGCGCACGGCCCGAGCCCACAAGGCGACAATCCCGGCCGATCCACTGTCATTTTCTTTCCCTCGCTCACTCTTCCCCGCGTGTCCCACACCCTCGACCAACTGCGCAGCGGCGCGCTGCGCGGCATCGCGCGCCTGAACCTGAACGGCTGCGGCCTGACGGCCTTCCCGCCCGAGATCTTTGATGATGAGCTGGCCGACACGCTGGAGATCCTCGACCTGTCCGGCAATGCGCTGGACAGCCTGCCGGAGGAGCTGCCGCGCCTGCACAGGCTGCGCATCCTGTTCGCCTCCGGCAACCGCTTCACCGAGCTGCCCGCCGTGCTGGGCCGCTGCACGCGGCTGGAGATGGTGGGCTTCAAGAGCAACAGCATCCGCACGCTGAGCGCCGCGGCCCTGCCGCCACGGCTGCGCTGGCTGATCCTGACCGACAACGAGATCGAGGCCCTGCCGCCCGAGATCGGCCGTTGCCCGCGCCTGCAGAAGCTGGCGCTGGCCGGCAACCGGCTGTGCGCGTTGCCGGCCGAGCTGGCGCAATGCACCGCACTGGAGTTGCTGCGCGTTTCGGCCAACCGGCTCGAAGCCCTGCCCGACTGGCTACCCGTGATGCCGCGGCTGGCCTGGCTGGCTTTTGCCGGCAATCCCCTGGGCGAGGCCTTGGAGCAAGCCGCTCTGGCCGGCACGCCCACACCAAGCCTGGCCTGGCCGGAGCTGCGCCTGCATGAAAAGCTCGGCGAGGGCGCCTCCGGCGTGATCCACCGCGCCGAGCACCGCGGCGCGCCGCTGGCCCTGAAGCTGTTCAAGGGCGAGGTCACCAGCGACGGCTGGCCGCGCAGCGAGATGGCGGCCTGGCTGGCGGCCGGCCGGCATGCGCACCTGATCCCGGTGCAGGGCCGCATCGCCGGCCACCCGGCCGGCGCCGAGGGCCTGGTGATGCCCCTGGTCGGGCCGGAGTTCCGCGCGCTGGCCGGGCCGCCCAGCCTGGATTCCTGCACGCGCGACGTCTATGCGCCGGACACGCGCTTCGACGGCATCGCGCTGCGGCGCCTGGCCGGCGGCATCGCCGCGGCGGTGGCGCAGCTGCACGCGCGCGGCATCACGCATGGCGACCTCTATGCCCACAACACCCTGCACGGGCCGCGGGGCATGGCCTATCTGGGCGACTTCGGCGCGGCCACGCTGTTCGCGCCGGACGACCCGCAGGCCCAGGCCCTGCAGCGCGTCGAGGTGCGCGCCTTCGGCTGTCTGCTGGAGGAGCTGTTGGCGCGCTGCGATGGCCCGGTGCCCGACGAGATCCCGGCGCTGATGCGCGCCTGTCTCGTGGAAACGCCCGCGCACCGGCCGCTGTTCGCGGCGATCGCGCGGGCGCTGGCGTAGCGCGGTCCGCTTACAGCACCACCTTGACCATCGGGTGCGTGCTCAGCGTGCGGTAGAGCTCGTCGAGCTGCTCGCGGCTGGTGGCCGTGACGGTGATGGTCAGGCCCAGGTAGTTGCCGGCCTTGCTGGGGCGGCGCTCGATCGTGGCGGCATCGAACGCCGGGTCGAACTGGCGCGCCACGCTGGCGATGGCCTCGACGAAGCCCTCGACATGGGCGCCCATCACCTTGATCGGAAAGCGCGACGGATACTCGATCAGCGATTCTTCGGGAGGAATCTCACGCATGGCTGGTCCTCCCGCTCAGATCGACTGCAGCTGCTTGGCGCGCTGGTAGGCCTCGTGGAGGCGCGCATAGACCGGGCCGGGCTTGCCGCGCAGCGCGCCATGGCCGACCGGCTCGCGGTCCAGCAGGGTCACCGGCAGGATCTCCTTGGTGGCCGAGCTGATGATGACCTCGTCGGCCGAGAACACCTCGGCCTCGGCGATCGGGCGCAGGTTGTAGCCGATGCCGCAGTCCTCGCAGAGTTCGCGCAGCAGCTCGACGCGGATGCCCTCCAGCACCTGCTCGCTCTTGGGCACGCCCAGCAGCGCGCCCTCCTTGACGATCCAGACATTCGACGAGGAGGCCTCGGTCAGATGGCCGTCGCGGAACATGATGGTCTCCAGCGCCCCGGCATCGGCCGAGATCTGGCGCGCCAGCACATTGCCCAGCAGCGAGACGCTCTTGATGTCGCCACGCTCCCAGCGGAAGTCGCGCGCCGTCACGCAGGCTACGCCATGGTGGCGCTCCTCGGCCGTGGGCAGCTTGGCCGCGACGCTGAAGGAGAAGGCCGTCGGCGTGCATTCCTTGGGCATCACGTGGTTGCGCGGCGCCACGCCGCGCGTGATCTGGAAGTAGACCCATTGATCCTCGGCCGCCACGCCGTCGATCAGCTGGCGCGCCACCGCCAGCCATTGCTCGCGGCCCAGCGGATTGGGAATGCGCAGCTTGGCCAGGCTGCGGTCCAGCCGGTCCATATGCTCGTTGAAGCGGAACAGGCGCCGGCCGTAGACCGGCACCATCTCATAGACGCCATCGCCGAAGATGAAGCCGCGGTCCAGCACCGAGATCTTGGCCTCGGCCACCGGGGCGTATTCGCCGTTCAGATAGCACTGCACATCGGGTAGGGCGTTGTTCATGCGGATCTCCTGGGCCGGTTTGCCAGCATAAATCACTTGATCCACAGGCGGATCGCATCCCAGGCGCGGCCGAAGATGCCGGCCAGCGGCACCGCCTCCTGCACCACCAGGGGCACCTCGGCCACCGGCGTGCCGGCGGCCGTCGTCACCTTCAGGGTGCCGACGCGCTGGCCCTTGGCCAGGGGCGCGACCAGCGGATCGGTGCGCTCGACCTTGGTCTGCAGCTTGCCGCCCTCGCCGCGCGGCACGGCGATGTAGACGGCACCGGCCGCGCCCAGCTTGGCCTCGGGCATGGCGCCCTTCCAGACCGGCACGTTGGAGACGGCCTGGTCCTTGTCGAACAGGCGCACCGCATCGAAGGCGCTGTAGCCCCAGTTCAAGAGCTTCTGGCTCTCGCTGGCGCGCGCCTCCTTGGACGAGGTGCCCATCACCACGCTGAGCAGGCGGCGCTTGCCGTTCGGGAACTCGCGCTGCGCGCTGGCCACCAGGCAGTAGCCGGCGGCGTCGGTGAAGCCGGTCTTCATGCCGTCGACGCTGGGATCGCGGCCCAAGAGCAGGTTGCGGTTGTACTGCTTGATCTTGTTGAAGGTGTAGTCGCGCTGCGAGTAGTAGTTGGCGTAGTACTCGGGGAAGTCGATGATGATGCGCGAGGCGATGATGGCCATGTCGCGCGCCGAACTCCGGTGGCCCGGCTCGGTGATGCCGGTGACGTTCTTGAACTCGGTGTTCTTCAGGCCCCAGGCCTGGGCCTGGCGGTTCATCATCGCGACGAACTGCTCGACCGAGCCGCCCACGCCCTCGGCCAGCGCCACCGAGGCGTCGTTGCCGGACTGGATGATCATGCCGCGCAGCAGCTCGTCGACCTTGGGCGTCATGGTCGTGTCGATGAACATCAGCGAGGGATCGCCCTTGCGCTCGTCCCAGGCGCGCTTGGAGATGGTGAGCGGCTGCTCCAGGGTCAGGCGCTTGGCCTTCAGCGCGTCGAAGACGATATAGGCCGTCATCAGCTTGGTCAGCGAGGCCGGATCCTGCGGTACATCGGCCTCGCGCTCGGCCAGCACCTTGTTGGCGGTGATGTCGAGCAGCAGGTAGTTGCGCGCCGCGGTCTCGGGCGGCTGCGGAGCCTGCGCAAAGGTGTTGAGGGCGCTGGCCGCGGCCAGGGCAAAGGCAATCAATCGCTTCATCGGAACTGCTTCAGGAAAAAATAGGGAACGCTGGGGCGCGCGGGCTCAATGCCAGCCGCGCACGACGATGTCCTTGAGCAGCAGCAGCTGCCCGTGGAAGAAATGGCCGACGCCGGGCACCACGGTCACCGGCAGGGCCTGCGGCCGCGCCCAGTCCAGCACGGCGGCGAGCGGTACCACGTCGTCCACCTCGCCATGCACCACCAGGGTGTCGGCCGGCACCGGCGCCATGTCGAAACGGCTGGCCGCCGGGCCCACCAGGGCCAGGCGCTCGGCGCGCTCGCCCTCGGGCAGGCGGGCGGCCACGCGCGAGGCCACATAGCCGCCGAAGGAGAAGCCGGCCAGCACCAGGGGCAGCCCCGCCTCGCGGTGCCGGGCGATCACGGCCAGCGCGTCGTCCACCTCGCCGCGGCCCTCGTCCCAGCCGCCCTCGGACCTGCCGATGCCGCGGAAGTTGAAGCGCACCGCGCGGTAGCCCAGTTGCACGAAGGCACGCGCCAGGGTCTGCACGACCTTGTTGTCCATCGTGCCGCCCTGGGTCGGATTCGGATGGCAGATCACCGCGACGCCGCGCAGCGGCCGCGCGCCCGCGGGCTGGTCGACCGCGCATTCCAGGGCGCCGGCCGGTCCGTCGATCAGCAGCTTTTCGGTCTGCGAATTCATGCGCCGCTCACCGTCCAACGTTGGCGGGCAGCAGCAGGCGCTCGACCACGCGGCCCTGCTGCAGGTGCTGCTCGACGATCTCGTCGATGTCGCTCTGGTCCACGAAGGTGTACCAGGTCTCGTCCGGGTAGACCACGGCCACCGGCCCGCCGGCACAGCGGTCCAGGCAGCCCGCCTTGTTGACGCGCACGCCCCCCGGGCCGGCCAGGCCCAGCTTCTTGACCCGGGACTTGCAATGGTCGAAGCTCGCCTGCGCGTCATGCTGCGCGCAGGCGTTCTCGCCGCTGTCGCGCTGATTCAGGCAGAAAAAGATGTGATGCTTGTAGTAGGACACGGGTGTTTTTCGGAGCTCGCCGCAGGCCATCGGCGTATACCCCGATCCTAACGCCTGCGCCGCCCGCGGGCCCCGCGATGCGGGCCCATTGCGTGTCAGAGCTTTGCGGCGCAGCGGCGCAGGCAGTCGATCAGCTGCTCGCTGGCGGGCGTGCGCAGGCGGCCGCGCATCGTGATGATGCCCACCGGCGGCAGTTCGATGTCCACCGCGATCTTCAGGACCTTCACCAGGCCCTGGCGCTCGAAGTGCCGCGCCACCGAGCGAGCCCAGAAGCCCAGCGCCGCGCGCTGCTGCATGAAGTTCAGGGTCACCAGAAAGGAGGCCGACTCGACGATGTCGGCCGGCGGGTTGACGCCGTTCCTGTAGAACTGCTGGTGCAGCTTGATGCGCGACGAGGCCCAGGGCGGCGGCATCACCCAGGGCGCCGCGGCCAGTTCGGCCCAGCGCAGCCGCGGCTTGCGCGCCAGCGCATGGTCGGGCGGCGCGACGATGCACATCGGCTCCTCGTACAGCGGCTCCATCTCCAGGTCCGGCGCCGCGTAGCCGGGCTCCAGCCGGCCGACGAACAGGTCCAGCTCGCCGACCCGCAGGCGCGGCAGCAGGCGGGTCAGGTCGCCCTCTTCGATCGCCACCGTGGTCTGGGCCGAGCGCTCCTTCAGCATCTCGACCGCGCGCGCCAGCAGCACCGGCGTGGCCACCACCATCGCACCGACGCTGCTGCGCCCGGCCGCGCCGCTGGCCACCGCGTCGATCTCGTCGCGCGTGCGCTCGTAGTCGGCCAGCACCGAGCGCGCGAAGCGCACCACCGCCAGGCCGTAGGCCGTGGGCTCGGTGCCGCGGGTGGAGCGCAGGAACAGGTCGAGGTCGAACAAGCGCTCGATCTCGGCCAGGGTCTTGGAGACGGCCGGCTGGCTCAGCGACAGGAACTCGGCGGCGCGGCCCAGATGGCGGAACTGGTCCAGCGCCACCAGCAGCTGCAGATGGCGCAGCTTCAGGTTGGAACGCAGCACGCGGTCGATCTTGCTCATGTCCTGCTTTGCGGCCTACATGCCATATTCGGCAAGAAGACAGTCCGTTTCTTCATTGGATCGCCATGATAAGACCGCCAACAATCGGGACCAGCCAGATCACAAGATCCACAGGAGACAAGCACCATGACGATGAGATCCAGCCGCCGCCAGTTCGTCCTCGGCACCCTGGGCGCTGCCGCCGGCCTGGCCCTGCCCGCTGGCCGTGCCCTGGCCGCCGGCTATCCGGAGCGCCCCATCACCTTCATCTGCCCCTGGCCGGCCGGCGGCACGGCCGACATGACGATGCGCGCGCTGTGCGCTGTCGCGGCCAAGCAGTTGGGCCAGACCATCATCGTCGACAACAAGGCCGGCGCCTCCGGCATGCTGGGCCTGCGCAGCATGGCCGCGGCCAAGGCCGACGGCTACACGATCGGCCAGATCCCGATCTCGGTGGCGCGCTTCTCGCAGCTGGGCAGCGTGCCGCTGGATCCGCTGAAGGACCTCAGCTATATCGCGCGCGTCTCGGGCCAGACCTTCGGCATCGTCTGCCAGGCCGAAGCGCCCTGGAAGAACATCAAGGAGCTGGTCGCCCATGCCCGCGCCAATCCCGGCAAGCTGACCTATGCCAGCGCCGGCGTGGCCGGTGCCACCCATGTGGGCATGGAGGAATTCGCCCAGGCGGCCGGCATCGAGATGCTGCACATCCCCTACAAGGGCGGCGCGCCGGCCTTGCAGGGCGTGCTGAGCGGCGAGGTGAACCTGCTGATCGATTCCAGCTCCTGGGCGCCCCATGTGCAGGCCGGCAAGCTGCGCCTGCTGGGCACGCTCGGCGAGAAGCGCACCGCCGACTTCAAGGAGGTGCCCACGGTCAGCGAGCAGGGATTCCCGGTCGTCGTCGATGCGCCCAATGGCATCGGCGGGCCCAAGGGCCTGGAGCCGGCCATTCTTGCCCGGCTGCGTGCCGCCTTCAGACTGGCCGCGGCCAGCCCCGAGTTCGCGGCGGCCTGCGACAAGATCGACGCGCCGCTGATGTATCTGGACGGCCCGGACTATGAAAAATACGTGGCCCAGACCATGCAGAAGGAGAAGATCCTGATCGAGAAACTCAAGCTGCGCGAGCTGCTGGCCAAGGGCTGATTTGATTCACCCCCTACGCGCTTCGCGCGCCCCCTCATGGGGCCGCACCAGCGGCCCGGCAAAGCCGGTTCCGCGGTGCGCGCTTGGGAACACAGTCATCGCCATTGAGAAACCTATGCCACACGATGTACCGCTGATCCGCCTGCACGAGCGGGACAATGTGCTGATCGCGCGCCGCGCGATCGCGCTGGGCGAGGCCCTGCCGGGCCTTGCGGCCAAGGCCCGCGCCCAGGTGCCGGCCGGCCACAAGATTGCCGCCCGCGCCATCGCGGCGGGCGAGGCGATCCTGAAGTACGACACCGTGATCGGCTTCGCGGCGCGCGCGCTGGAGGCCGGCGAGTACCTGCACACGCACAACATCCGCCACGAGGAGCGCGACGGCTACGACTACGAGTTCGGCACCGACCAGAGGCCCGTGGCGCTGCTGCCGGAGGGCGAGCGCGCCACCTTCATGGGCATCAAGCGGGCAGACGGCCGCATCGCCACGCGCAACTACATCGGCCTGATCGCCTCGGTGAACTGCTCGTCCACCGTGATCCACAAGGTAGCCGAGTGGTTCACGCCGGCGCGGCTGGCCGCCTATCCGAACGTCGATGGCGTCGTTGCCTTCGCGCAGACCAGCGGCTGCGGCATGTCCTCGCCCAGTGAGCATTTCGACGTGCTGCGCCGCACCCTGGCCGGCTATGCGCGCCACCCGAACCTGGGCGGCGTGATCGTCGTGGGCCTGGGCTGTGAGCGCAACCAGGTGCCGGAGCTGATGGCCTCGCAGGGGCTGGACGAGGGCCTGCAGCTGAAGAGCTTCGTGATGCAGCAGACCGGCGGCACGCGCGCCACCATCGCGGCAGGCGTCAAAGCGGTCGAGGAAATGCTGCCGCGCGCCAATGACATCCGGCGCGAGCCGGTCTCGGCCAGCCATCTGAAGATCGGTCTGGAATGCGGCGGCTCGGACGGCTTCTCGGGCATCAGCGCGAATCCCGCGCTGGGCGCTGCAATGGACATCCTGGTCGCGCATGGCGGCACCGCGATCCTGTCGGAGACGCCCGAGATCCATGGCGTCGAGCATCTGCTGACGCGCCGCGCGGTCAGCGAGGAAGTCGGCCGCAAGCTGCTGGCGCGGCTGGACTGGTGGAAGCGCTACACGGCCGGCCACAACGGCCAGTTCAATGGCGTCGTCGGTCCGGGCAACCAGGCCGGCGGCCTGGCGAACATCGTCGAGAAGTCGCTGGGCTCGGCGATGAAGGCCGGCACCACGCCGCTGCGCCAGGTCTATGAATATGCCGAGCCGATCACCGAGCGCGGTTTCGTCTTCATGGATTCGCCCGGCTACGACCCGGTGGCCACCACCGGCCAGATTGCCAGCGGCGCCAACGTGATCTGCTTCACCACCGGCCGCGGCTCGATGTTCGGCTCCAAGCCGGCGCCGACCATCAAGCTGGCCTCCAACACGCCGATGTACCAGCGCCTCGCCGAGGACATGGACATCAACTGCGGCCAGGTGATCGACGGTACCTTGGACATCCAGCAGATGGGCCAGGAGATCTTCCAGCACATCCTTCGCGTGGCCTCGGGCGAGGCGACCTGCAGCGAGAAGCTGGGCCTGGGCGACCATGAGTTCGTGCCCTGGCACCTTGGAATCGTGAGCTGATGGCCCACCCCCTACGCGCTGCGCGCGCCCCCTCGAGGGGGCACGCCCGACGGACCGGCAGAGCCGGATCCGCGCGCTTCGCTCGGTGGGACCGCGCCGCTGCGACGACCTGTTTCAAGAGGAATGGATGAGCAATGACCTGACCCTGCGCGACAGCGACCTGCTGCGCACGCAGAATTTCATCGCCGGCGCCTGGCGCGACGCCGCCTCCGGCCATACCCTGCCGGTCACGAACCCGGCCGACCAGTGCCGGATCGCCGAGGTGCCCGACAGCACGGCCGCCGACGCGCAGGCCGCCGCCGATGCCGCGCAGGCCGCCTTCCCGGCCTGGCGCGCCACGCCGGCCAAGGCGCGCGCGCAGATTCTGAAGCGCTGGCTGGCCTTGATCAGCGAGCACCAGGAGGACCTGGGCCGGCTGATCTCGCGCGAGCAGGGCAAGCCCTTGACCGAGGGCAAGGGCGAGGTGCTGTATGCGGCCGGCTATGTCGAGTGGTTCGCCGAGGAGGCGGTGCGCATCTGCGGCGACGTGATCGCGGCGCCGGTCGCGGATCGGCAGATGCTGACGATCAAGGAGCCGGTGGGCGTGGTCGCCGTGATCACGCCCTGGAACTTCCCGGCCGCGATGATCGCGCGCAAGATCGCGCCGGCGCTGGCGGCCGGCTGCACCGTCGTGGCCAAACCCGCCGAGGACACGCCGCTGACCGCGCTGGCCTTCGTGCGCCTGGCCGAGCTGGCCGGCGTGCCGGCGGGTGTGCTGAACATCGTCTGCGCCTCGCGCGAGCAGACGCCGGCCGTGGTCGACGAGTGGTTGAAAGATGCCCGCGTGCGCAAGATCAGCTTCACCGGTTCGACGCCGGTGGGCAAGCACCTGGCACGCGAGTCGGCCGCCACCTTGAAGAAGCTGTCGCTGGAGCTGGGCGGCAACGCCCCCTTCATCGTCTTCGACGATGCCGACATCGACGCCGCGGTGGCGGGACTGATGGCGGCGAAGTTCCGCAACGGCGGCCAGACCTGCGTCTGCCCGAACCGGGTCTATGTGCAGGACGGTGTGTTCGAGGCCTTCGCCGACAGGCTGGCGGCGCGGGTGAGCGCGCTGAAGGTCGGCCCGGCCACCGAGGCCGATGCGCAGATCGGGCCGATGATCAACGAACGCGCGGTCGAGAAGATCCTGCTGCACATCACCGACGCGGTGGCCCAGGGCGCACGGCTGCTGGTCGGCGGCACACGCGTGCGCGAGGCGCTGGGGCCCAACTACGTGGCACCCACCGTGCTGGCCGAGCCCTCGAACGCAGCTCTGGTGTGCTGCGAGGAAACCTTCGGCCCCGTGGTGCCGCTGTTCCGCTTCCGGACCGAGGACGAGGCGATCCGCCTCGCCAATGACACGCCCTTCGGCCTGGCCGCCTATTTCTACTCGCTGGGCGTACAGCGCATCCATCGCGTCGCGGCGGCGCTGGAAACGGGTATCGTCGGCATCAACGAAGGTGCGGTGGCCGCGGAGGCCGCGCCCTTCGGCGGCGTCAAGGAATCGGGCTATGGCCGCGAGGGTTCGCGCCATGGGCTGGATGACTACATGCACACCAAATATCTGTGTCAGGGCAGCCTGGCCTGAGCAGACCATCACCATGAGCAACTCCTTCAAGGCCGCGCTGCAGCGCGGCGAGCCGCAGATCGGTCTGTGGCTGTCGATGGCCCAGTCCTACAGCGCCGAAATCTGCGCGACGGCCGGCTTCCAATGGCTGCTGATAGACGGCGAGCACGCGCCCAACGATGTGCGCTCGACCCTGGCCCACCTGCAGGCGGTGGCGGCCTATCCGGCGCATCCGGTGGTGCGCGCGGTGCAGGGCGAGACCGCGCTGATCAAGCAGTTGCTGGACATCGGCGCCCAGACCCTCCTGGTGCCGATGGTGGACACGCCCGAGCAGGCACAGGCCCTGGTGTCGGCCTGCCGCTATCCGCCCCAGGGGGTGCGCGGCGTGGGCTCGGCGATCGCCCGCGCCTCGCGCTGGAGCGCCCGCAAGAACTACCTGGACGAAGCCAATGACGAGGTCTGCCTGCTGGTGCAGGCGGAGACCGTGACCGCACTGAAGAACCTGGAGGCCATCTGTGCGGTGGACGGCGTCGACGGCGTCTTCATCGGCCCGGCCGATCTGGCCGCTTCGATGGGGCGCCGCGGCCAACCGAGCCACCCGGAGGTACAGGCCGCGATCGAGCGGGCCATTAGAACCATTGCGGCCAGCGGCAAGGCCGCCGGCACGCTGACCGGCGATATCGCGGCAGCGCGGCGTTACCTGGAGCTCGGAGCCCGCTTCGTCGCGGTCGGCATCGACGTGACCCTGCTGGCCCAGGCGAGCCGGCGCCTGGCCGTCGAATTCGGCCTCAGCGAAGCGCTGCCGGCCGGCCCGGGCGCCGCCTACTGATCAAACAAGGAAGCAAGACCAATGAGCAAGACCTACAAGATCGCGGTGATCCCCGGAGACGGGATCGGCAAGGAAGTGATGCCGGAGGGCCTGCGCGCGCTGCGGGCGGCCTCCGAGCGCTTCGGCTTCAAGCTGGAGCTGACGGAGATCGAATGGGCCAGCTGCGACTACTACGCCCGGACCGGCGCGATGATGCCCGAGGACTGGAAGGCCCAACTCGAGGGCATGGACGCGATCCTGTTCGGCGCGGTGGGCTGGCCGGCCACCGTGCCCGACCATGTCTCGCTGTGGGGTTCGCTGCTGAAGTTCCGCCGCGAGTTCGACCAGTACATCAATCTGCGCCCGGTGCGCCTCTTTGACGGCGTGCCCTGCCCGCTGGCCGGGAGGAAGGCCGGCGAGATCGACTACTTCGTCGTGCGCGAGAACACCGAGGGCGAGTACACGAACCTGGGCGGCGTGATGTATGCCGGCACCGAGCGCGAGATCGTGATCCAGGAATCGGTCTACTCGCGCTTCGGCGCCGACCGGGTGCTGAAGTACGCCTTCGAGCTGGCCGACAGCCGAGCCCGCAAGCACCTGACCGTGGCCACCAAGAGCAACGGCATCGCGATCTCGATGCCCTGGTGGGACGGGCGCGCCGATGCGGTGAGCCAGGGCTATCCCGAGGTCACGGTGGACAAGCAGCATATCGACATCCTGAGCGCGCGCTTCGTGCTGCAGCCGGGGCGCTTTGACGTGGTCGTCGCCTCCAACCTGTTCGGCGACATCCTCTCGGACCTGGGCCCGGCCACCACCGGCACGATCGGGCTGGCCCCCTCGGCCAACCTGAACCCGGAGCGCAAGTTCCCCTCGCTGTTCGAGCCGGTGCATGGTTCGGCGCCGGACATCTATGGGCAGAACATCGCCAACCCGGTGGCGATGATCTGGTCGGCGGCGCTGATGCTGGACTTCCTGGGCGAGCGCGCCGCGCATGACGCGATCCTGAAGGCCGTCGAGACCGTGCTGGTCGAGGGGCCGCGCACGCGGGACCTGGGTGGCCAGGCCTCCACCACCGAGATGGGCGAGGCGCTGGCGAAGCTGATCTGAGCGGAGGCGGCAGCAAGCTCTGCGGTCGCACAAAGCAAAACGCCCTCGCGATGCGAGGGCGTTTCTCTTGATGGTTGCGGGGGCAGGATTTGAACCTACGACCTTTGGGTTATGAGCCCAACGAGCTACCAGACTGCTCCACCCCGCGACTGATCTGATCGAACAAAAAAGCCGCCCGACTGGTGAGCGGCTTTATTGTGAACCGAAGTTCCGAATTCTGCTGGTTGCGGGGGCAGGATTTGAACCTACGACCTTTGGGTTATGAGCCCAACGAGCTACCAGACTGCTCCACCCCGCGA
>NZ_JBWKPM010000033.1:0-15894 GCF_059418245.1 Roseateles sp. GW821-FHT09B06 | reverse complement strand
ACTGAAGCTAGCAGTATAGCACGGTTTATGGGTAGATGCCAGGTTCTCACCGTCAGCCAAGAAAAAAGGCCAGCATCTGCTGGCCTCTTGGCTTGCCAAGCGCCTGTCGGCGCCGGGCCATTTACTCGGCAGCGGCTTCGGCCGGAGCGGCGGCCTCTTCGGCGCGGTCCACCAGCTCGACATAGGCCATCGGCGCGTTGTCGCCGACGCGGAAACCCATCTTCAGGATGCGGGTGTAGCCGCCCGGACGTGCCTTGAAGCGCGGGCCTAGCTCGTTGAACAGCTTGGTGACGATGTCGCGGTCGCGCAGGCGGTCGAAGGCCAGGCGGCGGTTGGCGACGGTCGGCTCCTTGGCCAGGGTGATCAGGGGCTCGACAACCTTGCGCAGTTCCTTGGCCTTCGGGACCGTGGTCTTGATGGCTTCGTGCTGCAGCAGCGAGACGCACATATTGCGCAGCATCGCCTTGCGGTGCTCGCTGGTGCGGTTGAGTTTACGGAGGCCGTGGCGGTGACGCATGGTGCTTTCCTTTCCTACTGTTTAATACCGGCAGCCGTATCAGGTACTGCCGGGTGCACCGGATGGGGTTGGTCAGCGCCCCATCCATTCCTTCAAATTAACGCTTGTCCAGACCTTGCGGCGGCCAGTTTTCCAGGCGGGCGCCCAGAGTCAGGCCGCGCGAAGCCAGCACTTCCTTGATTTCGTTGAGCGACTTGCGACCCAGGTTGGGGGTCTTCAGCAGCTCGGTCTCGGTGCGCTGGATCAGGTCGCCGATGTAGTAGATATTCTCGGCCTTCAGGCAGTTGGCCGAGCGCACGGTCAGCTCGAGCTCGTCGACCGGACGCAGCAGGATCGGATCGAAGCTGCTGGAGCGGGTCGTGGCCTGCTGGTCGAAGGCATCGATCAGATCGGTGCCTTGCAGCTGGGCGAACACGGCCAGTTGCTCAACCAGGATCTTGGCCGAGGCACGGATCGCTTCCTCGGGCGAAATCGCGCCGTTGGTCTCGATCTCCATGACCAGCTTGTCCAGGTCGGTACGCTGCTCGACGCGGGCGTTCTCGACGGCGTAGCTGACGCGCTTGACGGGCGAGAACGATGCGTCCAGAACGATGCGGCCGATGCTCTTGGTCGGCTCGTCGCCATAACGACGCATCGTGCCCGGCACATAGCCGCGGCCCTTCTCGACCTTGATCTGCATGTCCAGCTTGCCGCCTTGCGACAGGTGGGCGATGACGTGCTCGGGATTGATGATCTCGACGTCGTGCGGGGTCTGGATGTCGGCGGCCGTGACCGGGCCTTCGCCTTCCTTGCGCAGGACCAGGGTCACTTCTTCACGGTTGTGAAGACGGAACACCACGCCCTTGAGGTTCAGCATGATGTGAACCACGTCCTCTTGCACGCCATCGATGGCCGAGTACTCGTGCAGCACGCCGGCAATCGTCACTTCCGTCGGCGCATAACCCACCATCGAGGACAGCAGCACACGGCGCAGGGCGTTGCCCAGGGTGTGGCCATAGCCGCGTTCGAACGGCTCCAGAGTGACCTTGGCGCGGTGACCGCCCAGGGGCTCCACATTGATGGATTTGGGTTTGAGCAGATTTGTTTGCATGAGGTCTTTCTTTCAATACCCTCGGTTCGTTACACCGATAAGGCTGAGGGACCAACCGGGCGCAGCCACGACAGGCCCGCGCCCGGACGAGAAAACGGCGAAGCCGAGCGAGCTCTCGAAGAGCCGCCCGGCCGGAGCGAATCGATTAACGCGAGTACAGCTCAACGATCAGCGATTCGTTGATCTCGGCGCCGAACTCGTCGCGGTCCGGTGCCTTCTTGAAGACGCCTTCCAGCTTCGTGCCGTCGACCTGGACCCAGGCGGGCATGCCCACCGACTCGGCCAGCTTGAACGCATCCACAACGCGCAGCTGCTTCTTGGCCTTTTCGCGCACGGCGACGGTGTCGCCGGCCTTGACCAGGTAGGAAGCGATGTTCACGACCTCACCGTTCACGGTGATGCCCTTGTGCGAGACCAGCTGGCGCGCTTCGGCGCGGGTCGAACCGAAGCCCATGCGGTAGACGACGTTGTCCAGACGCGACTCCAGCAGCTGCAGCAGGTTCACGCCGGTCGAGCCCTTGCGGCGCTCGGCTTCGGCGAAGTAGCGGCGGAACTGGCGTTCCAGCACGCCATACATGCGTTTGACCTTCTGCTTTTCGCGCAGTTGCAGGCCGAAGTCGGAGGTGCGCTGACCCGAGGTGCGGCCATGCTGGCCGGGCTTGGAGTCGAACTTGGCCTTGTCGCTGATGGCGCGGCGGGCGCTCTTCAGGAACAGGTCGGTGCCTTCGCGGCGGGAGAGTTTGGCCTTCGGGCCGAGGTAACGTGCCACTTTGAGTGTCCTTGTTCAATCTGACGCATGGCCCGTCGGCATATGCGCGAGTCTGGCCAGTGTTTTTGTCGGCTCAGACGGTGGGCTTAATGAAGCTCAAGCTCGAAAGCGAGGGCCTCAGTGAAAACGGCGTTGCCGCCGGGATTGCCGCTGCACAGCGTTACCGCTGGCTTCAGCAAAACGGCCGGCTGGTGCTTGCGCACCAGCCGGCTTGGAATCGAATCCGCGATTATCGCACTAAACCGCGAGGTTTAGATACGACGACGCTTCTGGGGACGGCAGCCGTTGTGCGGCACCGGGGTCACGTCGGAGATCGAGTTGATACGAATGCCCAGGGCGGCCAGAGCGCGCACCGAGGACTCGCGACCCGGGCCGGGGCCCTTGATCTTCACGTCCAGATTCTTGATGCCCTGCTCCTGAGCGGCACGGCCGGCCACTTCGGCAGCCACCTGGGCGGCGAAGGGGGTCGACTTGCGCGAGCCCTTGAAGCCCTGGCCGCCGGAAGAGGCCCAGGACAGAGCGCCACCCTGACGATCGGTGATCGTGATGATGGTGTTGTTGAACGAAGCGTGGACATGCGCCACACCGTCGGCAACGTTCTTGCGAACCTTCTTGCGAACGCGCTGGGCAGCCGAGTTATTGGGTGCTTTTGCCATATTGACCTTCTTTCAATGCTTGCCGCAGATCACTTCTTGCCGGTCGCAGCCGACTTGCGCGGGCCCTTGCGGGTGCGGGCATTCGTGCGGGTGCGCTGGCCGCGCATCGGCAGACCACGGCGATGACGGAAGCCGCGGTAGCAGCCCAGGTCCATCAAGCGCTTGATGTTGATCGACATCTCGCGGCGCAGATCGCCTTCGATGGTCATGCGGCCGACTTCTTCACGGATCTTCTCGAGATCGGAATCGGTCAGGTCCTTGACCTTCTTGTCGAACGGGATGCCGCAAACGGTGCAGATCTTCTGCGCGGTCGTACGGCCAATGCCGTAGATCGAGGTCAGACCGATCTCGGTGTGCTTTTGCGGCGGAATGTTGATACCAGCAATACGTGCCATGTGCGTCCTCTAATTCGCTGTAGTCGTGCTGCAATCAGCCTTGGCGCTGCTTGTGGCGCGGATCGGTACAGATCACACGCACCACACCCTTGCGGCGGATGATCTTGCAATTGCGGCACATTTGCTTAACGGATGCCGAAACTTTCATGGTCTGCTCCTTGACCTACTCTTTAGCGCTGCTGCGCGTCACCGGGGTACTGATAAAGCTCACTTCGCCCGGAACACGATGCGAGCACGACTCAAATCGTAGGGCGTGAGTTCCACGGTCACCTTGTCGCCCGGCAGGATACGGATGTAGTGCATCCGCATCTTGCCGGAGATGTGCCCGAGGACCACATGCCCGTTTTCCAACTTCACGCGAAACGTGGCATTGGGGAGGTTCTCGAGAATCTCACCCTGCATCTGAATGACGTCGTCTTTCGCCATGCCTACGTTTTCTGCTTCGTTGGAATTTGTTTAACCATTTCGACCGGCTTTTCAGCTGGCCTTGAAATTTGCCTTCTTCAGCAGCGACTCGTACTGCTGACTCATCACATAGGACTGCACCTGCGCCCAGAAGTCCATCGTCACGACCACGATGATCAGCAGCGACGTACCGCCGAAGTAGAACGGAACGTTGTACTTCAGCACCAGGAACTCAGGCAGCAGACAGACCGCCGTGATGTAGACGGCACCGACCAGGGTCAGGCGCGCCAGGATCTTGTCAATATGCTTGGCCGTCTGGTCGCCGGGACGGATCCCGGGGATGAAGGCGCCGCTCTTCTTCAGGTTGTCTGCGGTCTCACGGCTGTTGAACACCAGGGCCGTGTAGAAGAAGCAGAAGAACACGATGGCAGCGGCGTACAGCAGCACGTAGATCGGCTGGCCGGGACGCAGCATGTCCGCAATGTCTTTCAACCAGCGCAGTCCATCGCCGGTGGCGAACCAGCTGACGATGGTGGTCGGCAGCAGGATGATGGACGACGCGAAGATCGGGGGGATCACGCCGGACATGTTGAGCTTCAGCGGCAGGTGCGAGCTCTGGCCGCCATACACCTTGTTGCCCACCTGGCGCTTGGCATAGTTCACCAAGATCTTGCGCTGACCGCGCTCGACGAACACCACCAGATAGGTCACGGCGATGACAATGGCGACGATGAAGATCGAGGAAATGATGCTCATCGCGCCGGTTCGCACCAGCTCCAGCAGGCCGCCGATCGCGCCGGGCAGACCCGCGGCGATACCGCCGAAGATCAGGATCGAAATCCCATTGCCCAGACCGCGCTCGGTGATCTGCTCACCCAGCCACATCAGGAACATCGTGCCGGCCACCAGGCTGCTCACCGCGGTCAGGCGGAAACCAAAGCCCGGGCTGATCACCAGACCCGGCGAGCTTTCCAGCGCCAGCGCGATGCTCAGCGATTGGAAGATGGCCAGACCCAGCGTGCCGTAGCGCGTGTACTGCGTGATCTTGCGGCGCCCTGCTTCGCCTTCCTTCTTCAGCGCTTCCAGACTCGGCACCACATAGCCCATCAACTGCATGACGATGGAGGCCGAGATGTAGGGCATGATGCCCAGCGCGAAGACGGTGAAGCGCGACAGCGCACCGCCCGAGAACATATTGAACAGGCTCAGGATGCCGCCCTGCTGGCCCTTGAAGAGCTGCTGCAGCTGGGCCGGATCGATACCGGGCACGGGGATATGCGCCCCGATGCGGTAGACCACCAGCGCCAGCAACAGGAACACAAGCCGGCGACGCAGGTCGCCGAACTTGCCACTCTTGGCCAACTGATTGGGGTTGCTTGCCACTGTGCCTAGTTCCTAAGCTTTAAGCGACCGAGCCGCCAGCGGCTTCGATCGCGGCCTTGGCACCAACCGTCGCGCCCACGCCCTTCAGCGTGATCTTGCGGCTGATTTCGCCCGACTTGATGACCTTGACGGTCTTCACCAGGTCGGACACCAGGCCCACGGCCTTCAAGGTCAGCAGGTCGATCTCCTCGCCGGCCAGCTTCTGCAGGTCGGACAGGTTGATCTCGGCCACGAAGGGCTTGTTCTGCGACTTGAAACCGCGCTTGGGCAGGCGACGCTGCAGCGGCATCTGGCCGCCTTCAAAGCCCACCTTGTGGAAACCACCGGCGCGCGACTTTTGACCCTTGTGACCACGGCCGGCGGTCTTGCCCAGACCGGATCCGATGCCACGACCGACGCGACGCTTGGCGTGCTTGGCGCCGGTCGCGGGCTTGATCGTATTGAGTTCCATCTTCTTGTCCTCAGTTCGCCAGGCGCTTACAGCACCTGAACGAGGTAGGCGATCTTGTTGATCATGCCGCGCACAGCAGGCGTGTCTTCCAGCGTGCTGGTGCTGTTCAGCTTGCGCAGGCCCAGACCGACCACGGTGGCACGGTGCGAGGCACGGGTGCCGATCGGGCTGCGGACCAGCTTGACCGTCAGGGTTTTCTTGTCAGACATCTGTCTCTCCAGTGCAGCGATCAGCCGAGAATGTCTTCGACCGACTTGCCGCGCTTGGCTGCGACTTCCGCTGCCGTGGTGGAGCGCTTCAGCGCGTCCAGGGTGGCGCGAACCATGTTGTACGGGTTGGTCGAACCGTGGCTCTTGGTCACGATGTCGGTCACACCCATCACCTCGAAGACGGCGCGCATCGGGCCGCCCGCGATCACGCCGGTACCGGCAGGAGCCGGAGCCATGATGACGTGGGCCGCACCGTGCTCACCCACCACATTGTGGTGAATGGTGCCGTTCTTCAGGTTGACCTTGACCATGTTGCGGCGAGCCGATTCCATGGCCTTCTGCACGGCGACCGGGACTTCCTTCGCCTTGCCCTTGCCCATGCCGATACGGCCATCGCCGTCGCCGACCACCGTCAGAGCGGCGAAGGACAGCGTGCGGCCGCCCTTCACCACCTTGGTGACGCGGTTGACCGCGATCATCTTTTCCTTCAGGCCGTCGTCATTGCCTTCGGTCTGCGCGCGGGGTTGAAACTTTGCCATTTCTAAATCCTTTGAGCGTCAGAACTGCAGGCCGGCTTCGCGGGCGGCTTCGGCCAGGGCCTTGACGCGGCCGTGGTAGGCGAAACCAGCACGGTCGAAGGCCACCTTCTCGATACCAGCAGCCTTGGCCTTCTCGGCGATGCGCTTGCCGATCAGCGTGGCGGCAGCCACATTGCCCCCCTTGCCGGAGGCGCCCAGCTCGGCGCGCACTTCCTTCTCGGCGGTCGAGGCGCTGGCCAGCACGCGGGCGCCGTCTTCCGAGATGACGCTGGCGTAGATGTGCAGGTTCGAGCGGAACACCGTCAGACGGGCCACACGCTGGATCGCGATGCGGGCACGGGTCTGACGCGAGCGACGGATGCGCTGTTCTTTCTTGGTCATCATGTCGCTGCTCCTTACTTCTTCTTGGTCTCTTTGAGGGAGACCTTCTCGTCGGAATAGCGGATGCCCTTGCCCTTGTAGGGCTCAGGCGGGCGGAACGCGCGCACTTCCGCGGCGATCTGACCCACCACTTGGCGGTCCGCACCCTTGATCAGGATTTCGGTCTGGGTCGGGCACTCAACCTTGATGCCGGCCGGCATGTCCTTCACCACGGGGTGAGAGAAGCCGATCTGCAGGTTCAGCTTTTGGCCCTGAGCCTGAGCACGAAAGCCCACGCCGACCAGGTTCAGCTTCTTCTCGAAGCCCTTGCTGACGCCGCTGACCATATTGGCCACCAGAGCACGCATCGTGCCGCTCATCGCATCGGCTTCGGCCGATTCATTGGCGGGCACGAAGCTCAGCTTGCCAGCTTCATTCTTCACGTACACCAGGCCATTCGCGGGGCGCACCAGGGTGCCCAGCGAGCCCTTGACGCTGATCTGCTCAGCGCTGATGGTCACGTCCACGCCTTGCGGGACGACGACCGGCATTTTTCCAACGCGGGACATTGTCTGTCTCTCCTTGCGCTTAGGCGACGTAGCAGAGCACTTCGCCGCCGATACCGGCTTGACGTGCCTTGCGGTCAGTCATCACACCCTTCGGGGTGGTGACGATCGCCACACCCAGGCCATTCATGACCTGAGGGATGTCGTGGCGGCCCTTGTAGATGCGCAGGCCGGGACGGCTCACGCGCTCGATGCGCTCGATCACCGGGCGACCGGCGTAATACTTCAGCGCGATCTCCAGCTCGGGGCGGGCGGCATCACCGCGCAGCGCGAAACCGTCGATATAGCCCTCGTCCTTGAGGACCTTGGCGATCGCGATCTTCAGCTTGCTGGAAGGCATCACGACGCTGGCCTTCTCAACGCTCTGGGCGTTGCGAATGCGAGTCAGCATATCGGCGATAGGATCACTCATGCTCATTTGCGATTTCTCCTAATCGGGCCGATTACCAGCTGGCCTTGACGACACCGGGGATGTCGCCCTTGAAGGCCAGCTCACGAATCTTGTTACGGGCCAGACCGAACTTGCGGAAGGTACCGCGGGGACGGCCGGTCAACTCGCAGCGGTTGCGCAGACGAGTCGGGTTGGCATTGCGGGGCAGCTTCTGCAGCTCCAGGCGAGCGGCGTAGCGCTCTTCTTCCGACTTCTTGCCATCGTTGATGATGGCCTTCAGTTCGGCGTACTTCTTCGCGAACTTGGCAACCAGTTGTTCGCGCTTCAGCTCACGTTGCTTGATCGAGAGTTTTGCCACGGGTCACCTCAGTTCTTGAACGGAAACTTGAACGCAGCCAGCAGAGCCTTGGCTTCGTCATCCGTCTTGGCAGACGTCGTGATGCTGATGTTCAGACCACGCAGAGCATCCACCTTGTCGTATTCGATTTCGGGGAAGATGATCTGTTCCTTGACGCCGATGTTGTAGTTGCCACGACCGTCGAACGAGCGGCCGGAGATACCACGGAAGTCGCGCACGCGCGGCAGGGCGATCGTGACGAAACGGTCCAAGAATTCATACATCTGGACGCCGCGCAGGGTCACCATGCAGCCGATGGGCACGCCGTCACGGATCTTGAAGCCGGCGATGGCCTTCTTCGACTTGGTGACCACGGGCTTCTGGCCGGCGATCTTGGTCAGGTCGCCCACGGCGTGGTCCATGACCTTCTTGTCGGCAACGGCCTCACTGACACCCATGTTCAGGGTGATCTTGGTGATGCGCGGCACCTCCATCACGGACTTATAACCGAACTTCTCGGTCAGGCCGGGGACGACTTTTTCGCGATAAAACGCTTGCAAACGAGCCATGTCGGACCTCTTAAGCCTTGATCTCTTCGCCGGTCGACTTGTAGACGCGCACCTTCTTGCCATCGGCGAGCAGCTTGATGCCCACGCGATCGGCCTTGCCGGCAGCGGCGTTGAAAATCGCCACGTTGGATTGATGGATGGGCATGGTCTTGTCGATCACACCACCGGTGGTGCCCTTCATGGGGTTGGGCTTGGCGTGCTTCTTCACGACGTTGACGCCTTCCACCACCAGGTGGGAGTCATCGACACGCAGCGACACAACGCCGCGCTTGCCCTTGTCGCGGCCGGTCAGCACGATGACCTCGTCGCCCTTACGAATCTTGTTCATGGCAGTACCTTTGTTCTCCGGCGAGATGCTTACAGCACCTCGGGCGCCAGCGACACGATCTTCATGAAGCGCTCGGTACGCAACTCGCGCGTCACCGGGCCGAAGATGCGGGTGCCGATCGGCTCCAGCTTGGCGTTCAGCAGCACGGCGGCATTGCCGTCGAACTTCACCAGGGAGCCGTCTTGACGACGCACGCCCTTGGCGGTGCGCACAACCACAGCGCTGTAGACCTCGCCCTTTTTGACGCGACCACGCGGCGCAGCTTCTTTGATGCTGACCTTGATGATGTCGCCAATATGCGCATAACGACGCTTGGAACCACCAAGCACCTTGATGCACATGACGGACTTGGCGCCAGTGTTATCCGCGACATCAAGCCGCGATTGCATTTGAATCATGTCTGTCCCCAACTTTTCCCGCATCACCCTGCTGCGACCATCGCAGCAAACCTCAGCGGTCAGTCTTGGGCCCGTGGACCGGTCGCTCAAGGCTCGTTGCGAGCCCCTCGCGCCCAGCAGTTAAGGGCGAACCCGAGGCCAAAATGCACCACAAGATGCACCTGACGTTCGGCGAAGCTTTGCATTATGCGTCAGGGCAAACGCCAATGTCAAGCGTTTGTCCCGATGAATAGCGAGAAGAGTGAGAAGACGCTTCGCAGCGCCTTCTCGGGCCGCGCCTATCGTGGCCGGCTCAGGCCTTGACCTGTGCCAGCATGGTGCCGGCGTCGCTGACCTCGAATTTGCCGGGCGCCTCGATGTTCAGCGTCTTGACCACGCCGTCGACCACCAGCATCGAGTAGCGCTGGGAGCGCACGCCCATGCCGCGCGCCATCAGATCCAGCGTCAGACCGGTCGCTTGCGTGAAGGCGGCGCTGCCGTCTGCCATCATGCGCACCTTGCCCGCCGTCTTTTGGTCGCGCCCCCAGGCGCCCATCACGAAGGCGTCGTTGACCGACAGGCACCAGATCTCGTCCACGCCGGCAGCCTTCAGGGCCTCCGCCTGCTGCACATAGCCCGGTACATGCTGGGCCGAGCAGGTGGGCGTGAAGGCACCGGGCAGGGCAAAGATTGCAATCTTCTTGCCGGCAGTGGCCTTCTCGACATCAAAGCTGTTGGGGCCTAGCGTACAGCCCTCGCCTTCGACCTCGATGAACTCTTGCAGCGTGCCGGATGGCAGATGGTCACCAACTTTCAACATGATGTGTTCCTCTTGAGCGTGTTGTAGGGGCACAAACGAAAAAACGGCCGGCCACCAGGATTCTGGCGTTCCGGCCGCTTGCGCGGCGCGGGGCGCGAACCCCGCGACTGTAGCGACTTCCGAGGCCTTGTTAGACCTCTTGCGCCTTCTCGATCAGGCGGGTCACGACCCAGCTCTTGGTCTTGGAGATGGGGCGGCCCTCGGCGATTTCGACGACATCACCCATCTTGTACTCGCCCTTTTCGTCGTGGGCATGGTACTTGCGCGAGTGAGCGACGATCTTGCCGTACAGCTCATGCTTGGAGCGACGCTCGATCAGGACCGTGACGGTCTTGGCGCGCTTGTCGCTGACCACGCGGCCGATCAGGGTGCGCGTGTTCTTTTCTTGAGCTTGCGTCATTTCGCGGCTCCCTTCTTCTTTTCGGCCAAGACGGTCTTGACGCGAGCGATGTCGCGGCGGGTCTTGCCCAGCACAGTGTGATTGCTCAACTGTTGGGTCGCCTTTTGCATGCGCAGACCGAAATGGGCCTTGAGCAGGTCGGTCACTTCCTTTTCCAAGGCAGCGACATCCTTGCCACGCAGTTCAGATGCTTTCATGGTGTTCTCCAATCAGGCGCCGACCTGGCGAGCCACGAAGGTGCAACGCAGGGGCAGCTTGGCAGCGGCCAGCGTGAACGCTTCGCGAGCCAGGGCTTCCGGCACGCCATTGATCTCGTAGAGCACCTTGCCGGGCTGAATTTCAGCGACGTAGTACTCGGGATTGCCCTTGCCGTTACCCATACGGACTTCGGCAGGCTTCTGGGAGATCGGCTTGTCCGGGAAGATGCGGATGAAGATACGACCACCGCGCTTGATATGGCGCGAAATCGCACGACGTGCAGCTTCGATCTGGCGAGCCGTCAGACGGCCGCGCTCGGTGGCCTTCAGGCCGAAGTCACCGAAAGACACGGCGGCGCCGCGGGTTGCAACACCGGTGTTGCGACCCTTCTGCTCCTTGCGGTATTTGCGACGAGCTGGTTGCAGCATTATTTATTCTCCTTTGGCCTCGCCAGCAGCGGGGGCCTTGCGGACCACGCGCTTGGCGGCGGGCTGAGCAGCACCGGCCGGCGCATCGCCGGCGGGAGCCGCGTCACGCGGGCCACGATCGCCACCCGGACGGCCACGGCCACCCGGAGCACCCGGACGGGCGTTGCGACGCGGACGACGGTCGTCTTCGGCACCAGCCGGCGTGTTGATCACCGGAGCCTCGCCATTGGCCAGGCGGTCGCCGCGGTAGACCCAGACCTTGACGCCGATGACGCCGTAGGTGGTCTTGGCTTCCGAGAAACCGTAGTCGATGTCGGCCTTCAGGGTGTGCAGGGGCACACGACCTTCGCGATACCACTCGGTACGAGCGATTTCGATGCCGTTCAGACGGCCGGCGGACATGATCTTGATGCCCTGGGCGCCCAGACGCATCGCGTTCTGCATCGCACGCTTCATGGCGCGACGGAACATGATGCGCTTTTCCAGCTGCTGGGTGATCGAGTCGGCGATCAGCTGAGCATCGATTTCGGGCTTGCGCACTTCCTCGATGTTCACGGCCACCGGCACGCCCAGACGCTTGGTCAGTTCGGCCTTCAGGTTTTCGATGTCCTCGCCCTTCTTGCCGATCACCACACCCGGACGTGCCGAGTAGATGGTGATGCGGGCGTTCTTGGCGGGGCGCTCGATCAGGATGCGCGAGACGGCGGCATTCTTCAGCTTCGCCTTCAGGAACTCGCGAACACGCAGATCCTCGGCCAGCATCGTGGCGAAGTTCTGGTTCGACGCGTACCAGCGCGAGGCCCAGTTACGGGTGACGGGCAGGCGGAAGCCGACCGGATGGATTTTCTGTCCCATAGTCTTCCTTGGCCTTTAGTTACCGACCGACACGAAGATGTGGCAGGTGGGCTTGCTGATGCGGTTGCCACGGCCCTTGGCACGGGCAGAGAAACGCTTCAGCGTGGCGCCTTGCTCCACATAGATCGAGGTGACCTTCAGCTCATCAATGTCAGCGCCGTCGTTGTGTTCGGCGTTGGCGATGGCGCTTTCCAGCGCCTTCTTGATGATCAGGGCGGCCTTCTTCTGGGTGAATTCCAGGATGTTGAGCGCTTGGTCCACCTTCTTGCCGCGGATCAGGTCCGCCACCAGGCGGCCCTTGTCACACGAGAGGCGAACACCGCGAACGATTGCTTTGGTTTCCATCGTTGGCATCCTTACTTCTTCCCGGCCTTCTTGTCGGCCGGGTGGCCCTTGAAGGTACGGGTCAGTGCGAATTCGCCCAGCTTGTGGCCGACCATCTGGTCGGACACATAGACCGGCACGTGCTGCTTGCCGTTGTGCACAGCGATCGTCAGACCGATGAACTCGGGCAGGATCGTCGAGCGGCGCGACCAGGTCTTGATGGGCTTCTTGTCCTTGTTGGCAACAGCCTTGTCGACCTTGGCCAACAGGTGAGCATCAACGAACGGGCCCTTCTTCAGCGAACGAGTCATGGCCTACCCCTTACTTCTTGCGACGCGAGACGATGAAGGTCTGCGTGCGCTTGTTGTTACGAGTGCGGTAGCCCTTCGTCAGGGTGTTCCACGGCGACACGGGGGCCTGGCCCTCGCCGGTGCGGCCTTCGCCACCACCGTGCGGGTGATCCACCGGGTTCATTGCCGTACCGCGAACGGTCGGACGGATACCCTTCCAACGGATCGCACCGGCCTTGCCGTACTGGCGCAGGCTGTGCTCTTCGTTGCTGACCTCGCCGATCGTGGCGCGGCAGTCGATGTGGATACGACGCACTTCACCCGAGCGCAGGCGAACCTGGGCGTAGGTGCCTTCGCGAGCCATCAGCACCGCGGAAGCGCCAGCCGAACGCACCAGCTGCGCGCCCTTGCCGGGCAGCAGTTCGATGCAGTGGATGGTGGAACCCACGGGGATGTTGCGGATCGGCAGGGTGTTGCCAGCCTTGATCGGCGCTTCCGAGCCGCTCAGGATGGTGGCACCGACTTCCAGGCCGCGCGGGGCGATCACGTAGCGACGCTCGCCGTCGGCATAGCACACCAGAGCGATGTGGGCCGTACGGTTGGGGTCGTACTCGATGCGCTCGACCTTTGCGGGAATCGCATCCTTGTTGCGCTTGAAGTCGACGACGCGGTAGTGGTGCTTGTGACCACCGCCCTTGTGGCGCATCGTGATGTGACCGTTGTTGTTACGGCCCGACTTCTGCTTTTGCGGTTCGACCAGGGATGCCTCAGGAGCGCCCTTGTGCAGGTGCTTGTGCACCACCTTCACCACGGCACGGCGGCCAGGCGAGGTCGGCTTTACTTTAACGATGGCCATTTACGCAGCCTCCCCGGAGAAGTTGAGCTCTTGGCCCGCCTTCAGAGCGACATACGCCTTCTTGACGTGATCGCGACGGCCGGCACGGCCGCCAAAGCGCTTGGCCTTGCCCTTCACATTCACCACATTGACCGACTCGACCTCGACCTTGAACATCAGTTCAACAGCGGCCTTGATCTCGGGCTTGGTGGCGTCGCGCAGGACCTTGAACAACACTTGGTTGTGCGTCTCGCCCACAGCCGTGGCCTTTTCGGACACGATGGGAGCCAGCAGCACGGAGGCCAGACGGCCTTCGGAATACTTGGGGGCGCTCATGCCAGCATCTCCTTGAGTTGCTCCATTGCGGCCTTGGTCACCAGCACCTTCTTGTAGAAGACCAGCGACAGCGGATCGGCGTAGCGCGGCTCGCACACCAGCACATTGGCCAGATTGCGCGAAGCCAGGGCCAGGTTGTCGTCCACCTGGTCGGCGATCAGCATGACGGAGTCCAGACCCATGGCCTTGAACTTGGCGGCCAGCAGCTTGGTCTTCGGTGCTTCCAGCGCGATCGAATCGACCACGGCCAGACGGCCTTCACGAGCCAGCTGCGAGAGGATGGCGGCCATACCGGCGCGGTACATCTTCTTGTTCAGCTTGTGCGTGAAGTTCTCGTCGGGCATGTTCGGGAAAATCCGACCACCCCCACGCCACAGCGGCGAGGACGTCATACCAGCACGTGCGCGACCGGTGCCCTTCTGGCGGAACGGCTTCTTGGTCGAGTGATGGACCTGTTCACGATCCTTCTGGGCGCGGGTGCCTTGGCGGGCATTGGCCTGATAGGCCACGACCACCTGGTGCACCAGGGCTTCGTTGTAATCGCGAGCGAACACGGTGTCAGGAGCATCCACCTTGGCGGTGGCTTGGCCCTGCTCGTTCAGGAGCTCGAGCTGCATCAGTTGGCTCCTTTCTTGACCTTGACCTTGACGGCGGGACGCACGACCACATGGCCGTTCTTCGCGCCCGGCACGGCACCACGGACCAGCAGCAGCTGACGGGCCTCGTCAACGCGCACGATGTCCAGGTTCTGCACGCTCACGGTCACGTCGCCCAGGTGGCCCGACATCTTCTTGCCGGGGAACACGCGGCCCGGATCCTGCGCCATCGAGATGGAGCCCGGGACATTGTGCGAACGGCTGTTACCGTGCGAAGCGCGCTGCGAACCAAAGTTGTGGCGCTTGATGGTGCCGGTGAAGCCCTTACCGATCGAGGTGCCTTGCACGTCGACCAGCTGGCCGGCGGCGAACAGGGTCACGGGCACTTGCGCGCCGGCCTTGTATTCGGCAGCCACGTCAGCGGCAACACGGAATTCCTTGAGGATTTCGCCGGCCTCGACGCCCGCTTTCGCGAGGTGGCCAGCTTCCGGCTTGGTGACGCGCGAAGCTTTGCGCGCACCGAACGCCACCTGAATGGCGCTGTAGCCGTCGGTCTCTTCGGTCTTGACCTGGGTCACGCGGTTGTTGGACACGTCCAGCACCGTCACAGGGATGGCGTCGCCATCGTCCGTGAAGATGCGCATCATGCCCACCTTGCGGCCCAGCAATCCGAGACGATTGCTTAGACTCATGGTTTTTTCTCCAGCCCCCTCGACCCAAGGTCTTTGGAAGCCATTTACACACACCCGACATCGATTGGCCGGGCTGACCAGATGCACCCCAAACCCAGCTTGACTATGACGGCAAGCCTTCATTGCGATGCGCCGAATCCACACAAGGCGAACCCTGTGCGGAAAAGCTTGCGAGTATAGCGTGAACCCTGATGTCCTCGCAAGGGCCGTCACACCAGAGTCAAGAAAAAAGGGCAATCTTGCGATTGCCCCTCTTCCGTCTGACCTCCGCCCGAGGGCAGAGGAAAAACGTCTTACTGCAGCTTGATTTCCACGTCGACGCCGGCGGGCAGGTCGAGCTTCATCAGCGCGTCCACCGTCTTGTCGGTCGGGTCGACGATGTCCATCAGGCGCTGGTGGGTGCGGATCTCGAACTGGTCGCGCGAGGTCTTGTTGACGTGCGGCGAACGCAGGATGTCGAAACGCTCCATGCGGGTCGGCAGGGGCACGGGGCCCTTGACGATCGCGCCGGTGCGCTTGGCGGTTTCCACGATTTCCAGAGCCGACTGGTCGATCAACTTGTAGTCGAACGCTTTCAGGCGGATGCGGATCTTTTGCTTTTGCATGACTGTTCCTTCAAAGAGCGGGCGGCTTAACGCGAGGTTTCACCGCGAGGTTCGTGAAGCCCGGCTCCGCGAAGAGCCGGGCCGGTCACGCAAAAGACTTAGGCGATGATGGTCGCGACGACGCCGGAGCCGACGGTACGGCCACCTTCACGGATGGCGAAGCGCAGGCCTTC
>NZ_JBWKPM010000032.1:0-49954 GCF_059418245.1 Roseateles sp. GW821-FHT09B06 | reverse complement strand
CCGCCTGGGCTTCAAGACGCCGAGCGAAGTCTTTGCTCGGTCCTAGCGGTGTTGCACTTCAAAGTTGACTTCAAGCAGCACGTTCGCCCCGCCGATAGATTTGGGCTACAAGCCAAGCGCCTAGAAGAAGTACACCAGGGTAGACGAGTGCCTCGAACCAAGACATGACCATGATGCGTGGCTCGTTCCTCCCCGCGTAGTGCAAGAGATCGCCGATGCGGATGACGATGAACGGGGCTGCAACGGCCAATGCTGACGGCCAGGCGCGACTGCCATAGAGCTTAACCATTGGCCATGAGGAGACAGCAGACCGAAGGCAGCCCTGCGACGAACACTTGTCTTGAGGTAGCCAACCCTCGCATATCAGCATGAGCAACCGTCGCGTTTGCATCCACATCGGATGGCATTCATCGGGCTCCGTCGCGTTCCCCGTCCGGCCACGGGTTCTACTCATTCATCATCTGCGGCGCAGAGGGTCAGGCCTTGTCTCCCGACAGAGAGAAGCCATATCCACGGGTGGACTCATGGCTTGGCGGCCGGGCCGCGAAGTGCGGCGAGCTGACGGGTAAGCCATAACCGGCTCTCGGCGGGGGCCTCACTGCCGCACTTGACTTGATAGGGCCTGCCCGACGAACTGCTTCTGGATGCCGCAAGCTCAATGAATTGCTCGGTGCTTCCGACGCCACTTTTGCCATCGAAATACTCGAGCTTGCGAAGCAGATGGTCTTTGGCTTCTGACCCGGTAAACCAGGAGCCATTGCGGTTGAACTGGCACCCGGAAGCCTGCAACTTGGTTAGCAAGGCATCGATTTCGGCTCGGACCGGCGCGGCGGTGGGGCCTGCCGGCGATAGGGTGCACCAAGCGGCAAGGACGATGGCAGAGAGCAGAGGTTTCATGGGCCTCGAGGTTTGCCGACGCATGTCGGCTCAAGTGATGGGATGGGCTCCCCGCCCGCGTCTTTCGATATCAACAAAGTACCGGCCGGTCTTATGTGGTGTGGGTTCGGCGCCAAGCGAAGGAGCCCGACATGGATGCTATCGCTGCCGCGCGCATTTCAGAACCTCCTCTTGGCACGGCCGCCGATGCCAGCGTGAGCGTCGGCGCGGACTTCGCCAAGTAGGTCTTCCAGCCCTTTCTCTCTGTCTCGCCGATTCGACATGGTGCGTGCGCGAAGCCCAGCGGCTCGGCCGCTCGCAGTTCGAGCGCTTCCTCCTGAACCGCGGCGGTGCCTTGGTCGTGATGGGGGCTTGTGGCTCGGCCCACCACCGGGCGCGCTGGCTCAACGGCCTGGGCGTCAAGGATGTACGACAGCAGGTGCTTCTTCCGTCGAGCCCCAATCGGTTAGATCTTTGCCCTTGCGGGGGAGTCCATATATGAAGGGTTGGCCCGTTGCCAGAGGCGCATTGCATCCAGGCGTGACCAGCGCTAGCCAACACACTTGAAGGTGACATCTGCGTTCTGCGGTGTCCAGCCCTGGGCGCCACTGGTTTCCATGTTTAGCACTTCGACCTTCTGATTCTTAGCCGCGCAGAACTCTGTGGCCCGCTTTACTGCCATGGTTTTGACTTCCGCCCAACTGGTGAGTCCACCGCGCACATGCGAGCCAACCATGTATCTGTCTGCACCGAGAGGAGTAACGTCGCTTACCGAAGCGCACCCGGACAACAGCGCGAAGGTGGCGATGTAAATGGCACGTTGCATGGTTCACTGCACACGAGCAGCCCCCTCAATCTTGCGACACAGCTCCTGAGCCCCAGCAGGACAGCGCCTCACGGAATTCTCAATGATTTGCTCAAGCTCCCCATGGCTCGCGCTGGCGTCGATATGCTTGACTACGAATACTTCGAACTGTGTGTCTCGCGCAAAGAGTTGCTTGGCTTCCGGCAAGGTCGCCCATTTGGTTGCCAGGTGATGCACCACCGACTGTGTAAATCCCGCAGCTATTGAGCCATCGTCGCAGTGAGCGTACATGCGGTATGCGGCGTGGATTTCGTCCCAGGTGCGGCGCGTTGCGGCAATTTCCTCGGCTTCACGTGCCTGCACAGGCGTGCACTCCGTCGCAGAGGCGAATTGCCAAAGCGCAATAAAGAACGCAGGTACGAGAAGCGATCGCATTTTTAGCGCTCTAATGTTCCAGATGAGCGGTAGCCAAAGGCTGGCCGAGCGAAGACAACAACGATGAGGTGCCGTAGCGAGGCCAGCTCTTGGCTGTCCGATCCATTGCAGGGTTAGCCAATACTTTCCAGCCTCACGGGTTTCCCGAGATCGCGTTCGAGCGACGCAATGGTGCGGCGGACCTGATCAATGACGTACTCCTCCAGGACAGTGGTGCAAGCCCTGTAGTCGCTGTACTCGTTCAGCGGAATTGCCATGGCATACCTGTGGGCAACCACAAATTCATCGTCGTTTTCTTCTACCTCAATGACCGCCTCGTCTAGCCCCGAGTAGTCGCTATGGGCGGCGGCCTTGTGACGAAGGGCCATGATGCGTTCATGAGTCTGCAGGGCTTCAGGCCGGTCATTAAACACTTTGCGGTGGTCCAGGGAACTTCTTCCCTTACCGCTTTCCGCAAAGCACTTCCCATAGGCCAATAAGAAGCCTCGGAACATTGCCTGCTGAACCAGGACCTCTTCAAGCGATGAACTTGGACTCAACTGGTACTTCGTCTCGGCCAAGTCAAGCAACGTCTTGGCCTCGAAAACCTGGCTCATCAAGAAAGTCCACCGATTCAATCTATCGAATCGAGCGTCCCGGATTCGGACGCCGGTGTCCGCGAGCTGTCTCATGTGCTGGCTAACGTGTTGTGGGGCGACAGGCATTGCGCCCCAACAGCACTAGCTGCTGCATTACAAGCCCGGGCCCAGCCTGTCTAAATACCTGACTCATCGGAGGTTCCCCCTCCTTGTGGGGTTCGGCGAGGGTACTAAAAATCCGACAAAAGCGGCAGCGCGTTACGACCTATCGTGGGTAGGCATGCAGATCAGCAGCGGCGTACTCACTGCGAGGCCAGAACCAAAGCGGCCCCGGGGCACGATTGCTGCCACCGCACAGCGGTGGCCTCGAGCCAGCCGTGTCCGCGATTGGCGAGGCCCGGCCCTGGCCGCGAAATGCGCAGGAGGCCCGCGGCTCAATCAATCAATCAAATCGACGGCGCCTGCGGCCTGCCGTCCACCAGCCGCCACAGCCCCAGCGGGTTGCCGTCCTGCAGCGCCGGTGGCAGCAGCCAGTCCGGCAGGTCCTGGTAGCAGACCGGGCGCAGGAAGCGCTCGATGGCGCTGGTGCCGACCGAGCTGTGTTGCGGGTTGCTGGTGGCCGGCCAGGGGCCGCCATGGACCATCGCGTGGCTGACCTCGACGCCGGTGGGGAAACCATTGGCGAGGATGCGGCCGGCCTTGCGCTCCAGCACCGGCAGCAGGCGCCGCGCGAGCCCGGCGTCGTCCGGTTCCAGCTGCAGGGTGGCGGTGAGCTGGCCTTCCAGGCGCTCGGCCAGGTCCAGCAGCTCGGCCGCGTCGCGGCAGCGCACGAGGACGGCGCTGGGGCCGAAGACCTCGTCCTGCAGCACCGGGTTGGCCAGGAAGGTGGCGGCATCGGCCACCGCTAACTGGGCGCCGGGGCCGGCGCAAGCCATCTGCACGCCGGGCTGCTCGCGCAGCTTGGCCGCGCCGGCCTCATAGGCGGCCCGGATGCCGGGCGTCAGCATGCTGCCCTGCGGCTTGGCGGCCAGCAGGGGCGCCGCGGCCGCCAGGAAGCGCTCGAGATCGGGGCTGTCGAGCGCCAGCAGCAGGCCGGGATTGGTGCAGAACTGGCCGACGCCCAGGGTCAGCGAATCGGCGAAGCCCTGGGCCAGGCTCTCGGCGCGCGCGGCCAGGGCCTGCGGCAGCAGGAACACCGGGTTGATCGCGCTCATCTCGGCGAACACCGGGATCGGCTGCGGCCGGGCCTGGGCCGCGGCCAGCAGCGCCAGGCCGCCGCGGCGCGAGCCGGTGAAACCGACGGCCTGGATGGCCGGGTGCCCGACCAGGGCCTGGCCCAGCGCGGTGCCGCTGTCATGCAGCAGCGAAAACACGCCCGCCGGCAGGCCGGCCTCGCGCACCGCCTCTTGAATCACGCGGCCGACCAGCTCCGACGTGCCGGGATGGGCCGGATGGGCCTTGACCACGACCGGGCAGCCGGCGGCAAGGGCCGAGGCGGTGTCGCCGCCGGCCACCGAGAAGGCCAGCGGGAAGTTGCTGGCGCCGAACACCGCGACCGGGCCGACGCCGATCTTGCGCAGGCGCAGGTCCGGGCGCGGCAGCGGCTGGCGCTCGGGCAGCGCGGGGTCCAGCACCGCGCCCTGCCAGCGGCCGTCGCGCAGCGCTTGAGCAAAGAGGCGCAGCTGGTTCATCGTGCGGCCGCGCTCGCCCTGCAGGCGCGCGATGGGCAGCGCGGTTTCCAGATGCGCGCGCTCGGTCAGCGCATCGCCCAAGGCCAGCAGGCCCTCGGCGATGGCCTCCAGCAGGCGCGCGCGCTGCTCGGGCGCGGTCTGGCGGAAGGGGTCGAAGGCGGCCCGGGCCAGCGTGCAGGCGGCGTCCACGTCGGCGGCGTCGCCGCCACCGAAGGTCTCTGGCAAGGCCTGACCCCGCACCGGGCTCCAGGCCTGCAGGCTGCCGGCCTGGCCGCGTTTCGCGCCGGCGCCGATCAGCTGCTCGCCGGTGATTGCGGCTGCACTCACAGCGTCGCGCCAATCTTGCGCAGCTCGGCGATCTGCGGCGCCTTGGGCAGCCAGATCTTGTCGAACTCGGCGGCCAGGGCCTTGGTATCCAGGCCGGGCTCGGTCTTGATCGCGAAGGGCACGGCCTTGAACTTCTCGATCAGGCCCAGCTCGGTGGTGACGATGTCCTTGATCTGGGCGTCGAGCGACTGGCGCACCAGGCCGCGGATCAGCTCCTTGTCCTTGGCATCCAGGTCTTTCCAGACGCGGCCCGAGACCAGGGGCGCGAAGGGCATGAACAGCGCGTTCATCTGCAGCATGGCCTTGGCCACCTTGTCGAAGCGCTGGTTCCAGGAGAACTCGATGTCGGCCTCCAGGCCGTCGACCTGGCCGTTGGCCATCGCGTCGAAGACCTGCGGGGTCGGGATCGGCGTCGGCGCGGCGCCCAGCGACTGGTAGAAATCGCGGTAGACCGGCGTCGGGTTGATGCGCAGCTTCATGCCCTTGATGTCCTTGACGCCGCCGATCTCCTTGGTCGAGAACACCACGCGCATGCCGGTGATGCCCCAGCCCAGGCCGATGGTGCCGGTCTCGCGCGGCAGCACCTCCAGCAGCTTCAGCGCCGCGTCATGGCGCACCAGCTTGGCCACGTCGGTGGTGGAGCGCACCAGGTAGGGCGCGTTGATCGAGGCGATGCTGGCCACCCGCGAGCCCAGCTCGGCGGCCTGGATCCAGCCCATGTCCAGCGCGCCGGTCTGCAGCTGCTGCATCATCGCGGCCTCGTTGCCGAGCTGGCCGGAATGGAACACGGTGGCGCTCAGCCGCCCGTTGGTCTCCTTCTTCAGCGCCTCGCCGAAGGCCAGCGCGGCGCGGTTCCAGGAATGGCCGGCCGGCGTGATCAGGCCGAGGCGGAACTCCTTGGCCTGGGCGCGGGCCTGGCCGATGAAGGCGGGAGCGGCCAGCGCGGCACTGGCTTGGACGAAATGGCGGCGGGTCAGCAGGGTCATGATGAAGGCCTTTCGATGGGGATCAATCAGTTCAGCAGGGCGAGAGACAGCGAGGGGAACAGCGACAGCAGCACCAGCGCGACGCAGCAGATCAGGAAGAAGGGCAGGGTGACCATGAACATCTTCCCGGGCTTGGCGCCGGTGACGGCGGCGGCCACGAAGAAGCTCAGCCCCACCGGCGGCGACATCAGGCCCAGCACCAGGTTCACCACCACGACGACGCCGAAATGGCGCGGGTCGATGTGGTAGACCTCGGTGGCGATCGGCAGCAGGATGGGCACGGTCATGATCAGGCCCGGGATGCCGTCGATCACGGTGCCGATGATCAGCAGGATCACATTGGTCAGCAGCAGGAAGCTGACCGGGTCCTTGGCGACCGACTGGATCCAGCTGGCCGCCGCCTGCGGCACCTTGCCGTAGATCAGCAGCCAGGAGAACACGGCGGCGGCGGCCACCAGGAACAGCACGATGGCCGAGTAGACGCCGGCGCGCAGCAGGATCTGCGGCAGCATCGCGAAGCGGAACTCGCGCGTCACGAAGCGGCCCACCAGGGCCGAGACCACGGCACCCACCGCGGCGGATTCGGTCGGGTTGGCGATGCCGCCGAGGATGGAGCCGACGATCACGATCGGGATCAAGAGGGTCGGCGAGGCATGGACGATGCTGCGGGCGCGTTCGCGCAGCGTCTTCTTCGCGCTGCGCGGGTAGTTGTAGATCAGTCCCATGCAGGCGATCACGACGAAGAACAGCAGGGTCAGCAGGATGCCGGGCAGCAGACCGGCCATCAGCATGTCGCCCACCGCCACCTGGGCCAGCACGCTGTAGACCACGAACATCACCGAGGGCGGGATGATCGGGCCCAGCATGCCGCCGTAGACGGTGATGCCGGCCGCGAAGGTCTTGTCGTAGCCTTGTTTCTCCATCTCCGGCACCATGATCTTGGACATGATGGCCACCTGGGCGGTGGCCGAGCCGATGATGGAGGCCAGCATCATGTTGGCCAGGATGTTGACGTAGGCCAGGCCGCCGCGCACCGCGCCGACGAAACCCATGGCCAGCTCGACCAGGCGGCGCGTGATGCCGCCGCTGCTCATGATCTCGCCGATCAGGATGAACAGCGGGATCGCGATCAGGCCGTAGCTGTCCACGCCGCCGAACATCTGGCTGGGGAAGGACTGCAAGAGCACGGTGTTGTCGTTGCTGTAGATGTAGACGATGCCCGCCAAGCACAGGCAGATGCCGATCGGCACGCCCAGCAGCATCACGACGAGGAAGAAGATGCCGGTGCTCATGTCAGTTCACTGCCTCTTCGGCGTTGTGGATGTCGAAGCCGCGGATCTCGGCGCGCGGCTGCAGGCCCAGGTCCTCGACCAGATTGGCCGCGGCATGCATGGTGAAGCCGAGGCCGAAGAGCGGCAGGATCAGCTGCACGAGCCAGGTGGGCCAGTTGAGGGTCTGGGTGCGTTCGGTGTAGAGGAAGTTGAAGCTGTCGGCCGCATATTCCTTGGCATCGAAGCCGTAGCGGGCGATGCCCAGCGGATCCATCCAGATCCAGCACATCGCCAGCAGCGCGAGGCCGAACAGCAAGACGCCGAAGGTGGCCAGGGCCTTGACGCGGCGGGCGACGGGTGGGCTGAGCCAGTCGGTCAGCAGGGTCACGGCGAAGTCCAGGCGCAGCCGCGTCATCGCCGAGGCGCCGACGAAGCACAGCCAGACCACGGTGTAGACCGAGGCCTCGTCGACCCAGTAGATCGGCACGCCGCTGTAGCGGGTGGCGACGTTGAGCAGGATCAAGAGGGTCAGCCCGCCCATCAGCCCCATCAGGGCCAGGCGCTCGACCTTGAGGATGGCGCCGGAGGCCTGCTGCACCCGGCGGGCCCAGCCATGTTTGTCGGGAGTTGCGGAGCTGTCTTTCACGGCGGAATCCTTTGTGGCGGGCACCGCCGATCCGGCCTGGCCGGGCGGACGGTGCCGCCCCCTCGAGGGGGCGCGCGAAGCGCGTAGGGGGTGGGCTCAGTCCACCGAACGGTATTGGGCCGGGCGCGTCGCCAGGGCCTTCTCGACCACGGCGGTGATGAAGGCGCGCTCCTCGCCGATCAGCGGCAGGCGCGGACGGCGCATGTGCTCGCTGCCGACGCCGGCCAGCACGTCGATCAGCTTCAGGTTCTGCACCAGCTTGTTGGACACGTCCAGGTGCAGCATCGGCGTCATCCACTGGTAGAGCTTCAGCGCCTCGGCCCATTGGCCGGCCTTCATCAGGTCATAGAGGGCCACGGTCTCGCGCGGGAAGCTGCAGCCCACGCCGGCCAGCAGGCCGTCGGCGCCCAGGGCCAGGGCCTCATAGGCCAGGTCGTCGACGCCGCAGAACAGCTGGTAGCGGTCGCCCAGGGCGTTGCGCAGGTCGGTGATGCGGCGGATGTCGCCGGTGCTTTCCTTGATCGCGGCGATCCACTTGCAGTCGGCCAGCTCCTGCATGTGCTCAGGTCTAAGGTCCACGCGGTAGGCCACCGGGTTGTTGTAGACCATGACGGGCTTCTGCGCGGCCTCGGCCATCGTGCGCACGTTCAGCATCGCCTCGCGGGCGTCGGCCACATAGATGACCGAGGGCATCACCATGTAGCCGGCCACGCCCAGCCTGTTCGCGCCCTCGATATAGCGCAGCGCCTCGCGGGTGCTGGTCTCCGAGACATTGGCCAGCACCGGCACGCGGCCGCCGGCGGCGTCCAGCGCGATGCGCGCGACATCCAGCTTCTCCTCCAGACTCAGGGTGCTGGCCTCGCCCAGCGAGCCGCAGGTGACGACGCCATGGATGCCGTTGCGGATCTGGAAGTCGATGTGTTTGGCCGTGCCCTCGGCGTCTAGCGACTCGTCGGCGAGGAACTTGGTCGTGACGGCCGGGAAGATGCCGGTCCAGCGGGGCTGATGGGGATGGCTCATGCGCTTGCTACTCCAGTCGGTGGGCCTGTTCGGCGGAAGAATTGGAGTAAATATATTTGCAGTATTTCAGTAATACATTGGCGTTTACCAGTACGTAGTCCCGCGTCGGCTGTGCCGTTAGGATGCGCCGATGCCGGCGCGAGACGGTGTTGCGGGGCGATGCGGGGTTAACCCTGGATGTATCAGGCGCTGTCGAAATCCCGCCCGCTTGCCCGTCGTGTGATCAGAGGTGTCCAAAGGCCCCTCGCCTCCCACCCACCAGGAGATCCGCGATGCGATTCATGATCATTGTTCGGGCCAATGCCCGGAGCGAGGCCGGCGTGATGCCGCCGCCCGAGGACGGCGTGATGGCCGAGATGGCCGCCTTCCACGAGGAGCTGGCCAAGGCCGGCGTGCTGCTGGACGCCAACGGCCTGCGGCCCAGCCGGGAAGGCTGGCGCATCCGCTACCAGGACAACAAGCGCAGCGTCATCGACGGCCCCTTCGCAGAGACCAAGGAGCTGATCGCCGGCTACACGCTGATCCAGGTGCGCTCGCGCGAGGAGGCGATGGAATGGGCGCGGCGCTTCCCGGCGCCCTTCGGCCGCCAGGGCGACGGCGGCGAGATCGAGCTGCGCCCGCTCTACGAGCCGGAGGACTTCGAGGACAAGGCCTCGGTGGAGCGCTTCCGCGAGCTGCCGCCTTACAACAAGAACTGAAAAACCGAACCACCACCCGGGAGAACACCTCATGCTCAAGACCGTTGCACTCGCCATCGCCGGCGCGATCGCCCTGCTGCTGATCTATGCCGCCACCCGCCCCGACAGCTTCCGCATCGAACGCAGCGCCCGCATCCAGGCGCCGCCCGACAAGGTCTATGCCCTGGTGGCCGACCTGCAGCAGTTCAAGCGCTGGAACCCCTGGGAACGCAAGGACCCGGGCCTGAAGGGTAGCTTTTCCGGTTCCGGCACCGCCGGCGTCGGGGCCGCCTATGGCTGGGAGAGCGAGAAGGTCGGCAGCGGCCGCATGGAGATCACCCAGGCCGTGCCGGCCCAGAAGGTGGCGCTGAAGCTGGACTTCATCAAGCCCTTCGAGGCGCAGAATCGCGCCGAGTTCAGCCTGAAGTCGGCCGGCGGCAATGCCACCGAGATCAGCTGGGCCATGGACGGCCCCTCGCCCTTCCTCTCCAAGCTGATCGGCGTGTTCATCAGCATGGACCGCATGGTCGGCAAGGACTTCGAGGACGGGCTGTCCAACCTGAAGGCGATCGCCGAACAGCCGGCCTGATCCCGATCCATTTCATCCACCTCACCGACCTTCACCCCATCATGAGCCAGCACGAACAGATCTTCGTCAACCTGCCCATCAAGGACATGGCCCGCTCGC
Organism: Roseateles sp. GW821-FHT09B06; assembly: GCF_059418245.1. Classification (NCBI taxonomy): domain Bacteria; kingdom Pseudomonadati; phylum Pseudomonadota; class Betaproteobacteria; order Burkholderiales; family Sphaerotilaceae; genus Roseateles; species Roseateles sp. GW821-FHT09B06. The sequence goes on along the minus strand of NZ_JBWKPM010000032.1, from coordinate 39,954 downwards.
AGGCCTTCTTCCGCGCCCTGGGCTACGAGTTCGACCCGCATTTCACCAACGAGCAGGGTGCCTGCCTGGTGCTGGGCAGGAACCTCTTCGCGATGCTGCTGGTCGAGCCCTTCTTCCGGGGCTTCACCGGCAAGCCGATCGCCGACGCGCACAAGAGCACCGAGGTGCTGACCTGCCTGTCCTGCGCCAGCCGCGCCGAGGTGGACGCGCTGGTGGCCAAGGCGGTGGCGGCCGGCGGCAGCGCGCCGCGTCCGCCGCAGGACCATGGCTTCATGTACGGCCATGGCTTCGAGGACCTGGACGGCCATATCTGGGAGCTGATGCACATGGATGTCAGCGCCGCCGCCAATCCGGACCGCGATGCCTGAGGCGATGAGCCCATCCCCTGAGGCCAAGCTTCAGGCCGAGGCACGCCGCGCGATCGAGGCGGTCTGGCGCATCGAGGCGGCCAAGATCATCGCTGGCGTGGCGCGCATCACGCGCGACGTCGGCCTGGCCGAGGAGCTGGCCCAGGATGCGCTGGTGGCCGCGCTGGAGCATTGGCCCGCGCGCGGCCTGCCGGACAACCCGGCCGCATGGCTGATGACCACGGCCAAGAACCGCGCGCTGGACCAGCACCGCGCCCGGGCCCTGCATGCGCGCAAGGAGGAGGAGCTGGGCCAGGACATGGCGGCCCTGCAGACCGACCATACGCCGGACTTCGTCGACGCGCTCGATGCCGCGCGCCAGGACGATATCGGCGACGACCTGCTGAGCCTGATCTTCACCGCCTGCCACCCCCTGCTCTCCACCGAGGCGCGCGTGGCGCTGACCCTGCGCCTGCTGGGCGGGCTCTCGACCGAGGAGATCGCGCGCGCCTTCCTGGCCAGCGAGGCCACGATCGCGCAGCGCATCGTGCGCGCCAAGCGCAGCCTGGCCGCCGCCGGCGTGCCCTTCGAGGTGCCGCGCGGCGCGGCCCGGGCCGAGCGCCTGGCCTCGGTGCTGGAGGTCATCTACCTGATCTTCAACGAGGGCTATGCCGCCACCGCCGGCGACGACTGGATGCGCGCCGACCTCTGCGAGGAGGCGCTGCGCCTGGCGCGCGTGCTGGCCGGCCTGGCGCCGGAAGAAGGCGAGGTGCAGGGCCTGGTGGCGCTGCTGGAGATCCAGGCCTCGCGCCAGCATGCGCGCCTCGACGCCGAGGGCCGGCCGGTGCTGCTGCTGGAGCAGGACCGCGGCCGCTGGGATCCGCTCTTGATCCGCCGCGGCCTGGCGGCGCTGGCGCGCAGCGAAGGTGCGGACCGCGGGCCCTACGCGCTGCAGGCCGCGATCGCCGCCTGTCACGCGCGCGCCAAGCGCGCCGAGGACACCGACTGGGCGCAGATCGTCGCGCTCTATGACGCGCTGCACCAGCTGATGCCCTCGCCGGTCGTCGCGCTGAACCGCGCGGTCGCCGTCGGCATGGCCTTCGGTCCGGCGGCGGCGCTGGCCATCGTCGACGAGCTGGGGCGCGACAAGCAGCTGCAGGGCTATCACTGGCTGCCCAGCGTGCGCGGCGACCTGCTCTTGAAGCTGGGTCGCGGCCCCGAGGCGCGCGGCGAGTTCGAGCGTGCGGCGCAGCTGACGCGCAATGCGCGCGAGCGCGCGCTGCTGATGGCGCGGGCGCTGGAGGCGGCGGCCAAGCGCTGAGTCTCGCCGAGTCTGCCTGTCCGGCTGCCGCTCGGCCGCTCGTGCGTGCGCGGCGGGGGGGCCGCCGCGCCGCTATTTGTCGCCCGTCTGGTCCTTCAGCAGCTTCTGCATCAGGGCGAAGAAGCGGTCGTAGAACTCGCCGGCGGGAATCGTCTCGGAGGCCACCTTGACCAGCGAATCCTGGGTGGAGGACAGCGGCATCGAGATCGAGCCGATCGCGCTGACGCCGATGCTGGTGGGGTTGGGGCTCTTCTTCAGCACATAGCGGTCCTGCTGCGCCGACACATAGGTGGTGGACAGGGTGTCGCCGCGGCCGTCGGCGACGCAGACGATGTTGAAGCCGATCTCCACATGCACCTCGCCCTCGGGCTGGAAGCGCTTGCTGCCGTTGACCAGGCCGCTGCCGGCCAGGCTGATCACATAGCCCTGGCTCAGCAGCGCGCGGCGCGCGGCCTCGCAGGTGTCGTCGACATTGGCATCGAACAGGCGCGAGAAGGTCTCGTCGGCCTGGAAGCGTTCGTTCTGGTAGACCGGCTTGCGCGGGCGCGAACTCCCGAGGGGGTCCAGCGCGGCGCAGCCGGCCAGCGTGACGGCGATCGCGAGACTCAGGGGAACGGACCACCGCGGCGGCGTCATCTTCGGCATGGCGCCATTATCCCGTGCCGATGTGGCTGCCCCGTAAAGCAGCGGCCCCTGCGCACGGCGGCTCGATCAAGGCGCGCGGGAGTGCCACCGGCCGGCCGCGCCCTGTTTACCTGCTGTTACGGTCTGCCCGGTTTTCAGCCTCGGGCCTCGGCCTCGGCCGCATCGACCTTGCCGCCTCCCTGGTTTCGTCGGCGCGATTTCGCTGCGCCCCAGCGGTTTTGGCCGGCGTTCTTCCCGCGGCCGCCGGCTCGGCCCGGTTTCTTCGTCGTCGTCTTCTTCCTGGCGACTGCGCCGCGGCCCCGGGTCCTCGCGGGCGGCCGGTTTCCTTTATGCAAGGAAGTAAGGAAATCCGCCGGCAAGGAGCGCTTTCCGGGCCATGCGGCTTCGCAGCATGGCCTCCTCGCGTCGCGGGTTCGCGCCGCGTGGCGCTGGCGCCGGCGCCCCGTTTTGACGCATCGGGTTTGCCCGCTGATACCGATTTGGTGCGCCGAGCGTAGACTGACCCGAGGAGCGGCTACCAGCCTGGCGCGACACGCATTTTGGGGTGGGCCTCGCTCCGCTTGAGCCCAGGAGGCATCCCATCGTGCAGCCCAGCGATATTGCGGACCCGGCCTATTTCCACAAGGTGGTCGACTGCCAATGGGCCTGCCCGGCCCACACGCCCGTCCCCGAGTACATACGCCTGATCGCCCAGGGCCGTTACGACGAGGCCTATATGGTGAACTGGGTGTCGAACGTGTTCCCGGGCGTGCTGGGCCGCACCTGCGACCGCCCCTGCGAGCCGGCCTGTCGACGCGGCCGGGTCGAGGAGAAGAATGCGGCCAAGCCCGAGGCGGTGGCGATCTGCCGGCTCAAGCGCGTGGCGGCCGACCACAAGAGCGAGGAGCTGCGCGCGATGCTGCCCACGCCCGCCGCCCGCAACGGAAAACGCGTCGCCTGCGTCGGCGCCGGGCCGGCCTCGCTGACGGTGGCGCGCGACCTGGCCACCCAGGGCTATGCGGTCACGGTGTTCGACGGCGAGGCCAAGGCCGGCGGCTTCATCCGCACCCAGATCCCGCGCTTCCGCCTGCCCGAGAGCGTGATCGACGAGGAATGCGGCTACATCCTGAACCTGGGCGTGGAGTTCCGCGCGGGCCAGCGCATCGATTCGATGAAGGCCCTGCTGGACGGACGGGCGTATGGGGGCTACGACGCGGTGTTCGTCGGCTGCGGCGCGCCGCGCGGGCGCGATCTGGCGTTGCCGGGGCGGGCCGAGGCGGCCGCGCATATCCATATCGGCATCGACTGGCTGGCCTCGGTGTCCTTCGGCCATGTGACGAGCGTCGCGCCGCGCGTCATCGTGCTGGGCGGCGGCAACACCGCGATGGACTGCTGCCGCTCGGCCCGCCGCCTCGGTGCGGCCTCGGTGACGGTGGCGGTGCGCAGCGGCTATGCGCAGATGAAGGCCTCGCCCTGGGAGAAGGAGGATGCCGAGCACGAGGGCATCCCGATTTTGGACTTCCACGAGCCGCTGGCCTTCCTGCATGAGGGTGGCCGCCTGGTGGCGCTGCGCTTCAGGCGCGCGCAGCAGGGCGACGAGATCGACATCCCCTGCGACGAGGTGCTGATCGCGGTGGGCCAGGAGAACGCCTTTCCGTGGATCGAGCGCGACGCCGGCATCGACTTCGACGAGCAGGGCCTGCCGGTGCTGGACGCGCAGAGCTTCCAGTCCAGCCGGCCCGAGGTCTTCTTCGGCGGCGACGCGGCCTATGGGCCCAAGAACATCATCTGGGCCGTGGCCCATGGCCACGAGGCCGCGGTGTCGATCGACCGCTTCCTGCATGGCGAGCCGGTGGCCAGGCGCCCGCCGCCGCATGTCAACCTGCTGTCGCAGAAGATGGGCATCCACGAGTGGAGCTACGACAACGCCGTCAGCCCCGAGCTGCGCAGCAAGGTGCCCTGGAGCGCGGCCGCGAAGGCCCTGGCCAGCATCAGGGTCGAGGTGGAGCTGGGCTTCGATGCGGCCACCGCCTTCAAGGAGGCGCAGCGCTGCCTCAACTGCGATGTGCAGACGGTGTTCACCGACAAGCTGTGCATCGAATGCGACGCCTGCGTGGACATCTGCCCGATGGACTGCATCACGTTCACAGCCAACGGCGAGGAGGCGGAGCTGCGCCAGCGCCTGAAGGCGCCCGCGCCGGACCCGAGCCAGGACCTCTATGTGTCGGGCCCGCTGAAGACCGGGCGCGTGATGGTCAAGGACGAGGACGTCTGCCTGCATTGCGGCCTGTGCGCCGAGCGCTGCCCGACCGGGGCCTGGGACATGCAGAAGTTTCTGCTGCAGACCACCAAGGCCGGGCCGGGCTGCCGCGACCATCAGGCCAGGAAGGTGGTGAGCGCATGAGCCGTATCGATGCGGTCAACGACTTCGTTGTGAAATTCGCCAATGTCAACGGCTCGGGCTCGGCCTCGGCCAACGAGCTGTTCGCCAAGGCGATCCTGCGCATGGGCGTGCCGGTCAGCCCGCGCAACATCTTCCCCAGCAATATCCAGGGCCTGCCGACCTGGTACGAGGTGCGGGTCAGCGAGGCCGGCTGGCTGGGCCGGCGCGGCGGCGTGGACATGATGGTGGCGATGAACCCGCAGACCTGGGCCCAGGACGTGGCCGAGATCGAGCCGGGCGGCTATCTGTTCTACGACAGCACCCGGCCCCAGCCGAGCGAGGCCTTCCGCCCCGACATCCATGTGCTGGCCATGCCGGTCACCGCGATCTGCAATGCCACCTACGAGGACTCGCGCCAGCGCCAGCTGTTCAAGAACATCATGGTGCTGGGCGCGCTCTCCCAGCTGATGGACATGGACCCGGCCGAGATCGAGAAGCTGTTCGCCGAGCAGTACCGCGGCAAGGAGAAGCTGCTGGACTCGAACGTGCGCGCGCTGCACGCGGGGCGCGAGTTCGCGCGCGACCACCTGGGCGATGCGCTGGGCCTGAAGGTGAAGCGCGCCGACCTGATCGGCGCGCGCATCTTCCTGGAGGGCAATGCCGCCACGGCGCTGGGCTGCGTCTATGGCGGCGCCACGGTCTGCGCCTGGTACCCGATCACGCCCTCCTCCTCGGTGGCCGAGGCCTTCCAGAAATACTGCGCCAGGTACCGCGTCGAACCCGGGACCGGCGCGCAGCGCTACGCCATCGTGCAGGCCGAGGACGAGATCGCGTCGATCGGCATCATCACCGGTGCCGGCTGGAACGGCGCGCGCGCCTTCACCGCCACCTCGGGGCCGGGCGTCTCGCTGATGACCGAGTTCCTGGGCCTGGCCTATTTCGCCGAGATCCCGCTCACCGTCATCGACGTGCAGCGCGGCGGACCCTCGACCGGCATGCCCACGCGCACCCAGCAGGCCGACCTGCTGGCCTGTGCCTATGCCTCGCATGGCGACACCAAGCATGTGCTGCTGCTGCCGCAGGACCCCAGGGAATGCTTCGAGCATGCGGCCGCCGCGCTGGACCTGGCGGACCGGCTGCAGACCCCGGTGTTCGTGCTCAGCGATCTGGACATCGGCATGAACCAGCGCCTGTGCGAGCCCCTGGAATGGGACGATGCGCGGACCTACGACCGCGGCAAGCTGATGACGGCCGAGGGGCTGGAGGCGGGCCGTGCCGATGGCCAGGACTGGGGCCGCTACAAGGATGTGGACGGCGATGGCATCCCCTGGCGCACCCTGCCCGGCACCCATCCCAGCCGCGGCGCCTACTTCACCCGCGGGACGACACGAGACGAGTACGCGCGCTACTCGGAGGCCGGCAAGGACTATGTCCGCAACGTCGAGCGCCTGATCCGCAAGTTCGCCACCGCCGCGACCCTGGTGCCGCAGCCGGTGCCGCGGCCCGCGGCGCGCAAGACGGTGCTGGGCGTCATCTACTTCGGCTCCACCAGTCCGGCGATGGACGAGGCCCTGCAGGCCCTGGCGGCGGACGGCATCCATCTGGATGCGCTGCGCCTGCGCGCCTTTCCCTTCCCCGACAGCGTGCGTGACTTCATCGCCGCGCACGCGCAGGTCTTCGTGGTCGAGCAGAACCGCGATGCGCAGATGCGCAGCCTGCTCGTCAACGAGCTGGAGATCGCGCCGGCCAAGCTCACCAAGGTGCTGCATTTCGACGGCACGCCGATCACCGCGCGCTTCATCACGCAGGCGATCACGCGCCATGTGCACGCGCTGGCGACCGCGCCGCGCTAGCAAGGCCGGGCGATATCCGGGAAAGCTGGAAGCGGCGTTGCAAGGAAGCAAGGAATCTGGACGAAGGGAGCGCGCATGACCTATCTCGCCAAGCCCAAGCTGCACCATCCATCGCTGCTGAGGAACGCGGTCGGCTACACGCGGCGCGACTACGAGGGCAAGGTCTCGACCCTGTGCGCCGGCTGCGGCCACGACTCGGTCTCTGCCGCCATCGTGCAGGCCTGCTGGCAGCTGGACATCGCGCCGCACCGCGTCGCCAAGCTCTCGGGCATCGGCTGCAGCTCGAAGACGCCGGACTACTTCCTCGGCGCCAGCCATGGCTTCAACACCGTGCACGGCCGCATGCCCAGCGTGCTGACCGGCGCCAACCTGGCGAATCGCGAGCTGCTCTACCTGGGCATCTCGGGCGACGGCGACTCGGCCTCGATCGGCCTGGGCCAGTTCGCCCATGCGATGCGCCGCGGCGTGCGCATGGTCTACATCGTCGAGAACAACGGCGTCTACGGACTCACCAAGGGCCAGTTCAGCGCCACCGCCGATCGTGGCTCGGTGGCCAAGAAGGGCGCGACCAACAACGATGCCGCGATCGACCTGGTGAGCCTGGCGCTGCAGCTGGGCGCCACCTATGTCGCGCGCGGCTTCTCGGGCGACAAGGGCCAGCTGGTGCCGCTGATCGAGGGCGCGATCCGGCATGGCGGTGCCGCCTTCATCGATGTGGTCAGCCCCTGCGTGGCCTTCAACAACCATGCCGGCAGCACGCGCAGCTACGACTATGTGCGCGAGCACAACGAGGCGGTGAACCGCATCGACTTCATGGACCTGGCGCCCGAGCAGGCCGCCAGCGGCGACGAGGCGGTGATCCTGGTTCCGCAGCCCGATGGCGGCCAGATGCGGCTGCGCCGCGTCAGGCCCGACTACGACCCGACCGACCGCATCGGCGCGATGAACCAGGTAGCCGCGCTGCAGGCCGCCGGCGAGATCGCCACCGGTCTGCTCTTCGTGGACCCGCGGGCGCGCGACATGCACCGGGGCCTGAACACCGTGGCCGCGCCGCTGAACCGGCTGGGCGAGCGCGAGCTGTGCCCGGGCGCGGCGGCGCTGGCGAAGATCAACAGCGCCTTGCGGTAGGGGGCGGCGTCCGGCGGCGCCAGGAAGCCTGCGCGCCTCCCTGGAGCCGCAGGAGCCGTAGGCCTCATCGCGGTTCCGGCCGGCCAGCATCCAAGGCCGTCTCGACAAGGACGCCCATCAGCCTGGCTTCACTGCCCGGCATCTGCAGCAGACTCCTGACGGTGCCGAGCCGGTCCTGCAAAGCCTCGTCCTGGCTGGCCTTGAGCTTGCCCTTGAGGCGGTCGATCGGTATCTCGATGCCGACGACGGCGCGCATGAGCTTGTCGATGAGGGGCGCGGGCGCGTCGGCAATGCGCCAGGGCTCGGTCCGCCCGGCCTCCTGCGCATCCGTGAGCCGGTCCAGCATGCCGAGCAGCCAGTCGCGGTCATCGATCGAGCGGGCGATGCCGTGGGCGTGCACGACGGCATAGTTCCAGGTCGGCACGACCTCCCCATGCTCCGCCTTGCCGGGATACCAGGCCGGCGTGACATAGGACTGGGGCCCCTGAAACATCACGACGGACGGCCGGCCCGGCGCCAGTTCGCGCCATACCCCGTTGGCGCGCGACACATGCCCGACGAGGGTTCCGAGCGGCCCCTTGCTGCGATCCAGGACGAATGGAATGTGGTTTGCGATCAGTTGCCCGTCCGCGCCCTGGCACACCCAGGCGCCCAGCGGGTGCGAGGCCATCAGCGCAAGGAGCGCCCGAGGGGCCGTGAGCGCGTGTTCCTTTCTGATGTACATACCTGCCTCAAGCAAACGAAGGGCCGCTCCCGAGTTTGCTTGCCCCCTCGGGGGCCTGGCGCGGAGCGGCAGGTTTGGGGGTGCTCAGAAGCCCCAGATCGCGTGCCGGACCAGCATGGCCGACAGCACCAGCATGGTCAGGCCGATCAGGCTGTCCAGCACCTGCCATGCCTTCGGCCGTGCGAACCAGGGCGCGAGCCAGCGGGCCCCGAAGCCCAGCAGCCCGAACCAGACCGCGCTGGCGACGCTGGCCCCGGCAATGAACCAGCCGCGCAGCGGCACGGGCTGCTGCGCGCCGATGCTGCCCACCAGCAGCACGGTGTCCAGGTAGACATGCGGATTCAGGAGCGTGAAGGCCACCGCCTGTGCCAGGACCGCGGCCCGGCCCAGCCCCTCGCCGCCTTCCGCCGCCCTCAGCTGACCCGGGCTCCTGGCGCGGCGCAGCGCCAGCCATCCGTAGCAGGCCAGGAACAGCGCGCCCACCAGGGCCAGCGCCCGGGCCAGGCCCGGGCGTTCCCCCAAGGCCTGGGCCATGCCCAGGACGCCCGCCGAGATCAGCAGGGCATCGGCCGTGGCGCAGAACAGCACCACGCCGCCCACATGCTCGCGCCGCAGGCCCTGGCGCAGCACGAAGGCGTTCTGGGCGCCGATCGCGACGATCAGGCCCAGGCTCAGGGTCAGGCCCTGGAGAAATACGGCGAAGGCCGGGGAGGTGGCCATGGCGGCCATGGGAGCGCTTGTCATGTACACAGCTTGCCAGCCCCCGCCAATGAAGACAAACTAACTTAACTAAGCCAAAGTTAGCAAAACTAATCTATGCTCGATTACGCCGCACTGTCTGCCCTGGCCGCTGTGGTGCGCGAAGGGAGTTTCGAGCGCGCGGCGCGCGCGCTCCACGTCACCCCTTCCGCCATTTCGCAGCGCATCCGCCTGCTGGAGGAGCGGGTCGGCTGCGCCCTGGTGGTCCGGGACCAGCCCTGCACGGCCACGGAGACGGGGCGCCGCTTGTGCCAGCACGTGGACCATGTGCGCTTGCTGGAACAGGAACTCCACACGGCATTGCCGGCGCTGTCGTCCGACGGACCGGCGCGCGTCCCGCTGCCCATCGCCGTGAACGCGGACAGCCTGGCGACCTGGGCAGCCCCGGCCCTCGCCGCTTTCGCGGCGGACAGCCCGGTGCTGCTGGAGGTGGCGGTGGACGACCAGGACCACACCAGCGAATGGCTGCGCAGCGGAGCCGTGCTGGCGGCCGTGACCGCGTCGGCGCGGCCGGCCGCCGGCTGCAACAGCCGCCCGCTGGGCGCCATGCGCTACCGCGCGGCCGCGAGCCCCGCCTTCGTGCAGCGCCACTTCGCGGACGGCGTCGGTGCCGGCGCGCTGGCTTCGGCGCCCAGCCTGGTCTTCAACACCAAGGATGAACTGCAGGCCCGCTGGGCGCGGCGCCAGTGCCATCGGCATGTGGAACTGCCGCGCCACACCCTGCCGTCCTCCCATGCCTTCGTGACCGCCGCCGTGGCCGGCATGGGCTGGGGACTCCATCCCGAGGCCATGATCGCCCGTGAACTGGAGGAAGGCACCCTGGTCGAACTCGTGCCGGACACCCCGCTGGACATTGCCCTGCATTGGCAGCATGCACGCGCGGCCTCGGGGCTGCTGGACCGCCTGACAAGCGCGGTGCTGTCGGCGGCGCGCGACGCGCTCCTGACGCCATGACGGCTTGAACGTCACCCGTTCCGCTGCATCCGCTGGGCCACCCAATCCACAAACACCCGCACCCGCTGCGACAGCTGGCGCTGATGCGGGTAGAGCACCGAGACCGGCATCGGCGCCGGCCGCCAGTCGGCCAGCACCTCGCGCAGCCGGCCCTCGGCCAGCGCGCGCACGACGTGGTAGCGCGGCAGCTGCACCAGGCCCAGGCCGGCCTCGCAGCACATTGCATAGGCCTCGGCGCTGCTGACCAGCACCGTGCCGGGCAGCTGCAGGGCCAAACGCTCGCCGCTGCCGGGGGCGATGAAGTCGAAGGGCAGGGCCTTGCCGCCGCTGCCCAGGTAGTTGACCGCACGGTGGCCCCGGGCGAGCAGGTCCTCGGGCCTCAGCGGTTCGCCATGCCGGGCCAGATAGGCGGCGCTGGCGCAGGTCAGCTGCTCCAGCCGGGCCACGCGCCGCCCCACCATCGATGAGTCCCGGGGTTCGCCGGCGCGCAGCACGCAGTCGATGCTCTCGCGCACCAGGTCGCTGAGCCGGTCGCCCAGGCCGATCTCCAGCTCGATCTCCGGATAGCGCTCGCAGAACTCGCCCAGATGCGGCAGCAGGAAATGCTGGGCCAGCGTGCCCTGCAGGTCCACCCGCAGCTTGCCGCGCGGCTTGGCCGCCGCCTGGCCGAAGACGGCCTCGGCCTCCTCGACATCGGCCAGCAGGCGCAGACAGCGCTGGTAATAGGCCTCGCCGTCCAGGGTGGCGCTGACCTGGCGGGTGGTGCGGTGCAGCAGGCGTGTGCCCAGGCGCTGCTCCAGCTGCTGCACCGCATGGGTGACGGTGGCGCGCGGCAGCTGCAGCGCTTCGGCCGCCCTGGTGAAGCTCTTCAGCTCCGTCACCCGCACGAACACCTGCATCGCATCAAAACGGTCCATGGCGGCCTGATTGTTTATATGAATTGGATAGTCATGGCAATCAAAGCCAGTTTATCGAATCCATCGAAAACAAAACAATGCCCTCACTGGTTCAGCAAAGCCAGACCGACCCAGATTTCAACCCGACAAGGAAATTCGCCATGAACAACGCCAAGGCCCAACAACAAGCCGCCATCGTCACCGGCGCCTCGCGCGGCATCGGTGCCGCCATCGCCGCCCGCCTGGCCGCCGATGGCTATGCCGTCGTCGTCAACTACGCCGGCCGGGCCGACGAGGCCCAGCAGGTGGTGGACGGCATCGCCGCCGCCGGCGGCCGTGCCGTCGCGGTGCAGGCCGACGTGTCCCGCCCGGCCGAGGTGGCCGGCCTGTTCGAGGCCGCCATCGCCGCCTTCGGCCGCGTCGACGTGCTGGTCAATAACGCCGGCATCATGCCGGCCGGCCTGCCCACCCTGGCGGCCACCGACGACGACACCTTCGACCGCCTGATCGCCGTCAATCTGAAGGGCAGCTTCAACACGCTGCGCGAGGCCGCGACGCGGCTGCACAGCGGCGGCCGCATCGTCAACTTCTCGACCAGCGTGATCGGCCTGGCCCTGCCCGGCTATTCGGTCTATGCCGCCACCAAGGCCGCGATCGAGGTGATGAGCAACATCCTCGCCAAGGAGCTGCGCGGCAGGCACATCACGGTCAACGCCGTCGCCCCCGGCCCCACCGCCACCGCGCTGTTCCTGGACGGCAAGACGCCCGAGACCATCGAGCGCCTGGCCAAGGCCGCGCCGCTGGAGCGCCTGGGCCGGCCCGAGGACATCGCCGATACCGTGGCCCTCCTGGTCAGCCCGCAGGCCGGCTGGATCAATGGCCAGACCCTGCGCGCCAACGGCGGCCTGGTCTGAGCCGCACGAGAGGAGCGCAAGGCATGCAAGCCAACAAGTCCTCCCCCGTCCGCTTCACGCTGCTGACCGCGGCGGCCGCCCTCACCGCCGCCGCGGCCGCCGGCCTCAGCGCGGCGCTGAGCCTGCCGGTCTGGGCCATGTTCATCGGCTGGGTTGCCTTCTTCACCCGCGGCCTGAGCGCCCGCGACGGCCTGGGCAACGCGCTGTGCGTGGCCTTGGGCCTGGGCATCGGCGCCGCCGCCACGCTGGCGCTGCGCAGCCTGGCCCCGTCGCTGGGCGCCGGGGCTCTGCCCCTGGTGGTGTTCGGCGTCGCAATGGCGGTGGTCTCGCTGCGGGCGCTGCCGGTGCTGAACAACGTCCTCGGCTACTTCCTCGGCCTGATCGCCTTCTTCGCCTCGCATCTGCAACCCACGCTGGCCTCCGTTGCCGAACTGGCCGGTGCCGCCGTGCTCGGCTCCCTGGCTGCCTGGACCGCCCATCGCGCCCAGCAGCGCCTGGCCCGGGCGTCCTGACCCTCAACTTGCCGAAAGCCCGTTCATCATGAAATCCGTCATCCTCGTCACCGGCGCCGCCACCGGCATCGGCCGGCTTTCCGCCCGCGCCCTCGCCCAGGCCGGCCACACCGTCTACGCCAGCATGCGCGACACCGCGGGCCGCAACGCGCCCAAGGCGCGCGAGCTGCGTGACTGGAGCTTCGCCCAGGGCCTGGACCTGCGCGCCGTCGAACTGGACGTGCTGTCCCAGGCCTCGGCCGATGCCGCCGTCGCCCGCATCCTGGCCGAGCAGGGCCGGCTCGACGCGGTGATGCACAACGCCGGCCACCTGGTGGTCGGCCCCGGCGAGGCCTTCACGCCGGAGGAGATCGCCAAGGTGCTGGACAGCAATTTCCTCGGTGCCCAGCGTGTCAACCGCGCGGCCCTTCCGGCGATGCGGGAACGCGAACGCGGCCTGCTGCTGTGGATCAGCAGCACCACGGTGCGCGGCGGCTTCCCGCCCTTCCTGGGGCCCTACGCGGCCGCCAAGGCAGCGATGGACTCGATGGCCGTCAGCATGTCCTACGAGCTGGCCCGTTTCGGGATCGAGACCTCGATCGTCGTGCCCGGCGCCTTCACCCGTGGCACCGCGCATTTCCCCAGTGCCGGCAAGCCGGCCGACGCGGCCACCGCGGCGGCCTATGCATCACGCTATGACGGCGTGATGGACCGGGTCGGCGAGCGCCTGGCGGCGCTGACGCCCGGGCATGCCGACCCGCAGGCGGTAGCCGACGAGGTGGTGCGCATCGTCGGCCTGCCGCAGGGCGAACGGCCCTTCCGCGCGCTGATCGACTTCATCGACGATGGCGCCGGCGCGGTCACCGAGGTGGCGGAGCGCGTGCGCGAGGAGTTTGCGCTGCGCATCGGCATCGCCGACCTGCTCAGGCCTGCTGCTGCACCGGCAGCCCCAGCAGGCGCTCCAGCCCGGCGTGCGTGAGCCCTTCGACCCTGTCGATCAGGCGCAGGCCCTGGGGCGTGCACTCCAGGGTCGCCAGATCGCCGTAGACGCGCTTGACGCAGCCGATGCCGGTCAGCGGGTAGCTGCACGCGCTGACCAGCTTGCTGCGGCCCTGCTTGTCCAGGAGGTCCATCATGACCCAGGTCTGCTTGGCGCCGATGGCCAGGTCCATCGCGCCGCCCACCGCGGGGATCGCGTCGGGCGCGCCGGTGTGCCAGTTGGCCAGGTCGCCGGTGGCCGAGACCTGGAAGGCGCCCAGCACGCAGATGTCCAGATGGCCGCCGCGCATCATGCCGAAGCTGTCGGCATGGTGGAAATAGGCCCCGCCGGGCAGCAGGGTGACCGGCTGCTTGCCGGCATTGATCAGGTCGTAGTCCTCGTCGCCGGCGGCCGGCGCCGGGCCCATGCCCAGCACGCCGTTCTCGCTGTGCAGCAGCACCTCCAGCCCGGCCGGCAGGTGATTGGCCACCAGGGTCGGCATGCCGATGCCCAGGTTCACATAGGCGCCGTCATGGATGTCCTGCGCGACGCGGCGCGCCAGTTCGTCCTTGCCGCGTTTCCGATACGGGTTCGTCATGCTGCCCCCTTGAAGCCGCCAGCCTGGGTGGCGACGCGTTCGATCTTCACGATGCGCGAGACATGGATGCCCGGCGTGACGATGGCCTCCGGGTCCAAAGTGCCAAGCTCGGCGATCTCGTGCACGCTGGCGATCGTGCGCCTGGCTGCGGTGGCCATCACCGGGCCGAAGTTGCGCGCGGCCTTGCGGTAGACCAGATTGCCCCAGCGGTCGCCGCGTTCGGCCTTGATCAGCGCCAGGTCGCCGTGGATCGGGTACTCGAGCACCTGCGGCCTGCCGTCGATGACGCGCGTTTCCTTGCCCTTGGCGAGTTCGGTGCCGTAGCCGGTGGGCGTGTAGAAGGCGCCGATGCCGGCGCCGGCGGCGCGCAGGCGTTCGGCCAGATTGCCCTGCGGCACCAGCTCCAGCTCGATCCTGCCGGCGCGGTACAGCGCGTCGAAGACCTGGCTGTCGGCCTGGCGTGGGAAGCTGCAGATGATCTTGCGCACCCGGCCGGTCTTCAGGAGCGCGGCCAGGCCGGTCTCGCCGTTGCCGGCGTTGTTGTTGACCACCGTGAGGTCGCGCGCGCCCTGCTCGATCAGGCCCTCGATCAGCTCGGCGGGAATGCCGGCGGTGCCGAAGCCGCCGATCAGCACGGTGGCGCCGTCCGGCGTGCCGGCCAGCGCCTCGGCCACCGAAGCGGCGATCTTGTTGATCACATGGGGCTCCGGAAGTTCAGTCCAGCTTGATGTTGCGTTCGGTGATCAGCTGGGTCCACATCGCCGACTCGCGCGCCAGGTGCGCGGCCAGGGCCTCGGGCGTGGAGCCCACCGGCTCGGCGCCGATCGCGTCCAGGCGCTCGATCACCTCGGGCTGCTTCATCGTCTCGAGCAGCACCTTGTTGAGCCTGGCGATCACGGGCTTGGGCGTGCCGGCCGGCGCGAACACCGCGAACCAGGGCGAGACGTCGTAGCCGGCCACGCCGGCCTCGGCCATGGTCGGCACGTTCGGCAGGCTCTTCGAGCGCTTGGGCGTCGTGACGGCCAGCGCGCGCAGCTTGCCGGACTGGATATGGTTGCGTGCCGAGGTGATGCTGTCGAACATGTAGTTCACCTGGCCACCCAGCAGATCGCTGACCGCCGGCCCGCTGCCCTTGTAGGGCACATGCATCATCTCGACCTTGGCCAGCGAGGTGAACATCTCGCCCGCCAGGTGGATCGAGGTGCCGTTGCCGGCCGAGGCATAGGTGAGGCTGTCCGGTGCCTTGCGTGCGGCGGCGATCACGTCGGCCACGCTCTTGATGTTCGGCTGCGTGCCGTTGGTCACCAGCACATTGGGCACCACGGCCAGCAGGCTGACCGGCGCGAAGTCCTTGACCGGGTCGTAGGTGAGCTTCTTGTACAGCGGCTTGTTGGTGGCCATGCCGATCGAGGTGATCATGATCGTGTAGCCGTCGGCCGGAGCCTTGGCCACCAGGTCGGCGCCGATATTGCCGCCGGCGCCGGCCTTGTTCTCGATCACGAAGGTCTGGCCCAGGGCCTGGCCGGCCCGCTCGCCGAGGATGCGCGCGATCGCGTCCATCGCGCCGCCGGGCGGGAAGGGTACGACCCAGCGCACCGGCTTGTTGGGCCAGTCGGTGGCCGACTGGGCTTGCGCGAAGCCGGCGGCGCTCAGGCCGGCGATCAGGGTGGCGGCCAGCAGGTGGCGTCGTTGCATGGTGGGCTTGTCTCCGGAATGCGTTGTGAAAAGTCAGGCGATCGCCGAGGGGTGCTGCGCCAGCGGCGTGACCTGCAGCTTCATATAGGGGAACAGCGGCAGCTGCGACAGCAGCCGGTGCAGCTCGTCGTTGGAGGCGACGTCGAAGACGCTGTAGTTCGCGTACTCGCCGACCACGCGCCACAGATGGCGCCAGCGGCCGTCGCGCTGCAGCTCCTGCGAGTAGGCCTTCTCGCGCGCCTTGATCTCATTGGCCTGCTCGACGGGCAGCTCGTGGGGGATGTTCACATCCATGCGGACCAGGAACAGCATCGCTTGTCTCCTCTCAGGATTTGGTCCCGGGCGCGTGGCCCAGGTCGATATGGGTGGGCGTCAGGCCCGTGCGGGCGCGGTCGAAACGCTCCAGCTGGGCCAGGTCGACCTCGACGCCGAAGCCGGGCCCGTCGGGCAGCTGCAGCTCGAAGTCGCGGATCTCCATGCGCTGGGCGACGAGGTCGTCCACCAGCAGCTGCGGGCCGAACAGCTCGCAGCCATGGTGGCGCGGGCCTAGCGTTGAAAACACATGGGCCGAGGCGGCGCTGCCGATCGAGGTCTCCAGCATCGTGCCGCCGTACCAGCCGATGTCGGCGGCCTCGGCCACCGCGGCCACCTCGCGGGTGCGCAAGAGGCCGCCATGCTTGGCCACCTTCAGCGAGAACACCTGGGCCGCCTGCTCGCGCGCCAGCACAAAAGCGTCCTGCGGCGTGCAGACAGTCTCGTCGGCCATGATGGCGGCGCGGTCGCCCAGGGTGGCGGTGAGCGTCTTCAGCGCCGGCACATTCCACTTCGCCACCGGCTGCTCGATCAGGGAGACGCCGGCCTCGATCAACGCGGGCAGGTAGCGCCGCGCGCTAGCGCCGTCCCAGGCCTGGTTGACGTCCACGGTCAGCGTGGCCTGGCCGGCCAGGCCGCGCGCGATCTGCGCCACATGGGCCAGGTCCTGCTCCGGCGCGCGCGCGCCGATCTTCATCTTGAAGATGCGGTGGCGTTTCTGCTGCAGGCGCAGCTGGGCTTCCTCGAGGTCGCGCGCCACGTCGCCGCTGGCCAGGGTCCAGGCCAGCGGCAGGCTCTGATGGCGCTTGCCGCCCAGCAGCTGCCAGGCCGGCAGGCCGAGCGTGCGGGCCACCGCGTCGATCAGGGCCATCTCGACCGCGCTCTTCGCGAAGGCATTGCCCCTGCAGGCCGCGTCCATGCGCGCCAGCGCGGCGCCGAACAGGCCGCCGTCCTCGCCGATCAGCACCGGCGCCAGATAGGCGTCGATCGCATGCTTGATGCTCTCGGGCGATTCCTCGTTCCACGAGGGGCCGCCTATCGTCGCCGCTTCACCGAAGCCGCAGGCACCGTCGGCCAGCCACAGCTGCACGATCACCGGGCTCTGGCGGCTGATCGCGCCGAAGGACAGCTTGTGCGGCCGGATCGTGGGGATGTCCAGGATGCGAGCCGTGATGCGCTCGATCCGCTGGGGAGCCGTCATGGGTTCTGACCTCGTGCTTGGCGTGAATACGGGCCAAGACTAGGGCCGATGAAGACCGATGAAAAATGATTTATTTAGGATCGACCGTTCGGTAACTTCGATGAGTGGCACTAGCATCGGCCCATGGAGATCCGCCAGCTGCGCTACTTCCTCGACATCGCCCGCACCGAGCACCTGACGCAGTCGGCGCAGAACCTGTTCGTCACGCAATCGACCCTGTCGCATGGCCTGCGCCAGCTGGAGCAGGAGCTGGGCGTGGCCCTGTTCGACCGGCTGGGCCGCGGGCTGAAGCTTTCGCAGGCCGGCGAGGAATTCCGCGCCTATGCGCTGCGTGCGCTGAAGGAGGTCGAGGCCGGCCGCATGGCGCTGGCCGAGCTGGACGGGCTGCGCTCGGGGCGGTTGACGATCGGCGCCTTCCCGACCTTCCTGAACAGCGTGGCCGCCACGGTGGCGGCCTTCAACGGCGCGCATCCGGGCGTGGCGATCGAGGTGCGCTCGCTGCGCGCCGCGCCGATCGAACAGCTGCTGCTGGACGGCGAGCTGGATCTGGGCATCGCCTCCTACCCGGCCGAACATGCCGACATCGAGGCCGAGCCGCTGTTCGACGAGCGCCTGCTGCTGGTGGTCGGCCCCGGCCACCCCCTGGCCGGGCGGCATAAGAGCCTGGCGCTGAAGGCGCTGGACGGCGTCGCCCTGGCCCTGCTGCCGCGCAGCTTCGCGATGCGCCGCCAGATCGACGAGGCGCTTCGCCAGGCCGGCGTGGCCCGGCCGCGGGTGCAGGTGGAGATGGAGCCGGTGGAGTCGCTCTTGAGCCTGTGCCGCCACGGCAGCCTGGCCAGCATCGTGCCGGAGCGCGCGGCGCGCCAGCAGGCGCCGGACCTGCACGCGGTGGCGCTGAGCGGGCCGGCGCTGCTGCGCCATGCCGGCATCCTGTGGCGCCGCGGCGCCTCGCGCAGCGCGGCGGCGCGCGAGTTCGCGGCCCTGCTGCACGCCGGAGCGCCGCTGGGCTGACGGTGTCTCGCGCGGCCTGCGCTCAAAAGCACCGGAAGCAGGAGCACTCGCCGTCGGGTGGCGGCACGAAGCGGCTGTTGAGCAGGCCAAGGGCATCGGGCGAGGAGCTTCGTTCGCGTCCCCCGGACCGGGCCTGCGGTCCGGCCCTCATCCTTGACCTCACTGCGCCCCTCACCCGACACCCTTGGCGGGTCGGTGCACTGCCTGTCACGCAGAAAACCAGCGCCACCAGATCAGGACGGCTGGGTGGTCTGTGAAGCGAGGTTAAGGAGGAGGAGCAGGCGCGGCCTGGTTCGGGGGACAGGAGCGGAACAGAGCACCCAGGTGGCCTGATCCCGCCCACCGTGACCGACCGGCCGCTTCGTGCCGCATGCAGTCCAGCGTGCTTCGACGGCTCAGAGCCTCGACCAGAACTCCGCCAGCAGCGCCGCGAAGGCCGCGGGCCGCTCCACCGCGCTGAGGTGCGCGGCGTCCAGGGTGGCCAGGCGCGCGCCCGGGATCTGCGCGGCGATGGCCTCGGACATCGCGGGCGGCGTGGCCTCGTCGCGCGTGCCGGCGATCACCAGCGCGGGGCAGGTGATGCGCGCATTGCCGGCCGCCAGATCGATATGGGCCACGGCCGCGCAGGCGTCGGCATAGGGCGCGGCCGGCGTGGCCTCCAGCACCGCGCGCAGCCTGGCGACGCGGGCCGCACCGCCGTTGGCTTGGTCGGCGCGGAACTCGGGCGTGAACCAGCGCTGCAGCGCGCCCTCGGCGATCGCGGCCACGCCCTGGGACAGCACCATGTCGATGCGGGCCTGCCAGAGGGTGCGCGCGGCGGCGTCGTAATGGCTGGCCGAGTTGGCGATCACCAGGCTGCGCAGCAGGCCCGGATGGCGCGCCCCCAGGGCCTGGGCGGTCATGCCGCCCATCGACAGGCCGGCGAAATGCACCGGCCGGCCGCCGGCCTGGGCCTGGATCAGCGCGGCCGCGTCGTCGGCCAGGGCGTCGATGCCGTAGGCGCCGTCGCCGGCCGGCGAGCTGCCGTGGCCGCGGTGGTCGTAGCGCAGCACCGTGTAGCGGTCCTGCAGTGCGGCGGCCACGCCGTCCCACATGCTCAGATCACAGCCGAGCGCATGGCTCAGCACGACGACGGGGCCCTGGCCCTGCTTGATGAAATTCAGAGAAGAAGGTGACTGCATGAGTGGAATCTAACGCGTGCGCCATGCGCCCGCCTTCTTGCCCTGTCGCGTCACAAGGGGGTGAGCAGCTCGCGCCCTTCGGACCAGGCCTCGACATTGGCGATGAACAGCTCCACCGTCGCGCGGATCGCCTCGGGCGACCAGCCGGCGATATGCGGCGTCAGGATCACGTTCGGGAAACCCAGCAGCGCCTCGGGCGGCTTCGGTTCGGTCTCATAGACGTCCAGCGCCGCGCCACCCAGCCGCCCGGCGGCCAGCGCCGCGGCCAGCGCGGCCGTGTCCACCAGGCTGCCGCGCGCGATGTTCACCAGATGGCCCTGCGGCCCCAGCGCGGCCAGCACCTCGGCGTTGACGATGTGCCTGGTGTCGGCGCCGCCGGGCGCCGCGACCACCAGGAAATCGGCCCATTCGGCCAGGGCCGTCACGCTGTCGAAATACTGGCAGTCCGACGCATCGGCGCGCGGGCGGCGGTTGTGATAGCCGACCTGCATCTCGAAGGCCAGCGCGCGGTTCGCGATCTTGCGGCCGATCTGCCCCAAGCCCAGGATGCCCAGACGGCGGCCGTTGACGCTGGGGCGCAGCGGCAGATCGTCGCGCCAGACGCCGGCGCGCAGCGCCTTTTCCTGCTGCGGCAGCGCGCGCACGCTGGCCAGCAGCAGGGCCAGCGCGTGGTCGGCCACGCAGCTGTCGTTGCTGCCGGCGCCGTTGCACACGGCAATGCCGCGCGCCTTGGCCGCGGCCAGGTCCAGGGTCTCGTGGCCGGCGCCCTGGGCGGCCGCGAGCTTCAGGTTCGGCAGCGCGTCCATCTCGTCGGCGCGCAGGCCGGTGGCGCCATTGGTCAGCACCAGCTCGATCTCGGCGCCGCGCGCGGCGATGGCGGCGGCGCGCAGCGCGGCGGTGGGTGCATCGATCAGCTCGAAGCGTGCGCGCAGCAGGGCCTTGTACTCGTCGGCCAGCGCGACCAGCAGCAGCAGCGGGCCCGGTTTCGTTGTCGTCGTCATGCGCCCATCATAGGAGTCGGACCGCGCGAGCCGCGGCCGGCCGGCGCCCGTCGTCCGCGATGCGCACCCGCGTCAGTCATCAGCGTTCGGCGGCCATGAGCAGCTGCTCGCGCAGGGCCCTGCGGTCGGCCGTGTTGCTGGCGCGCCAAGCGGCCAGCGCCAGCGCCATGAAGCTGCGCTCCGCCGGGCTGGGCGGCGCCTCGGGATGGTTCTCGTCCAGCCAGCCGACCGGCTTGCCGCATAGCACCTCGATCTGGCGCGCCAGCTTGTCGCCGATCGGGCGGGCGCTCTTGATCTGGCTCCACATGCTGGGCGAGATCTGCAGCACGGCGGCGAAGGCCTGCTCCAGGCCCTTGGGCGGCGCGCCGGCGGCGAGCGCCTGCTCGGCATGGGCCTGGAACAGGGCCAGGGCGTTCTGTCTGCGAAGAAGGGTGGTATCGGGCACGGCGGTGCAAAACAACAACAGCGGGGACGGACGCGATTGTCGCAAGCGCTTGACGCTGGAGTAAAGACTATTTACAGTGCGCTCCAACGTTCAACCGGCGCCGCTCGACATCCAGCTGCGAGCGGCCCAGATCCAGCCAGGAAAGAAAGGACCCATCGTGATTACCCGCCGCCCCATCATCAACGCCAGCAAGACAGTCGCCGCTCACGCGGGGCGTCCGGCGTCGATGCTGTTCGCGGCGTCGCACGACGGCGAGGTGTTCCTGCATCCGGGAGAGGATGGCGCGTAGCAGGCGCCAGCACTCCAAGCTCTGTACCCCAGAGGCCCGGATTCCGAAAGGATCCGGGCCTCTTGCATTTGCGCTCAGCGCAGCGCTGTTTGAATCGTCCGACTTCGGCTGTGTCCTTGCACTCCGTTGCCGCACTTGCGATGGTGTTGGCGGCACGGGATGTGCGCGGGGCCGATCGCAATGGGCCAGCCCCACGTGCAGCGACACACCAGCTCCGACGGGAGCGTCGCGCTCGGGCACAGCCGAAGTCGGATGACGTGGCGCCGTCAAGACGCTCCGGGTTGCGTTCGTCCAGTGGTCAGGACACCAGGCTTTCATCCTGGTGACGCGGGTTCGATTCCCGCACGCGATACCAACAACATTTACCGAAGTCCCGCGTTGAGCTCGCGCTTTTCGGGACGCAAACCGGCCGCAAGGATTGGGCGGCGCCGGAACCCGTGACCGGCAAGCACATGTCTCCTTGGCTCAGGGGATTCGGCCCTTGCGCTTGCAAGCGCCGGGACCCTCGCCTGCCGTCGAGACCAGAATCGTTCGCTCGTTCATTCATTCAAGGCCGGCCAACCCCGTCGTCCTGCGCATGAAGGAGCTGGAAACGCTGGAGCGCGTGGCCGAGCGCATCGACAAGATCTCGGTCTTCGGCGGGCTGGACCAGGTGCTCAATGGCCTGATCAAGCTCAGGCCTTAGTCCGTCCGGTCACACTCATGTCCTACGCGCCCGCATGCGGTGACGCGCAGGTCCTCAAGGACAAGAATCATGGATACGAATCAAGACAGCCACGTCGTCGAGACTGTGCCCGGCGGTGTGCCGCTGAAGATGTGGACCCAGGGCGTGCCGGTCGAGGACGAGGCCAAGCGCCAGCTCGCCAATGCGGCGCGCCTGCCCATCGTTTTCAGGCATATCGCGGCCATGCCCGATGTGCATGTGGGCATCGGCGCCACCGTGGGCTCGGTGATCCCGACCTTGCGCGCCATCATCCCGGCGGCGGTGGGCGTGGACATCGGCTGCGGCATGATGGCCTGCAAGACCACCTTGCGCGCCGAGGACCTGCCGGACAATCTGGCGCCGCTGCGCGCGGCGATCGAGCGTGCCGTGCCGCATGGCCGGGTTCCGGGTTCGCGCGACCCCGGCGCCTGGCAGAAGACGCCCGGCGCGGTGAACAGCGCCTGGGCGCAGCTGGAGCCCGAGTTCACCGAGCTGTGCCGCGACTACCCCAAGCTGGCCAGGACCAACCATCTGAACCACCTGGGCACCTTGGGCGGCGGCAACCATTTCATCGAGGTCTGCCTCGACGAGACGAGGGCCGTCTGGTTCATGCTGCACTCGGGATCGCGCGGCGTCGGCAATGCGATCGGCACGATGTTCATCGAGCTGGCCAAGCAGGACGCGCTGCGCCACAACATGAACCTGCCGGATCGCGACCTGGCCTACTTCGAGGAAGGCGCGCGCTACTTCGGCGACTATGTGCGCGCCGTCGGCTGGGCGCAGAAGTTCGCGGCGCTGAACCGCGAGGTGATGATGCGCCGCGTGATCGAGGCGGCCAAGACCGTGCTGCACAGGAACTTCCAGTCGCATATCGAGGCGGTGAACTGCCACCACAACTATGTGCAGAAGGAGCGCCATTACGGCGCGGAGGTCTACGTCACCCGCAAGGGCGCGGTCAGTGCCAGGCTGGGCCAGCTCGGGATCATCCCCGGCAGCATGGGCGCGCGCTCTTACATCGTGCGCGGCAAGGGCAATGCAGAAAGCTTCGAGAGCTGCTCGCATGGCGCCGGCCGCACCATGAGCCGCGGCGACGCCAAGCGCCGCTTCACCTTGGCCGAGCATCGCGCCGCCACCGAGGGCGTCGAATGCCGCAAGGACAAGGACGTCATCGACGAGACGCCCGCGGCCTACAAGGACATCGATGCGGTGATGGCGGCGCAGCGGGAGCTGGTGGAGGTGGTGCACACGCTGAAGCAGGTGGTGTGCGTGAAGGGCTGAGGTCGGCACAACAGGGCGGGGCCGCTTTCCTCCCTGCCGCGTCCGCCCTACAGTTGCTGCTCCACCCCGCGCCACAGGAGACCGCCATGCGCATCGATCCCTATCTGTTCTTCAACGGCCGCTGCGAAGAGGCGGTCAATTTCTACAAGTCCCAGCTCGGCGCCGAGCTGCAGATGATGATGCGCAACTCGGAAAGCCCCGAGCCGCCGCCGCCCGGCATGCTGCCGCCGGGCAGCGAGAACAAGATCATGCATGCGTCGATCCTGATCGGCGGCGCGCTGGTGATGATGTCCGACGGCATGTGCGACGGCAGCGAGAGCGCGTCGGCCTTCAAGGGCTTCTCGCTGTCGCTGGACTGCGCCGACGAGGTCGAGGCGCGCCGCGCCTTCGACGCGCTGGCCGGCCAGGGCGGCCAGGTGACGATGCCGCTGGCCAAGACCTTCTGGGCGCCGCTGTTCGGCATGGTGAGCGACAAGTTCGGCGTCGGCTGGATGGTGGGCGTGTCGGGCGAGGCAAAAGCCTGACAGCCCCTGGCAGCCTTGCCTGCCTAGCATTCGCAGCCTGCGTTCGGCTCGATGGGCGAGCCGGCGCCAGCCACGACCCGGCACGAACGGAGGCCTGCGATGTCCGACCCCATTCCATCCTTCTCACCCTCTCCATCATTATCATCATCCCAAGACGAGCGGGCCGAGGCAGCGCCCCTGCTCGGGCGCACGCCGGGCCGGCCGGGCGACTTCGACTTCCTGAGCGGCCACTGGCGGATCGCCCACCGGCGCCTGCTCGGCGAGACCCCCGCCGGCGCCGAGCACTGGGACGAGTTCGAGGGCGAGGCCAGCTGCTGGGGCATCCTGGGCGGCGTCGCCAGCGTCGAGGAGCTGCGCATTCCGGCGCGCGGCTTCAGCGGCATGGGGCTGCGGCTGCTGGATCTTGAGCGGCAGCGCTGGAGCGACTTCTGGGTCGACGCCAAGAGCGGCGTGCTGACGCCGCCCGGCATGCCCGGCAGCTTCGAGGGCGGCGCGGGCATCTTCCTGGCGGAGGAGATCGACGAGCAGGGGCGGCCGATGCTGGTGCGCGGCGTCTGGGATCGCATCACGCCGCGCTCCTGCCGCTGGCAGCAGGCGCTCTCGTACGACGCCGGCAGGAGCTGGGCGATGAACTGGGAGATGGCCTGGGTAAGGCGGGAGTGATGGCGGGCATGTCGGCGGACGCCTCCCGGCGCCGCCGGCCGCCCCGCCCCGATCCGGATTCAACCTCATGAAGCATTGCTTACATCTTGTGCGTCGGCGCGGCCGGCCTCTTGAGCGTTGTACCGGGTACAAGGACATGGCGGCGCGGCGGCCAGCAAGGCTGTCGCCCGTCGGCAAGGAGTCAAGCATGACCACGATGACGACGATGAACAAGGGACGGCGCAGCCTCAGGACGCTCGCGGTGGCGGCCCTGGCCCTGGGCGCGGCGCTCGGCACCGGCCTGGCCCAGGCGCGCAGCAATGTGCAGTGGTCCATCTCCATCGGCGCGCCGGTCTACTACGCCCCGCCCGTCTATGTGGAGCCCGCGCCGGTGGTCTACCTGCCCCCGCCGCGCCCGGTTTATGTGCAGCCGGCCCCGGTCTATTACTACGGCCCGCCGGCCTATGACTATGGCCAGTACCGGCACCATCACCACCGCCGTCACGGCGGCCATCGCGACAGCGACCGCGACGGCGTGCCTGATCGCTACGACCGGCGCCCGGACAACCCCTACCGGCAGTAGCAAGATCGGTCAGCCGGCCCGCCCGCCGCGGCCGGCCGCCCTCACGCCCTCAATCGGAGCGGCGGGCGCAGTAGACCAGCACCTTGAGCGCGCGCTCCTCCGACACATCGGCAAAGGCAGGCGGGTTGGGCAGGCGCCGCTCGAACGCGAGTTCGGGCGCCAGGGTGCGCATCTGGTCCTGCAGGAAGGCCGGTCCCAGCTTGGGCGTGTTCAGGCACAGCAGCGCCCGCCCGCCCGGGGCCAGCAGCTCCGGCAGCCGGCGCATCAGGCGCGCATAGTCCTTCTCGGCCACGAAGCTGCCCTTCTGATGGCTGGGCGGGTCGAGGATGATCAGCTCGTAAGGCCCCAGGCGCGTTATCTTGCCCCAGGAATTGAAGACGTCATGGGCCATGAAGCTGGCAGTCCCGGCTCCGCCTAGGCCGTTGAGCCGGTGGTTCTGCTGCCCGATCGCCAGCGCGCCGGGGCTCATGTCCATGTTCAGCACCTGCGTGGCGCCGGCCTGCAGCGCCACCACCGAGAAGGCGCAGGTGTAGGCGAACAGGTTCAGCACCTTGAAGCCCGGCCCGGCAGCGGCAGCGGTAGCAGCGTTCACATGCTCGCGCACCCAGCGCCGGCCCTCGGCCATGTCGAGGAAGAGGCCGTGGTTCTGGCCCTTGAGCACATGCACCTTGAAGCGGGCGCCCTGCTCGCTCACCACATGCGGCTCCTCCGGCACGCTGCCGGCCATCAGCCGCGTCTCGCTGCGGCCGCCCTCCTGGCGGCACTGGAACACCCAGTTCAGCGCCTGCCCGGGGGCCAGGACCTGCCAGCGCTGCGCCAGCGCCCGGTGGACCGCGGCCAGTTCTTCCTCGGCGGCTGGCTGGAAGGAGGTCAGCACGAAGACCGGCGGGTAGAAGTCCAGCGTCCATTGCTCGCAGCCGGGGTAGAGGCCGCCGCGGCCGTGGAAGAGGCGGCAGGCGTCCTGCTGTCCGGGTGGGGAGGCGAGGTCCAGCGTGGCGATGGCGTGGAGCAGGGCTTGCATGGGTACGGCGGATCCGAGGGGAAGGGGCGAGGGTGGAGAGAAGGAAGACAGGCAGGCAGTTCGGCCTTGCGATCTCCGGCCCGCAGTGTAGGCAAGGGTGCCGCGAGGGATGCTCTCGTAAGAGCCTCAATCGATCGCGCGCGTTCCCCGACAGCCCGGATAGGCTGTGCAACCCCAGAAGGACCTGCCGGCGTTGGCGCCCTGCTTGGCCACGCGCCGCGCCATCGGCTTGCTGCATTTGGGACAGGCGGGCGTCGTGGTGACTGCCTCCGCTTGAGGCGGGGCCGCTGCCGCTGGAGCGCCCGACCTCGCAGCCCGTGCCTGCCTCAGCATGGCCTGCAGTTGCGGGCCGTCCACCAGCTTCAGGTTGCGCCCGCTGGCAAAGCGCGTCGCCTCATCCGTGAAGCGCCCCGAAGTCACGACAAAGCCGCCGGCCGCGCCGTTGGCAGCCATCAGGCCGTAGAGCTCGCGTGCCACCTCGACGCCGACCTTGTAGGCGCGCCACTGCTTGCACTGCACCAGGAACTTTTCTCCGCCGCGGCTCAGCACCAGATCGACTCCGCCGTCCGCGCCGCCGCCGCCGTTCTCCAGAACGCGGTAGCCCTGCTGGCGGAACGACTCGCCGACCAGCAGTTCGAACTGCTGCCAGGACATGCCGGAGATCGCGTCGGCGGCTTCAGGGGTGCGGGTGGCCTGCTGCAGCAAGGCCCGGCGCTGGTGGCGGCGCCAGGCCGAGAGAGCGGCACCGATGAGGCACAGCAGCGGCAGCACATACTGGCCAACTCCGGCCAGCGCATGAATCATGCTGCGCGCCGCCACATCGCCCAGCTTGCCGGGCACTGCGGTGAGGGTGAGCGGCTGGATGGCGATGCTATGCAGCCACAGGTAGAACAGCAGCGCCAACAGGAGGCCCGCCCACCAGGGGGCAAGCGCCACGAGATCGATGAAGTCCTCGGCGGGACTGGTTTTCTTGTTTCTTCTGGCCATTTGCGGCTCTCCCTGAAGATATTGCGGCCATGATCCTGCCGCGGCGTGCCGATATCGCCAAGCCGCGGAGCGCACATGACGGGGCCCTCATGTGGCATGCGTCACGGGCCCGGGTGGCCGGCTTCTGCCGTAGCTCTATGATCGCCACCCAGGCAGGGAAAGACATGGCGGCGCGGGGCGCCGCCGGCCGCCATGATGGGCTGGCTCGATGCGTGTTCGAGCGGTTTCAGGGCGGGGCCGCGCGGCCCTGCCGGATGCTGCGATACGAGTCCATGAACCAACAAAACCTTGCCGATTTCTCCGGAATGCGGCCGATACCCTGCGCGGTCCGTTCAAGCCCTCGCTCTACGGCCGCATCATCCTGCCCTTCACCGTGCTGCGTCGGCTGTAATGCGTGCTGGAGCCCACCCGCGACGCCATGCGCAAACAGCGTGCCGCGCTGAAGGCAGCAAGGACGACCTGGATATGGCGTTGCCGCAGGTGGCCGGCGCGCCGTTTTATACAACCTTTCGAAGTTCGACCTGGCCACACGCTGGGCTCGACCAGCACCCGCGCCAATCTGGAGGACGATCTGGCCAAGTTCTCGGCCAATGCCGGCCAGATAATCGGCCACTTCGGTTTCGATAACTGGCTGGCCAAGCTGGAAGAGGCCAATCTGCTCTATCTGGTGACGGCGCATCAGAAGAGCGTGACGCATCTGCTCAGCGACGAGGAGTCGCGACGCCTGTTCCTGGATGTCGTCTACGAGCTGCTGGTGGGCGACAAGGCGGCGCCCTTGATGCAGCGAAGCCGGCCGGCCGCCGAATAATGATGCGTCAGGCGCTATCGCCCATTGCGTCAAGCAGTGCGGCGATGGCGCCGCCGAGAGGCGCCAGGTGCTGCTCCACCACCCCCCAGACCAGCCTGTCATTGACCGTGGCGTAGGCATGGATCAGCACATTGCGCAGGGCCACGGCCTGCGGCAGATCCGGAATCGTCGCGGCGGTGGCGGGGTCGGCCTTGCGCAACTGGTTCAGGGCTTCGCCGACGATCTCCAGCTGGCGCTCCACCGCCGAACGCAGCAACTCGTCGGCCAAGTAGTCGTCGAAGGTCTTGCCCTGCACAAAGCGCAAAGCCTTCTCGGCGGCCTGCTGTGCGTCCCAGAGGTACTTGGCCGAGTCAGGCGACATAGACCGGCACCTGTTCGGCCTCGATGCGCCGGCGCAGATAGGGGTTGCGCAGCGCCTCCGGCGTCAGCAGGTCGACGGGCCGGCTGAACAGGGCTTCCAGGCCGGCCTTCAGCGAGAAGAAGGCCTGGGAGTAGGCCGCCGGTGCCAGCGCTTCGTCAAACTCGACCAGGAAATCCAGGTCGCTGTCGGTCGGCCGGAAATCGGCCCGCGTGGCCGAACCGAACAAATGCAGGCGGCGGGCATGGCTGCGGCGGCACAGCTCGGTGAGCTGTGCCTGGCGTTCGGTGATGAAGGTCTGGGCAGCCATGCCCCGTATTCAACCTGCGGCGCGCAGCGACGTCAAACGTCAATGTTGGCCGCACGCAGCGCATTGGTCTCGATGAAATCCCGCCGCGGCTCCACCTCATCCCCCATCAGCATCGTGAACACCCGATCCGCTTCGATCGCGTCCTCGATCTGCACGCGCAGCAGGCGGCGCACATTGGGGTCCATCGTGGTTTCCCACAGCTGTTCGGGGTTCATCTCGCCCAGCCCCTTGTAGCGCTGGCGGCCCACCGAGTTCTCGGCCTGCTGCATCAGCCAGGCCATCGCGGCGCGGAAGTCGGCGACCTGGCTTTCCTTGGCCTTCTCGCCCTCGCCCTTCTTGACCAGCGCGCCTTCGCCCACCAGGCCCTTGAAGGTGCGGCCGGCCTCGGCCAGCACCTCGTAGTCGGCGCCATGCACGAAGTCGGCATTGATGATGCTGGAGCGCACATTGCCGTGGTGGCGGCGGCTGATGCGCAGGAACAGCTTGTCGGTGCGGGCGTCGTATTCGCTCGTCACCTCGGCGTCGTGCAGCGCGGCCTGCATCGCGGCCGCGGCGGCCTCGGCGGCCTCCTTGCCGTCGAGGTTGATCGCCAGGCCGCCGGCCAGCACGCGCAGGGCCTCGAAGTCCATCCAGTTGGAGAGGCGCTCGATCACGTTCTCGGCCAGCACATACTTGCGGGCCAGGGTCTCGAAGGCCTCGCCCTTCAGCACCGCGCCCTCGCCGTTGCCGCCCTCGGTCTTGCCGGTGTGCAGCTCGGCGTCCTGCAGCGCCACCTTCAAGAGGAAGGCGTCCAGTTCGCTGCCGTCCTTCAGGTACTGCTCATGCTTGCCGACCTTGACCTTGTAGAGCGGCGGCTGCGCGATGTAGATATGGCCGCGCTCGCAGAGCTCGGGCATCTGGCGGTAGAAGAAGGTCAAGAGCAGGGTGCGGATGTGGGCGCCGTCCACGTCCGCGTCGGTCATGATGATGATGCGGTGATAGCGCAGCTTGTCGGGGTTGAAGTCGTCGCCGCCGGCGCCGCGGCCGATGCCGGTGCCCAGGGCCGTGATCAAGGTCAGGATTTCATTGCTTGTGAGCAGCTTTTCGTAGCGCGCCTTCTCGACGTTCAGGATCTTGCCGCGCAGCGGCAGGATGGCCTGGAACTTCCGGTCGCGGCCCTGCTTGGCCGAGCCGCCTGCGGAGTCGCCCTCCACGATGTAGATCTCGCACAGCGCGGGATCCTTCTCCTGGCAGTCGGCCAGCTTGCCGGGCAGACCCAGGCCGTCCAGCACGCCCTTGCGGCGCGTCATCTCGCGCGCTTTCCGAGCCGCTTCGCGGGCGCGGGCGGCGTCGAGGATCTTGCCGCAGATGGTCTTGGCGTCCAGCGGGTTCTCGAGCAGGTAGTCGGTCAAGAGGCGCGAGACGATGTCTTCCACCGGCGCGCGCACCTCGGAGCTGACCAGCTTGTCCTTGGTCTGCGAGCTGAACTTGGGCTCGGGCACCTTGACGCTGACCACGCAGGCCAGGCCTTCGCGCATGTCATCGCCGGCCACCTCGACCTTGGCCTTCTTGGCCAGCTCGTTGTCGACGATGTACTTGTTCAGCACGCGCGTCATGGCCGCGCGTAAGCCGGTGAGATGGGTGCCGCCGTCGCGCTGCGGGATGTTGTTGGTGAAGCAGAGGACGTTCTCGTTGAAGCCGTCGTTCCACTGCATCGCCACTTCGACGCCGATGTTCGTGCCCTGCTCGCTCAGCTTGTCGCCCTGGGCATGGAAGATGTTCGGGTGCAGGGTGGTCTTGCCCTTGTTGATGAACTCGACGAAGCCCTTGACGCCGCCGGCATAGGCGAAGTTGTCTTCCTTGTTGTTGCGCTCGTCGACCAGGCGGATCTTGACGCCGTTGTTCAGGAAGCTCAGCTCGCGCAGGCGCTTGGCCAGGATCTCGTAGTGGAACTCGCTGTTCTGCGTGAAGATCTCGGTGTCGGGCAGGAAATGCACCTCGGTGCCGCGCTTGTCGGTGTCGCCGATGATCTTCATCGGGCTCACTTCGAAGCCCTCGCGCATCTCCAGCAGGCGGTCCTGCGGCACGCCCTTCTTGAACTCGATCTGGTGGATCTTGCCGTCGCGGCGCACGGTCAGGCGCAGGTTCTTCGACAGCGCGTTGACGCAGCTGACGCCCACGCCGTGCAGGCCGCCCGAGACCTTGTAGCTGTTCTGGTTGAACTTGCCGCCGGCATGCAGCTCGGTCAGCGCGATCTCGGCGGCCGAGCGCTTGGGCTCGTGCTTGTCGTCCATCTTGACGCCGGTGGGGATGCCGCGGCCGTTGTCGATGACGCTGATCGAGTTGTCGGTGTGGATCGTGACGATGATGTCGTCGCAATGGCCGGCCAGGGCCTCGTCGATCGAGTTGTCCACCACCTCGAACACCAGGTGGTGCAGGCCGGTGCCGTCGGAGGTGTCGCCGATATACATGCCGGGGCGCTTGCGCACGGCCTCCAGGCCTTCGAGGATCTGGATCGAATCGGCGCCGTACACGGTGCCCGCGCTGACGTCAGCCTGGGCCGCCGCCTGCTGCTTGTCCGTCAGGCCTTCGGGGTTGGTTTCGTTGCTCGGAACATCACTCATCGGGGACTCTCTCTCACAGGCGGGCGGCGTTTTCTGCGGCCCTTTAAAAGCGCATAAGCGGGCACGAGGCCCGCTGAAGGTTTACTTGTCTACCGTCGCTCAGATCCGCATCGGCATCACGACGTACTTGAAGCCGGTCTGTTCCGGGATCGTGATCAGCGCGCTGGCGGCACTGTCGTTCAGGTCGATGCTGACCATGTCCTGGCTCATGTTCGACAGGGCGTCCATCAGGTAGGTCACGTTGAAGCCGGTCTCGATCAGGTCGCCGCCGTAGTCGATCTCGATCTCCTCCTTGGCCTCCTCCTGCTCGGCATTGCTGGAGGCGATGCTCAGGAGGCCCGGCTCGAAGGAGAGGCGCACGGCCTTGAACTTCTCGCTGGTCAGGATGGCGGCGCGCTGCAGGCTGGCCAGCAGCGGCTGGCGGCCCAGCGTGACGTTGAATTTGTGGTTCTTCGGGATCACGCGGTTGTAGTCGGGGAACTTGCCCTCGACCAGCTTGGTGACGAACTCCATGCCGCTGAACGTGAACTTGGCCTGGTTGCCGGCGAAGCGCATCTCGATCGGCTGCTCTTCTTCCTCGCCCCCCTTGTCACCTTTACTGCCGTCCTTCAGGAGGCGCATCAGCTCCAGCACCGTCTTGCGCGGCAGGATCACCTCCTGCTTGGGCATGTCGGTCTCCAGCGTGGCCTGGGCCAGCGCCAGGCGGTGGCCGTCGGTGGCCACCAAGGTGAGGGTCTTGCCCTCGGCGACGAACAGGATGCCGTTCAGGTAGTAGCGGATGTCATGCACCGCCATCGCGAAGTGCACCTGGTTGATCAGGTGTTTCAGCGTCTTCTGCGGCACGGCGAAGGCCGGGCCGAAGTCGGCCGCCTCCTGCACCAGCGGGAAGTCGTCGGCCGGCAGGGTCTGCAGGGTGAAACGGCTCTTGCCGCCCTGCAGGGTCAGCTTGCTGGCGTTGGCGGTCAGGCTGACGGTCTGGTCGGCAGGCATCGAGCGCAGGATGTCGATCAGCTTGCGCGCGCCCACCGTGGTCGTGAAGTTGCCGGCGTCGCCGTCCAGCTCGGCCGTGGTGCGCACCTGGATCTCCAGGTCGGAGGTGGTCAGCTCGATCTGCGGGCCCTGCTTGCGTATCAGCACGTTCGCCAGGATCGGCAAGGTATGGCGGCGCTCGACGATGCCGGCCACGGCCTGCAGGGCCGCGAGCACCTTGTCCTGGGTGGCTTTCAACACAATCATGTTCAACCTCTCTCCACTGGTTTTGGCTGGACTGCCGCCTTTTGGGCAATCCGCCTATTTTCACCTAGTTAGGTGTCGTTTCCCGCTGTGGGAAACCTGCCCCCGGGCCGCTTATCCCTTCAAGGTCTGTTCCAGCACATGCAGCTGCTGGTTCAGCTCGGTGTTCTTCTGGCGCTCGCCGCCGATCTTGCGCACCGCGTGCAGCACGGTCGTGTGGTCGCGCCCGCCGAACAGCTCGCCGATCTCGGGCAGGCTCTTCTGGGTCAGCTCCTTAGCCAGGTACATCGCGATCTGGCGCGGCCGCGCGATGCTGGCCGGACGCTTCTTGCTGTACATGTCGGCGACCTTGATCTTGTAGAAGTCGGCCACGGTCTTCTGGATGTTCTCCACCGAGATCTGCCGGTTTTGGATCGACAGCAGGTCCTTCAGGGCCTCGCGGGCCAGCTGGATATTGATTTCCTTGTGCGAGAAGCGGCTGTAGGCCAGCACCTTGCGCAGCGCGCCTTCCAGCTCGCGCACGTTTGCGCGCACGTTTTTCGCGATAAAGAAGGCCACGTCCTCGGGCATCGGCGCGGCCTCGGCCTCCGCCTTCTTGATCAGGATGGCCACCCGCATTTCCAGCTCGGGCGGCTCGATCGCCACCGTCAGGCCGGCGTCGAAGCGGCTGGTCAGGCGCTCGTCGATGTCCACCAGGCCCTTCGGATAGGTGTCCGAGGTCATGATGATGTGGGCGCGCTTGGCCAACAGGGCCTCGAAGGCGTTGAAGAACTCCTCCTGGGTGCGATCCTTGCCGGCGAAGAACTGCACATCGTCGATCAGCAGCAGGTCCAGCGAGTGGTACTTGGCCTTCAGCTCGTCGAAGGTCTTGCGCTGGTAGTTCTTCACCACGTCCGAGATGAACTGCTCGGCGTGCAGGTAGAGCACCCGCGCGTCCGGCTTGTCCTTCAGCAGGGCATTGCCCACCGCGTGGATCAGGTGGGTCTTGCCCAGGCCCACGCCGCCGTAGATGAACAGCGGGTTGTACATCGCGCCGGGCGCGCCGGCCACATGCAGGGCGGCGGTGCGCGCCATCTGGTTGGCGCGGCCGGGCACCAGGGTGTCGAAGGTCAGCGCATGGTTGATGCGGTGGCGGCTCGCGCTGGGCGGAGGATTGGGCGGCGGGCTCGGCTGCACCGCGGCCGACACGATGACCGGCGCGGCGGTCTGGCCCGCGACCGTCGCCGGATGCGCCGCCATGGGCTGGGGCCGCAGCCCGTTGTGCAGCACCTGGCCGACGGCCACCGGCTGGTTGGCCGGCAGGGCCACGCGCGCCAGCGGCTCGCGCGGTGCCAGCGCCAGCTCCAGCCGCGCCGGGCGTCCGGCCAGTTCGCTCAGGATGGTTTCGATGCGTCCGGCATACTGGTTGCGGATCCAGTCCAGCTTGAAGCGATTCGGCACGCGCAGCGACACCACCACGCCGTCGGCACCGCCGTCGGCCACGTCGGCCGGGGGCAGGGGGCGGATCCAGGTGTTGAATTGTTGTTCGGGCAGTTCCGCGGCCAGCCGTTCGCAGCCGCGCTGCCAGAGATCAGCGCTCATTGTGGAAAACTTGTTCTTGAGCGGCCGGATTGTACGGATCTTGGGGCCGCCAGACCGCCGGTTATCCACAGAATTTTCGGGCCGGTCAATCCCCTGCAAACCCGACTTGCTGTCCACAGCGCATTGACCGGGTCGGCAAATTTTGGTGTAATCGCGGGTTTTCCGGGCGCTGGAGGCTGTGGCGCGCGGGTACCGGCTGGCGAGTTCTGTGGATTTCACGAAGCTTGCGGCCGGTGCGATGGCTCCCCATCTCCTCCAAGCTAACCGACCGAGGGCTGTTTGGCGGCCCCAAGGCGCAGTTAGCGCTCCTAGCATCAGTCGCCTTTGTAGAGGTTCCAGCATGAAACGCACTTACCAAGCTTCCAAGACCCGTCGCGCCCGTACCCATGGCTTCCTGGTTCGCATGAAGACCCGCGGCGGCCGCGCCGTGATCGCCGCGCGCCGCGCCAAGGGCCGCAAGCGCCTGGCCGTCTAAGTCGGGACACGGACGTGATCGGCCGCATCCAGCGATCGGCCGACTTTGAGCGCGTGCTGGGTACCCCCAGCCGGGCGCGCAGCGCCCATTTCGCCGCTCACCATGTCGCGGCTCCGCCCAGCCTGCCGGGTCGACGCTTATCCACAGCGCAACCCGAGTTATCAACAGACCGTGCACCGGTCGTCCACATGCTTGTGGATGACTCGTCCGATGCCTCCCCGGATCGGGCGCCGCTGCAGGGCTGCTGGCTGGGCATGGTGGTGCCCAAGCGCCATGCGCGCCGCGCCGTGACCCGCTCCCTGCTCAAGCGCCAGATCCGCGCCGCTTTCGCTTCCCTGGAAGTCGCGAGCGGAGGCGGCTTGCCGCCCGGCCTCTGGGTCGTGCGCCTGCGCGCGCCCTTCGATCGCAAGCAGTTCCCCAGCGCCTCGTCCGACGCGCTGCGCCTGGCTGCGCGCGCCGAGCTGGCGCAGCTGGTGGACAAGCTGGCGCGGCCGCGGCCCGGCCGTTCCAACGCCGTGCCGCCCCTGCCATGAGCCTGGCGCAGCGCCTCCTCAAGGGTCTGGTGCGCGGCTACCAGCTGCTGTTCAGCCATTGGCTGCAGGCGGGCTGCCGCTACCAGCCCAGCTGTTCGAACTATGCGATGCAGGCGCTCGAGCGCCATG
Source organism: Roseateles sp. GW821-FHT09B06 (assembly GCF_059418245.1). Classification (NCBI taxonomy): domain Bacteria; kingdom Pseudomonadati; phylum Pseudomonadota; class Betaproteobacteria; order Burkholderiales; family Sphaerotilaceae; genus Roseateles; species Roseateles sp. GW821-FHT09B06. The sequence continues at coordinate 5,080 of NZ_JBWKPM010000032.1, read as the reverse complement.
GCGCCGCGGCCGGCAGCTATCTGGCGGCCGCGCGCATCCTGCGCTGCAACCCCTTCTGCCTGGGCGGGCATGATCCCGTGCCGGACCATCCGCCGCGCCTGTTCAGCCGTTTCGGCGGCGGGCTCGGGCGATCTCCCTCTTCTTCCAATCCTGAAGCTTCCCCATGACTGATATACGCCGCACCGTGCTGTGGGTGGTGTTCACCATGTCGCTGGTCCTCCTGTGGGACGGCTGGCAAAAGCACAACGGTCACCCCTCGATGTTCAGCCCCGCGCCGGCCAAGCCGGTGGCCGCGGCCGGCTCGGCACCGGGCGCCGTTCCCGCGCCGGCGGCCCTGCCCGGCACCGCTGCCGTCGCCGCCGCCACGCCGAGCGCCGCGGCCTCGGTGCCGGTGGCCAGCGAGAGCGTGGTGATCAGCACCGACGTCATCAAGGCCACCCTGGACAGCCAGGGCGGCAGTCTGGTGCGCGTCGAACTGCTGCAGCACAAGGACGACACCGACCCCAGCGGCCATGTGGTGGTGCTGGACCGCAGCGCCAAGCGCGTCTACACGGCCCAGACCGGCCTGGTGGGCGTGGCCGGCGCGCCCTCGCACCTGAGCAATATGGCGCTGCAGCCCGGCGCCCGCACGCTGGCCGACGGTGCGCAGGAGCTGGTGGTGCGCTTCGAGTCGCCCGAGATGGGCGGCCTGAAGCTGATCAAGACCTACAGCTTCAAGCGCGGCGACTATGCGATCGCGGTCAAGCATGAGGTGCAGAACGTCTCGGCGGCGCCGCTAAGCCCGCAGCTCTATGTGCAGCTGCTGCGCGACGGCAATGCCGGTCCCGGCGAGTCGAGCTTCTACTCGACCTTCACCGGCCCCGCGATCTATACCGAGAAGAGCAAGTTCCACAAGGTCGACTTCAAGGACATCGAGAAGGGCAAGGCCGAGTACGAGAAGAACGCCGGCGACGGCTGGGTCGCGATGGTCCAGCATTACTTCGCCAGCGCCTGGCTGCGCAACGCGCAGAGCCCGCGCGAGTTCTACGCGAAGAAGGTCGACGCCAACCTCTATTCGGTGGGCATGGTGTTTCCGATGGGCCAAGCCGCCCCGGGCGCCAGCGTCAGCGCCGAGGACCAGCTATTCGTCGGTCCGCAGGAGGAGAACAAGCTCGCCGCGCTGGCCCCGGGCCTGGAACTGGTGAAGGACTACGGCTGGTTCACCATCCTCTCCAAGCCGCTGTTCTGGCTGCTCGACCAGTTGCACAAGATCCTGGGCAACTGGGGCTGGGCCATCATCGCCCTGGTGGTGCTGCTGAAGATCGCCTTCTACTGGCTGAACGCCAGCGCCTACCGCAGCATGGCCAAGATGAAGGCGGTGAATCCGCGCATCATGGAAATGCGCGAGCGCCTGAAGGACAAGCCGCAGCAGATGCAGCAGGAGATGATGCGCATCTACCGCGAGGAGAAGGTCAATCCGATCGGCAGCTGCCTGCCCATCTTCCTGCAGATGCCCTTCTTCATCGCGCTGTACTGGGTGCTGCTGTCCAGCGTCGAGATGCGCCATGCGCCCTGGATCAGCTGGATCATCGACCTCTCGGCCAAGGACCCCTACTTCATCCTGCCGCTGCTGATGACGGCCACCAGCCTGCTGCAGGTCTGGCTGAATCCGGCCCCGCCCGATCCGGTGCAGGCCAAGATGATGTGGATCATGCCGCTGGCCTTCAGCGTGATGTTCTTCTTCTTCCCGGCCGGCCTGGTGCTGTACTGGTTGACCAACAACATCCTGTCGATCGCCCAGCAGTGGATGATCAACAAGCGCATGGGCGTGCAGAAGTAATCGCCCGTTCCGACAGAAAGTCACGAAGCCCCCTACATGGGGGCTTTTTTCATGGGCGATCCACGCCTTTAATCAAGCCATGCGGGGCAGTGATCCATCGACCGGGCCTGCATGGCCGGAAAGGTGGACGTGGCTGGCGAGCAGGACTCACGAGAGCGCTGTTCCGGCCTCCCCCGCGCCACTCATCGAATGGCGCATCGGCGAGAATCCTGCCCATGCTGTCGCGCCACCAGGACCCCATCGCTGCCATTGCCACCGCCCCCGGACGCGGAGCCGTCGGCATCGTGCGCGTCTCGGCCCAGCAAGACCTGACCCCGTTGATCGCCGCGGTCTGCGGCCGGCCGCTGAAGGCCCGCGAGGCCAGCTACCTGCCCTTCAAGGCCGCCAGCGGCGAAGCGATCGACCAAGGCCTGGCCCTGCATTTCCCGGCCCCCCATTCCTATACCGGCGAGCATGTGCTCGAGCTGCAGGCGCATGGCGGTCCGGTGGTGCTGCAGCTGCTGCTGGCGCGCTGCCTGGAGGCCGGCCATGAACTGGATGAGCGCACCGGCCGGGCGCGTGCGCCCGGTATGCGCCTGGCCGAGCCCGGCGAGTTCACCCAGCGCGCCTTCCTGAACGGCAAGCTGGACCTGGCCCAGGCCGAGGCCGTGGCCGACCTGATCGACGCCAGCACCGAGGCCGCGGCGCGCAGCGCCAGCCGCGCGCTGTCGGGCGCATTGTCCGGCGAGGTGGGCGAGTTGCGCGACGCGCTGATCAAGCTGCGCATGCTGGTCGAGGCGACGCTGGACTTCCCCGAGGAGGAGATCGACTTCCTGCAGCAGGCCGACGCGCTGGGCCAACTGGCGCGCCTGCAGGCGCGGCTGGCCGCCGTGCTGGACCGCACCCGGCAGGGCGCGCTGCTGCGCGAGGGCATCAAGGTCGTGCTGGCGGGCCAGCCCAATGTGGGCAAGAGCTCGCTGCTGAACGCGCTGGCCGGCGCCGAGCTGGCCATCGTCACGCCGATCCCGGGCACCACGCGCGACAAGGTCAGCCAGACCATCCAGATCGAAGGCGTGCCCCTGCATATCAGCGACACCGCCGGCCTGCGCGAGACCAGCGACGAGGTCGAGCGCATCGGCGTGGCGCGCAGCTGGGACGCTATTCGCGAGGCCGACGTGCTGCTGTTTCTGCACGACCTGACCCGCCTGGGCCAGCCGGACTACGAGGCCGAGGATGCGCAGATCCGCGCGCGCCTAGCGGGCATCGCGCCGGAGCGCATCCTGCAGGTCTTCAACAAGGCCGATGCGGGCACCGCGCAAGACCTGGCCCCGGACGCCATCGCGCTCTCGGCCAAGACCGGCGCCGGCCTGGCCGAGCTGCGCGCGCGCCTGCTGCAGCAGGTCGGCTGGCATGCCACGCCCGAAGGCCTGTTCATCGCCCGCGAGCGCCATGTGCAGGCCCTGAGGCGCACCCGCGAGCATCTGGAACTGGCCTTGGGCGTGGCGACCCAGGAGCCGCCGGCGCTGGATCTGCTTGCCGAGGAGCTGCGCCTGGCCCACGACGCCCTGGGCGAGATCACCGGCGCCTTCTCGGCGGACGATCTGCTGGGCGTGATCTTCAGCAGCTTCTGTATCGGCAAGTGAGCACTCGTCCACGGGCATCTCAGGGCGGCCCTGGGAAGCCTACTTTCCCATGGTTATTCAAGGGCTTAGAGTAATTCTGGTCCGACGTCGTCCAACGATGTGCGTCGGCAGCCAATGGTTCTTGAGTCCAAGTAAGAACTTGGACTCAGCGAGGCAGCCATGGCCCTCGCCGACATTGCATTGAAGGCCGTGAAGCCCAAGGACAAGGCCTATACCCTATACGCTGGCCGATGAGCGCGGGCTGTATGTCGAGATCTTCCCCACGGGCGGCCACGCCCGCGGACCGCGCCCAGCTGCCGCTGGCCAAGCTGCGGGATGGCCACCGCCTGGCCTGCAATCTGCCCGTGACATCCGATCTGGAGATCGAGATGCCAGGCGGCGTCGACCTGTGGGCCCAGCATGGGGCGCAGGTGGAAAGCGTGAATGCGCTGTCACCGACCCTGCGCGAGATCGTTCTGCTTCCTGCCGACCATCGCGCCGCGTGGGCGGCCTGGCGCCTGCCATCGAGCCGGATGAACATTGCGCCATTGCGTCGCTCCTATTCGCTGTCGGCCCCCGTGGAGCAGATCAACGGGCGCATCAGTCTGCTGGTGCGCTTCCTCCATGGCCCGGCCGACGCGTCGCACCACCCGCCAGGCAAGGGCTCGTCCTATAGGTACAGCCTGAAGCCGGGCGACCGGGTTCGGTATGCAGGCCCCTTCGGTGAGTTTGCGCTGCATCTGGGACATCGCGAAAAAGTGTTCATCGGTGGCGGTGCGGGCATGGCGCCCTTGCGCGCGATGATCCGTTCGCTGCTTGAAGCTGGCGCCAGCGAACGCGTGCACTTCTGGCATGGCGCACGCACGCAAGCCGATGCGCCCCATGTTGAGGAGATGCAGGCCCTGGGTGCCCGGTTCGGCAATTTCAGCTGGCATCTCGTCCTGTCGGGTGACGCCGCTGAGCCTGCTGGTGCCGGCGACAGCTTGCCCAGGGCCCTGGCGCACGACGCGGTGCGCGAGCAGTTGCTGGAATCGCATGCCAACCTGGCGGCCTGCGAGTTCTATCTCGGCGGGCCGCCGGCCATGCTGAGCGCCACGCGCAAGATGCTCCGCAAGCTCGGCGTTGCGGACGCCCAGGTATCGCTCGACGACTTCAGGATCTGAACAAACGACGGGAACGGCGCGGCCGGTCAGCCGCCATGACCGTCGCGCAGCAGATGCTCCAAGCGGGCCACTTCATTGCCGACCGCCGTGATCTGACGGCCGTCTCTTGCGGTGATGAGCTCGCCCGGGCGGATCATGACGGCGCGGCCATGGGCGTCTTCCTTGGCCATCTTCCCATCGTTGAAGATGTAGAGGGTCGCACCCGCCGGCAGATCGACCTTGGCTTGAATGGCGTTTTGCAGTGCATGGCTTGCGAATGCCGGTGCCGCGGCAACGGTGGTCGAGATGGCGAAGGCAATGGCGAGGGATTTCATGATCATCGGTCCTTTCCTGGGGGAACGTCTCGCCGGCGACTCGCAGCAAGCACATCCGGACTCTAGGCACGGCCCGCCGTCGTCCGGCCGTCTTCGTCATTACGGTTCGCGGTTTGGCAAGGTAAGTGCAACACCGTCTCCAAAGAAGGTAGGGAGCTGGCCATAGTGCAGAGACCCTCAACC
>NZ_JBWKPM010000031.1:0-52022 GCF_059418245.1 Roseateles sp. GW821-FHT09B06 | reverse complement strand
GCGCAGGCGCGCGGCGTCCGGTCCCAGCTCGTCGGGCTGGCGCGCATGGAAGTCCCGCAGCGCCGCCAGCACGCGCGCGGCCAGCGCCTCGGCGGCCGGCTCGGCCAGCGCCCAGCTGGCCTCGGCCTCGCGCACCAGCAGGGCCTGCGCGTCCTGCGGCGCGGGCGCCTGCGGCAGACCCTCGGCCAGCGCGAAGCGGCGCAGGTCCAGGCCCAGCGGCGCAGCGGCCAGCAGGGCCTGCAGGCGCTCGGCCGGCGTGGCGCGCTGCAGCGCCGCCAGCTCGGCCAGACGCTCGGGCGTGCGCCGGTAGCGCGTCGGGGCGAAGGGGTCCAGCACCACGCCGCCGGCCAGCGTGCGGCTGGCGGAGGCGTCGCGCAGCACGACGCGGTCGCCGCGCCAGGCCCCGACCGGCTCGCGCAGCAGCAGTTGCACCAGGGCCTGCCCGCCCGGCTGCAGCGGCTCATCGCCCGCCTCGCCGTGCAGGATCGCCACGGTGCCCGGCACCGCGCGCGCGCCCAGGTGCACATGCACCGGCGTGCCCGAGCGCAGGGCCTTGGCTTCGCCCGGCCACAGGCGCAGCCGCGCGTCCAGCCGCTCGGTGGCCAGCGCGACCGCCGGATCGCACAGCCATTGCCCGCGCGCGATCTCGTCCTTGGCCAGACCCGCCAGATTGACGGCGCAGCGCTGGCCGGCGGCGGCCCGCTCGACCACCCGGTTCTGCGCATGCAGGCCGCGCACGCGGGCGCGGCGCCCCCGCGGATCGGGCGTCAGCGCCAGCTCGTCGCCGATGCGGGTGCTGCCGGCATGTAGCGTGCCCGTCACCACGGTGCCCACGCCGTCCAGGCTGAAGGCGCGGTCGATGGCCAGGCGCAGCCCGCGGCCGTCGTCGACCGCCCGCCCCTGCTTGCGGGCCGCGTCGAACAGCAGCTCGCGCAGCGCCTGCAGGCCCTGCCCCGTGGGCGCGCTGACCTCCAGCAGCGGCGCCTCGGCCAGCGTGCTGCCGGCCAGCAGGGCGGCGATCTCGCCGCGCAGGGCGTTGACGCGCGCGGGTTCGACGCGGTCGCATTTGGTGATCAGCACCGCGCCGCGCCGCAGCCCCAGCAGGCTCAGCACCGCCAGATGCTCGCGGGTCTGCGGCATCACGCCGTCGTCGGCCGCCACCAGCAGCAGCGCATAGTCGATGCCGGTGGCGCCGGCCAGCATGGTGTGCACCAGGCGCTCGTGGCCCGGCACGTCGATGAAGCCGATGCGCTCGCCACCGTCCGGCATGTCCAGGAAGGCATAGCCCAGCTCGATGCTGATGCCGCGCTTCTTCTCTTCCGGCAGGCGGTCGGTATCCACGCCGGTGAGAGCCCTCACCAGGGTGGTCTTGCCATGGTCGATATGACCGGCGGTACCGACGATCATCTGCTGCCTTTCAGCCCAGCACGCAGCGGTGGGTCACACTTCCTTGGCCGTGATGTTGTACTTGAAGCTGTCCGGCGCCAGCTCGTCGAAGCGGCCGCTCCGGTTCTCGCCCTGCGGATACATCAGGAAGGGCAAGGAGGCCTTGCCGGCGCTGCCGGGCAGCATCAGGTCGTGGGCGGTGTTGTAGCCCACCCAGTTGCCCTCCCAGCCGCCGAACAGGCCCTTGTTGACCGGGGCCACCAGCGGATGGGCCGGGTCCTTGATCCATTCCTGGGTTTCCTGGCGCATCACCTTCAGCACATCGGCCGGGTCCATCGCCACCCAGCCGTATGCCTTCAGGAAGACCTCGGCGCGGCAATGCTGGGCGCCCTTCAGGCCGGCGGGATTGGCGCCCAGCTCGCGGTAGCCGAAGGCCGAGGGCACCAGGCGCAGGCCGTAGACATCGCGCGCCGGCACGCCCACCGAGCGGCACAGGCCGACGAAGATCGCGTTCAGGTCGGCGCATTTGCCGCCCAGATTGCCGGTTTCCAGCATCGTGCGCACATCGCCGGTGCCGCAGCCGCGCACCTTGGGTTCGCGGTGCGCGTTGGCCACCAGCCATTGGTAGATCGCGCGCGTCTTCTCGACATCGGTCTTGGCGCCCTGGGTAGCGGCCAAGGCCGTCTTGCGCACGATGCCGTCGGTCGGGATCAGCTCGGTGGGCGCCAGATTGGCGCGCAGCACCTCGGGGTCCTCGCTGGCCCGGCCGGGCTGGCTCCAGTCGACCGCGCGGCTCTTGGTCTGCAGGCGGCTGACCAGTTGCAGGGCCGGCGTCTTCACCGACTCCGGGAACTCGGCATAGAGCATGCGGGCGCCGCGCGGCGCATCGGCCACCAGCCGCATGGTGGTGGCATTGCCGCTCCAGCTGTGGCCCAGGCCGCGTTGGTAGTCGGTCTCGATGTCGGGCAGGGGCAGCCAGAGCTTGGTCGTGCCCTGGTGGTCGGCCACCGCGATATCCAGGGTCATCTCGAAGCTGCGCCAGGCGCCGGGCTGGGGTTCGAAGCTGCGCGTGGCCTGGGCCAGGCCCGGCAACAGGGTGGTACCGGCGGCGGTGGCCGCGGCGGCCCGGATCAGTTGGCGGCGGGACAGCAGGTTCATGATGGGGTCTCCTCGGGGTCAGGCTAGCAGGGGCGCCACCCACCGGTCGGCCTCGGGGCCGGTCCAGTCGAGTTCGCCGATGATGGAAAAGGCGGCGCGGCCGTCACGGCCGATCAGCACGCTGCTCGGAAAGATGCGCACCCCGAAGGCGCGCGTGATGGCGCCATCCGCGTCGCGCAGGATGGGCAGGGTGATCGGCATGGTCTGCATGAAGCGCCGGATCGCCGCATCGGTCTCGCGGTTGTTGACCGCCTGCACGGTCAGGCCGCGCGCTTCGTACTTCTGCGCCAGCAGTTCCAGCGAGGGCATCTCGCTGCGGCAGGGCTCGCACCAGCTGGCCCAGAAGTTCAGCAGCACGACCTTGCCGCGCGCCCCGGCCAGCGAGAAGCCGGGGCCGTCGAAGCCCGGCAGGGCCAGCGGTGGCGTGGGCTGGTTCTTCGGCCAGGGCCGGTGCAGGGCCTCGGCCCGCGCCGGCAGGCCGGCGGTGGCGGTGGCTGCGGCGGCCAGGGCAAGCAGATGGCGGCGCTTCATGTCAGCAGGTTCTCGGACAAAGCAGGCAATTGTCGCAGCAGGTCCGCATCCTTTTCCAGGCAGCGCAGATCCAGCCAGAGCCTATCCTCGGCAATGCGGCCGATCACCGGCAGCGGCAGGCCGCGCAGGGCCGCGGCGAGGCCTTCCAGCGCCGACCCCAGGCCCTTCCTGCCCGGGCCCGCGGGCGCGATCGCCAGGCCCGCCGAGGGCAGGCGTTCGACCGGCAGGGAACCGGACCCGATCTGGCCCAGCATCGGCGCCACCTGCACCATGTAGCGCGGCGCCACGGCGCGCGCCAGGGCCGGCGCCAGGCGCGCGGCCTGCGCCTCGATCTCGGCCAGGGGCCGGGTCAGCAGGCGCAGGGTCGGCAGGTCGCGGGTCAGATGCTCGGGCCGCAGATACAGGCGCAAGGTGGCCTCCAGCGCGGCCAGCGGCAGCTTGCTCATGCGCAGCGCACGCTTCATCGGGAACTTGCGGATGCGCTGGATGAATTCCTTGCGGCCGACGATCAGCCCGGCCTGCGGACCGCCCAGCAGCTTGTCGCCGCTGAAGCTCACGACATCGCAGCCGGCGGCCAGCATCTGCTGCGGCATCGGCTCCCTGGGCAGGCCCCATTGCGACAGATCGACCAGCGCCCCGCTGCCCAGGTCGCTCACCAGCGGCAGGCCATGGGCATGGGCGATCGGCGCCAGCGTGGCCTCGTCCACCGCGGCGGTGAAGCCCTGGACCTGGTAGTTGCTGGTGTGCACCTTCATCAGCAGCGCGGTGCGCGGCGTGATCGCGCCCTCGTAGTCGCGCGCATGGGTGCGGTTGGTCGTGCCCACCTCGACCAGGGTGGCGCCGGCGCTGGCCATCACGTCGGGCATGCGGAAGGCGCCGCCGATCTCGACCAGCTCGCCGCGCGAGACGATCACTTCCCTGCCCCGGGCCAGCGCCGCGATGGACAGCAGCACCGCGGCGGCATTGTTGTTGACCACCGTCGCCGCCTCGGCGCCGGTCAGCTCGCACAGCAGGCCCTCGACCAGATCGTCGCGGTCGCCGCGCCCGCCCGAGGCCAGCTCGTACTCCAGATTGTTCGGCCCGGCCATCAGCGCCAGCAGCGGCTGCAGCGCCGCATCGGCCAGCAGCGCGCGGCCCAGGTTGGTGTGGATCACGGTGCCGGTCAGGTTCAGCACCGCGCGCATGCGGCTTTGCAGCCGCGTCTCCAGGCGCCGGCCCAGCGCGGCCTCCAGCGCGGCCGGCTGCAGCGCGTCCAGGGTCAGCTCCTGCGCCAGCGCGCGGGCGCGCAGCGCCTCCAGCAGCGCGCGCGCCTCGGCGGCCACCAGGCTGTGGCCATGTTCCTGCAGCAGCGCGGCCACCGCGGGCAGGCGCAGCAGCTTGTCGATCGAGGGCAGGTCCTTGGGTGCCGCCTTCGTGCCGTGAACCACGGACTCTTCGGGCGCCGCCATCAGGATCTCCCGCCGGGATCGGGCGGCGCCGCGGCGGAGTCCGGATCGCCGAACAGCAGCAGCAGGTTGACGCCATGGCGCTGCAGGCCGGTCTCGGCCACCAGCAGGTCCAGGGTCAGCGAGGCCAGGTCATCGGCGATCGGCTCGACCTGCTGGTCCTTCTCCATGTGGACGATCTTCAGGTAATGGCCACAGGATTCGCAGCATTCCACCTGCACCGCGGCCGCATCGGCCTGGCCCTGCCCCTCCAAGTCCTGCAGGTCCTGCAGGGCCTGGAAGCTGATGCCCTTGGTGCTCTGGCAATGCGTGCACTTGATGCGCACGTAATGCCACTGGGCCGCGCAGAGGCTGCAGGCCAGATAGCGGAAGCCCGAGCCCTCGGCGCCGATGCGGGTGATGCTGGCGGTCGGGCGCGAGCCGCAGCAGGGGCAGACCAGCGGATCATCGATACGACCGAACGGTGCCAGCGGGTCGCTGCCATGGCGCGCCTGCACCTGGGCGATCAGCCGCGCCCAGTGCAGTTGCAGCGCGGCGGCGATCAGCGGCGCGCTGCCCAGGTCCAGGCCCAGCATCACGCCGGACAGCAGGCGCTCGGCCTGGGCTTCCAGATGCGCGTCGTCGGCCGCGGCCAGGCGCAGCGCGGTCGCGAGCGCCGGCCCCTCGGCCACGCGCGCCGCCAGGCCCCGCATCAGCGCGCGCAGGCCCTCGCGCCAGGCCGGCTCGCGCGGCCAGCCGCGCGCGTCCAGCAGCGGCAGGCCGGCATTCGCGGCGGCCTCGATCTGCCCGGGCGTGGGCAGGAGCAGCTCGACCGGCCGCTGCATCAACTCGTGCTGGCCGCGCGCCAGTTCGGCACAGAACAGCAGGAAGTCGCGCATCGCATGGCCGGCGGCCAGCTGGCGCAGGCGCAGCTCGCGTTCGGCAAAAACGCCCGGCTCGGGCAGGCGCAGCAACGCGACCTGCTCGCCGGCACGCACGGCGATCTCTTCGGGGGACAGCAGCTTGGCGCTGGCACTGACAGTCATCGGCTCTCCGTCGGGCGCTGCGCGCTCATCTCATCGGCCCACAGCGGGTGGTGCTGGCGTGCCCAGGCCTCGCTGACCGTTCCCTGGGTCATCGCATGCACCGAACCCCTGACCCAGATGGCCGCGTAGATATGGACGATGGCCCCCAGTATCAGGCAGACGGCCGCCAGCGCATGCACGAGCACGGCGATGCGCCGCGCCAGGATCGGGAAGGCGTCGGCAAACCAGGGCTGCCAGAACATGACGCCGGTGACCAGCAGCAGCAGCAGGCAGACGGCCATCAGCCAGAACACGCCCTTCTGACCGGCGTTGTACTTGGCCGCAGGCGGCATCGCATGCTCGTCGCCCCTCAGCAGCGTGGGGCTGCGGCGCGCCCATTCGGTGTCGGCCCGGCTCCACAGATTGCTGCGCCAGAAGCGCAGGAACATGCCGAAGAAGCCCAGGAACATCGCCACGCCCAGGAAGGGGTGCAGGATGCGGGTCCAGGGGCCGCCGCCGAACAGCGCGCTGAGGAAGTAGAAGGCCGGGTGGAAGAAGGCCAGGCCCGAGAGCCCGGCCAGGACGAAGAGCAGCGCGACGATCCAGTGGTTGATCCGGTCGCCGTCCTTGTAGCGTTGCAGCATTCTCATCATGGACTCCTTAGGCCTCGTCCTTGGTGCCGCCTTCGGTGCGGATCGGTCCCACCTTGATGTAGTGGAAGAAGCCCGCCACCACCGCGCCCAGCATCGCCGCCACCGCCAGCGGCTTGGCGATGCCCTTCCACAGCGCCACCAGCGGGCTGATCCTCGGATCGGCGGGCAGGCCATGGTAGAGCTCGGGCCGGTCGGCATGCTGCAGCACATAGACCACATGGGTGCCGCCGACGCCCGGCGGGTCGTAGACCCCCGCCTTCTGGTAGCCGCGCTCCTTCAGGTCGACGACGCGCTCGGCGCCGTAGTCCAGCATGTCCTCCTTGGAGCCGAAGCGGATCGCGCCGGTGGGGCAGGCCTTGACGCAGGCCGGTTCCAGGCCGACGCCGACGCGGTCGGAACAGAGCGAGCATTTGTAGGCCTTGTTGTCGGCCTTGGAGATGCGCGGCACGTCGAAGGGGCAGCCGGTCACGCAGTTGCCGCAGCCCACGCAATGCTCGGAGATGAAGTCGACGATGCCGTTCGTGTACTTCACGATGGCGCCGGGCGCCGGACAGCTTTTCAGGCAGCCCGGATCCTCGCAGTGCATGCAGCCGTCCTTGCGGATCAGCCACTCGAGCCGGTTGGGTTCCGGCTCGATCTCCGAGTAGCGCATCACGGTCCACGATTGCGGGCTGAGATCGCGCGGATTGTCGTAGGTGCCGGCATTGCTGCCGACCTCGTCGCGCAGTTCGTTCCACTGCATGCAGGCCACCTGGCAGGCCTTGCAGCCGATGCAGGAACTGACGTCGATCAGCTTGGCGACCTCGACATTGGAATGCCGGACCTGCGGGCTGGGGGTCGTGGTGGCGGAACGCAGCGCGATGTCAAGGGATTGAAGGGAGGACATGGTCAGGCCTTTTCAATGTTGACGGTGAAGCTCTTGAACTCCGGCGTCTGGGTGTTCGCGTCGCCGACGAAGGGGGTCAGCGTGTTGACCAGATAGCCGGGCTTGGCCACCCCGACAAAGCCCCAGTGGTTGGGCAGGCCCACCGTGTGCACCTTCTTGCCGTCCACATCCAGCACCGGAATGCGCTTGGTCACCACGGCCACGGCCTTGATGAAGCCGCGCTTGGAGCTGACCTTGACCCAGCCGCCATTGGCGATGCCCTTCTCCTTGGCCAGTTCCTCGCCGATCTCGACGAACTGCTGCGGCTGGATGATGGCCGAGGTCTCCACGTTCTTGGTCCAGTAGTGGAAATGCTCGGTCAGGCGGTAGCTGGTCGCCACATAAGGGAAGTCCTGCGGCGTGCCGAAGGTCTCCAGATCGGACTTGAACACCCGGGCCGCGGGGTTGGCGCGCGCCTTGGGGTTGTTCGGATGCATCGGGTTGGCGGCCAGCGGCGACTCGAGCGGCTCGTAATGCTCGGGCAGCGGCCCGTCCACCAGGCCGCTGGGCGCGAACAGGCGCGCCACCCCCTCGGCGGTCATGATGAAGGGGCGCACCGCTTCCTCGTCGCCGGGGTTCGCATCGGGCCGGATATCCGGCACGTCCGCGCCGGCCCAGCGCTCGCCGTTCCAGGCCATCAGCCGGCGCTTGGCGTTCCAGGGCTTGCCGGTCGGGTCCGACGAGGCCGCGTTGTAGAGCACGCGGCGGTTCGCCGGCCAGGCCCAGGCCCAGCTGAGGGTCTGGCCGATGCCGAAGGGATCGCTGTTGTCGCGCCGCGCCATCTGGTTGCCGGCCTGGGTCCAGCTGCCGGCATAGATCCAGCAGCCGCAGGCGGTTGAGCCGTCGTCGCGCAGCAGGCCGAAGCCGGACAACTGCTCGCCGGCCTTGGCCAGCACCTTGCTGGCGTCCTTCGGGTCGGTCACGTCGGCCAGGGCCTTGCCGTTCGATTCCATCGCCAGTTCCTCGGCCGAGGGGCTGTGCGGAATCTTGTAGGGCCAGGTCAGGTTGACGATCGGATCGGGGAAGGCCCCGCCCTCCTTCGCATAGGCGGCCTTCATGCGCAGGAAGATCTCCGCGATGATCTCGGCGTCGCCCTTGGCCTCGCCCGGGGGCTCGGCGCCCTTCCAATGCCATTGCAGCCAGCGGCCGGAATTGGTCAGCGAACCGTCCTCCTCGGCAAAGCAGGTGCTGGGGAAGCGGAACACCGTGGTCTGGATCTCCTCGCTCTTGACATCGTTGTGCTCGCCGAAGTTGCGCCAGAACTCGGCGGTCTCGGTGTTGAGCGGATCGATGATGACCAGGAACTTGAGCTTGGACAGCCCCGCGATGACCTTCTTCTTGTTCGGGAAGGAGCCCACCGGATTGAAGCCCTGGCAGATGTAGCCGTTCATCTTGCCCTGGTTCATCAGCTCGAAGGCCTGCAGCACGTCGTAGCCCTTGTCCCACTTCGGCAGGTAGTGGTAGGCCCAGTCGTTCTCCTTGGTCGCGGCCTTGCCCCACCAGGACTTCTGGAAGCTGACGAAGAACTTCGGATAGTTCTGCCAGAAACTCATCTGGCCCGGCCGTAGCGGCTTCAGGGCGCGGGTCTTGTAATAGGTCTCGAGGTCCTGCTCGGCGTCGCGTGGCAGGCTCATATAGCCGGTCAGCGAGGTGGAGAGCAGGCCCAGGTCGGTCAGGCCCTGGATGTTGCTGTGGCCGCGCAGCGCGTTCATGCCGCCGCCGGGCAGGCCGATATTGCCCAGCAGCAGCTGCACGATGGCGCCGGTGCGTATCATCTGCGAGCCCTGGCTGTGCTGCGTCCAGCCCAGTGCGTACATGATGGTCATCACCTTGCCGGGCGCCGAGGTCTCGGCAATCATCTCGCAGCACTTCAGGAACTTGTCTTTCGGCGTGCCGGTGACCCGGCTGACCATCTCGGGTGTGTAGCGCGCGTAGTGCCGCTTCATCACCTGCAGCACGCAGCGCTCGTGCTGCAGGCTCGGATCGATCTTGGCGAAGCCCTTGTCGTCGAGCTCGTAGCCCCAGCTGGCGTTGTTGTAGGCGCGCTTGCTCTCGTCGTAGCCCGAGAACAGGCCATCCTCGAACTTGTAGCCCTCGTTGATGATGAAGCCGGCGTTGGTGTAATGCTTGACGTACTCCTGCTGGATCTTGTTGTTGGACAGCAGGTAGTTGATCACCCCGGCCAGGAAGGCGATGTCCGAGCCCGCGCGGATCGGCGCGTAGTAGTCGCTCATCGCGGCCGAGCGCGTGAAGCGCGGATCCACGACCAGCAGCCTGGCCTTGTTCTTATGCTTGGCCTCGATCACCCACTTGAAACCGCAGGGGTGCGCCTCGGCGGCATTGCCGCCCATGATCATCACCAGATCGGCGTTCTTGATGTCAACCCAGTGGTTGGTCATCGCGCCGCGTCCGAACGTCGGGGCCAGACTGGCCACCGTCGGTCCGTGTCAAACGCGCGCCTGGTTGTCGAAGACCAGCATCCCCATCGAGCGCATCGCCTTGTGGGTGATGTAGCCCGATTCATTGGAGGATGCCGAGGCACAGAGCATGCCCGTCGAGAGCCAGCGGTTGACGGTCTTGCCGTCGGCGTTCTGGGCGATGAAGTTGGCATCGCGATCGGCCTTCATCAGCTTGGCGAGGCGGTCCATCGCCTCGTCCCAGCTGACGCGCTTCCATTCCTTGGCGCCGGGCTCGCGGATCTCGGGCCACTTCAGCCGGTTCGAGCTCCTGACGAAGTCCAGCAGTCCGGCCCCCTTCGGGCACAGCGTGCCGCGATTGACCGGATGGTCGGGATCGCCTTCGATGTGGATGATCTCGCTGCTGACGTTCTTGGACTTGTCGCCCAGCGAATACATGATGATGCCGCAGCCCACCGAGCAGTAGGGGCAGGTGTTGCGTGTCTCGGTCGCGCGGGCGAGCTTGAAGTTGCGCGCCTCGGCCAGGGCGGCCATCGGCGAGAAACCCAGGACGGCCAGACTCGATCCCACGAGCCCCGCCCCGCTCACCCGGAAGAACTGCCTCCGGTTCATGTCCATTCCTTTTGCCTCCTGCGGTTCTCGTCCGCACAGTCTGCACAGGCCGTCACGCGACACTCGGGACGATTCCCGCACAAAGCAGGGGCTTTGTCCATCGGGAAGGGCCGCAGACAGATTGACGCGGGTCAGCGACAATTTGTCGCAGTGCCAGGTCTTGCCAGGTGTTGCAATGCAGCATTCCGGGCCCGGGCCGGCCGCGCTACAGTGAGGCGCCCATGAACGCCAAGCTGCCCTCCCTCGCGAGCGCCATCGACTGGCCCAACAATGCCGTGCTGGTCGTCGATGACGAAGCCGGCATGCGCAACTTCCTGACCAAGACCCTGGCCCCGCGCTGCGGCCAGGTGCTGGCCGCCGAGAGCGCCGAGGCCGGCGAGGCCCTGGTGGCGCGGCAGCGCTTCGACCTGATCATTCTGGACATCAGCCTGCCCGGCAAGCCGGGGCTGGCCTGGCTGCGCGAACTGCGCGAGCAGGGCAACAGCTGCGAGGTGATCCTGATCACGGCCTTCGCCGATCTGGACACCGCGATCGAGGCCCTGCGCATCGGCGCCTCGGACTTCATCCTCAAGCCCTTTCGCGTCACCCAGCTGCTCAACGCCGTCAAGCACAGTCTCGAGCGGGCCCGGCTGGCGCGCGAGAACTTCGTGCTGCGCCGCACGCTGGCGCAGCAGGGCGTGGCGGCCAGCGGCCTGATCGGCAACTCCGCCCAGATGCAGGCGCTGCGCCAGAGCCTGGCGCGCGCCGCGCCGGTCGACAGCACGGTGCTGCTGTCGGGCGAATCCGGCACCGGCAAGGAGCTGGCCGCGCTGGCCCTGCACCGCGGCAGCGCCCGTGCGCGCGGCCCTTTCGTGCCGGTCAGCTGCGCGCTGATGTCGCCCGAGACCGTCGAGGCCGAGCTGTTCGGCCATGCCACCGCCGAGGGCGGCGCGCGCGACGGCCTGCTCTACTACGCCCAGGGCGGCACCCTGTTCCTGGACGAGGTGGCCGAGCTGCCGCCGGCCGCCCAGGGCAAGCTGCTGCGCCTGCTGGAGGAGCGCCGCATCCGTCCGGTGGGCAGCGAGCAGCAGATCGCGCTGGACCTGCGCATCATCGCGGCCAGCAACCGCGACCTCGGCGCCGAGGTGGCCGCCGGACGGCTGCGCAAGGACCTCTACTACCGGCTGCAGGTGGTCGAGCTGCACCTGCCGCCGCTGCGCGAGCACAAGCAGGACATCCCCGGCCTGGTGGCGCATTTCATCGCCGAGCTGGCGCCGCGCCTGGGCCTGGAGCCGATCGCGCCGAGCCCGCAGGAGCTGGACTATCTGCAGCAGTACGACTGGCCGGGCAATGTGCGCGAGCTGCGCAACCTGGTCGAGCGCTCGCTGATCCTCGGCTCGCTGAACCTCTCGGCCCTCTACCCTTCGATGCCGCCCGCGGCGGAGCCGGCGCCCGCGCCGACCACCGATCTGCACACGCTGGAGCGCCGGCATATCCTGGCCGTGCTGAACTCGGTGCAGGGCGACAAGGCCCGGGCCGCCCGCCTGCTGGGCATCTCCAAGCGCACGCTGGAGCGGCGCTTCGCCGAGTGGAACCTGCAGTCCTGAGCCGCCGATGCGCTGGCAAGCCCTGAGCCTGCGCAGCAAGCTGCTGCTGCTCGCCCTGCTGCCGCTGTGGGCGGTGCTGCCGCTGCTGGGCCTGATCCTGCTCTACTGGGGCGACGCGGCCTTCGATCGCCTGCTGATCACCAAGGTGCGCAGCGACCTGGCGGTGGCCAACGGCTATTTCGAGCGCGTCCATGCCGAAGTGGGCGGCGGCACGCGCGCCGCCGCCGGCGCCTATCCGCTGGTGCACATGCTGGAGAGCGGCCGCAGCGACGGCCTGCCGGCCTTCCTGGCCCAGGCGCGGCGCGAGCATGGGCTGGAGTTCCTGAACCTGCTGGGGCCCGACGGAGAGCTGCGCGCCAGCGAGCGCGGCGAGCTGCACGACGGCCCCCGCCTGCCCCTGCTGGTGGCCGACACCTCGGGCGCGCAGGCCTCGGTGGCGGTGCTGGAGCGGGCGCAGTTCGAGCGCATCGCGCCGGCCCTGCTGGACCGACTCTCGATCCCGCTGCTACCGACCCAGAACGCCGCGCCCACCGAGATGCGCAGCGAGGAACGCGCGATGGTGATGATCGCGCGCGCCCCGATCCAGGACGGCCGGGGCCGCCTGCTGGGCCATCTGCAGGGCGGCGTGCTGCTGAACCGCAACCTGCCCTTCATCGACCACCTCAACGAGATCGTCTACCCCGACGGCGCGCTGCCGGCCGGCAGCCAGGGCACCGCCACGCTGTTCCTGGGCGATGTGCGCATCTCGACGAACGTGCGCCTGTTCGAGCGCGCGCACGGCGAGCGCGCGCCCGCCCGAGCCATCGGCACGCGCGTCTCCCAGCAGGTGCGCGACGAGGTGCTGGGCCGCGGCGGCACCTGGCTGGCCAGCGCCTTCGTCGTCAACGACTGGTATGTCTCGGCCTACCAGCCGCTGATGGACAAGAGCGGTGCGCGCGTCGGCATGCTCTATGTCGGCTTCCTGGAGCGGCCCTTCCGATGGGCCAAGTACAGCGTGCTGGCCGGCGTGGCCTTCGTCTTCCTGACCGTGATGCTGCTGGCGGCCTGGGTCTCGCTGCGCTGGGCCGGCAGCATCTTCCGCCCGGTGGAACGGATGACGCGCACGATGGCGCGGGTCGAGGCCGGCGAAGGCACGGCGCGGGTCGGGCCGCTGCCGGCGCGCGACGAACTGGGCGCGCTGGCCGGGCACCTGGACCATCTGCTGGACACGGTGGACGACAAGACCCGCGCGCTGCGGCGCTGGGGCGAGGAGTTGGACCGCAAGGTGGCCGAGCGCAGCGCCGAGCTGGAGGCGGCCCAGACCCGGCTGGTGCAGAGCGAGAAGATGGCGACGGTGGGCCAGCTGACCGCCAGCATCGCGCACGAGATCAACAACCCGATCGCGGTGATCCAGGGCAATCTGGACCTGACGCGCGAGCTGCTGGGCCCGGCCATCGAGCCGGCGCGCGCCGAGATCCGCCTGATCGACCAGCAGATCGAGCGCATGCGCCTGATCGTCACCCAGCTGCTGCAGTACGCGCGGCCGACCGAATATGCCGGCTATGTCGAGCCGGTCGATCCGGCCGAGGCGCTGGCCAGCAGCCTGCTGCTGGTCGAGCACCAGCTGGCGCGCGCGCATATCCTCGTGCGGCGCGACTGCCGTGCGACGCGCCGGGTCGGCATCAACCGCCAGGAGCTGCAGCAGGTGCTGATCAACCTGCTGGTCAACGCCGCCCAGGCCATGCCGGACGGCGGTCGCCTGAGCCTGACGACCGAGGACTGGGACGGCGCCGCCGGCGAGGGCGTGCGCATCGCGGTGGCCGACACCGGCCCGGGCCTGAGCCCCGAGTTGCTGGCACGGCTGTTCCAGCCCTTCGTCACCAGCAAGAGCGAGGGCACCGGCCTGGGGCTGTGGATCAGCCGCAGCATCGTCGAGCGCTACGGCGGCGAACTGCGCGCCGAGAG
The DNA here is from genome assembly GCF_059418245.1 of Roseateles sp. GW821-FHT09B06. Taxonomy (NCBI): domain Bacteria; kingdom Pseudomonadati; phylum Pseudomonadota; class Betaproteobacteria; order Burkholderiales; family Sphaerotilaceae; genus Roseateles; species Roseateles sp. GW821-FHT09B06. Next base: position 38,361 of record NZ_JBWKPM010000031.1, on the reverse strand, counting down.
CGCGCCCGGCGGCGCCTGCTTCAGCCTGCTGCTGCTCCGCGAACCGGGCTAGGTGTTCTTCGAGATCGAGATGCTCGGGAACTTGGCCGAGTAGTCCTTGGCCTGCTGGGCGATCTTCACCGCCACGCGGCGCGCCAGGGCCTTGTACAGGCCGGCGATCTCGCTGTCCGGCGCGGCCACCACCGTGGGACGGCCGGCATCGGCCTGCTCGCGGATCGCCAGCGCCAGCGGCAGGCCACCCAGGTAGTCGATGCCGTACTGCGCCGCCATCTTCTTGCCGCCGTCGGCGCCGAAGATATGTTCGGCATGGCCGCAGTTCGTGCAGATGTGCACCGCCATGTTCTCGACCAGGCCGAGGATGGGCACGCCCACCTTCTCGAACATCTTCAGGCCCTTCTTGGCATCGATCAGCGCGATGTCCTGCGGCGTCGTGACGATCACAGCGCCGGTCACCGGCACGCGCTGGCTCAGGGTCAGCTGGATGTCGCCGGTGCCCGGCGGCATGTCGATCACCAGATAGTCCAGTTCCTGCCAGCGCGTCTGGCGCAAGAGCTGCTCCAGCGCATTGGTGGCCATCGGGCCGCGCCAGATCATCGCCTGGTCGTCGGCCACCAGGAAGCCGATCGAATTGACCTGCACGCCATGCGCCAGCTTGGGCTCCATCAACTGGCCGTCCAGGCTTTCTGGCTGGCCGCTGACGCCCATCATGGTCGGCACGCTGGGGCCGTAGATGTCGGCGTCCAGCAGGCCCACGCGCGCGCCCTCGGCAGCCAGCGCAAGGGCCAGATTGGCGGCCGTGGTGCTCTTGCCCACGCCGCCCTTGCCCGAGGCCACCGCGACGATGTTCTTGACGCCCGGCAGCAGCTGCACGCCGCGCTGCACCGCGTGCGCGATGATCCGGCTCGTCAGGCCCACGCTGACATTGGCCACGCCCGGCACGGCGCGCGCCGCCGCCACCAGGGCCGCGCGCAGCGCGTCGACCTGGCTGGCCGCCGGATAGCCCAGCTCGACCTCGAAGGCCACGTCGCCGCCCGCGCCGACGCGCAGATTCTTCAGCTGCTTCGTCGTGACGAAGTCCTGGCCGGTGTTGGGGTCGACGACGGCCTGCAGGGCCTGCAGCAGCGCGGGTTCCGAAACTTGTTGCGACATGGATGCGATTTTCGAGGGAAGGCGGCGCAGTCTAGCCCAGGCCCGGGAGCCCTGCCCGCCACGGGGTCAGCCCGGGACGCCGGCGTCCTGCGCCGACGCCTCCGGCAGCCCGCCGAGCGCGCCCGTCAGCTCGGCGCGCAGGCGCGGCAGCGAAGCGGGATGCTCGCGGTGGATGAATTCGATCAGGCGCTCGCGCAGCAGGCAGCGCAGGTCGAAGGCCTTGCCGGAATCGGTGGCACTGACCAGGATGCGCAGCTGCTTGCCGCGCTCGCTGGCCTCGGTGACCTGCACCACGCAGACCCGCTGGTCCCAGTCGGCCGAGCCCTCGCACAGGCGCCGGGCCTCGGCGCGGATCGGCTCCACCGGCAGTCCGTAGTCCACCCACAGCATCACGGTGCCCAGGATGTCAGCGCTGCGACGCGTCCAGTTCTGGAAAGGATGCTCGATGAACCATTGCAGCGGGATGATCAGGCGGCGCTCGTCCCAGATCTTCAGCACCACGTAGGTGGCGGTGATCTCCTCGACGCGCCCCCATTCGCCCTCGATGATCAGCACGTCGTCGATGCGGATCGGCTGGGCCAGTGCAATCTGCAGGCCCGCCAGCAGATTGCTGAACACCGAGCGCGCCGCGATGCCGACCACCAGGCCTGCCACACCGGCCGAGGCCAGCAGGCTGGCACCCAGCTGGCGCGCCCGCGGGAAGGTCATCAGGATGAAGGCCAGACCGGCGATCAGCACCGTGGCGGAGACGGTACGGGCCAGCACGCGGGTCTGGGTCTGCACGCGGCGGGCTTGCAGGTTGTCCGCCACATCGGCCGGGTGCAGCGCGATCAGGCCCTTGGCCACGCCCTTGATGGCCGCCATTGCCGTCCAGGTCAGCGCGGCGATCAGCAGCACGCCGGTCAGGTGCTGCACCATCGCGATGCCGGGCATCTCGGCCGGCACGCCCTGCCAGCCCAGGGTCAGGGCCAGCAACGGCAGCGCAGTGCGGGTAGGCCGGTCGCATTGCCGGACCACCGCGGTCAGCACCGGCGAAAAGCGCGCCAGGCGCAGCACGACCGGGCGCAGCAAGCGCTGCGCGACCAGAGCGCCGACCACCACCGCGGCCGCGATGCCGGCCAGGCGCAGCCACAGATGCCAGGTCAGATTCTCCATCGGCACCAGGGGGCTCAGACTGCCAGCAGCTGCTGCAACGCCTGCTCGATGGCCGGTGCGCTGTTGGGCCGCACCAGCCGCGCCACCTCGCGGCCCCGGTGCAGGAACACCAGGGTCGGCCAGAGCCGCACGCCGAAGGAGCGGCCCAGCGGACGACCCTTGCCATCCTCGATCTTCAGATGGCGCACGCCGGGCTGCGCGGCCAGCGCATGGGCGATCAGGGGCTGGGCCACCTGGCAGAAGCCGCACCAGTCGGTGCCGAACTCCAGCACCAGCGGCTCGGCCAGCGCATCGACCTCGGCGCGGCTTGGCGCGGCGGTGGCATAGGGTTCGTGGGCGGCCATGGGCAAAACTCCTGCAAGACTCCTCTCGGACCTGCCAACCATAGGGCAAATCCGGCGAGGCCACGGCGGGATCGGCAAGCAAATGCAAACCAAAAGCAAAAAAGGCCAGCGACCGTGCGATCACTGACCTTCTTGCTGATTTGGTGGGCCCTGTAGGATTCGAACCTACGACCAACGGATTAAGAGTCCGCTGCTCTACCAACTGAGCTAAGAGCCCTGAATTTTGTACTGCTGCCTACTGCGCCATGTTCGTTTGGTGGGCCCTGAAGGATTCGAACCTTCGACCAACGGATTAAGAGTCCGCTGCTCTACCAACTGAGCTAAGGACCCACGAAACCACATGACTGGTGGGTTGTGCAGGATTCGAACCTGCGACCAACGGATTAAAAGTCCGCTGCTCTACCGACTGAGCTAACAACCCAGATCTTGTTCAGATCATTGCTCTTCAGCAGAGCCTCACATTATAGGAGTTAAAAAACGGTCAACGCAAGGGTCTTTGAAGAAAATCTTTCACCAACTGTGCGGCCGCGGCCATGCCGAAGCTCGCGGTCACCGCCACGCTGGACCCGTAGCCATGGCAGTTGAGGCTGCCATCGCTCTGCCCCTCCAGCTCGCAGCCCGCGTCCTCGGGGCGCAGCACCGGCTCGCGCGAGTAGACGCAGCTCACGCCCATCTTCTCGCCCTGGCGCGGTGCCGCATGGAACTTGCGCAGGCGCTGGCGCAGCGAGGCCAGCAGCGGGTCATGCGTCACCACGCCGAGATCATCCAGCTGCAGCAGATGCGGCGCGCGCTTGCCGCCGGCCGCGCCGACGGTGACGAAGGGCAGACGCTGCGCGCGCGCCCAGGCCGCCAATGCGGCCTTGGCCCGGATCTGGTCGCAGGCGTCGATCAGGCCATCGATCGCGGCGCCGCCCAGCAGGTCCGGCCAGTTCTGCTCGTCGACGAACTCCTCGATGCCGCGCACCGCGCAGCCCGGATGGATGTCGGCGATGCGCCGGCGCAGCGCCTCGGCCTTGGCCATGCCCAGCGTCGCGCCCAGGGCCTGCACCTGGCGGTTGATATTGGACTCGGCCACATGGTCCAGATCGATCAGCGTGAGCTCGGCCACCCCCATGCGCGCCAACGCCTCCACCGCCCAGGAGCCCACGCCGCCCAGCCCCACCACCGCGAAGCGCGCGCCGCGCAGGCGCGCATAGTCGGCGTCGCCGTAGAGGCGCCGCAGGCCGCCGAAGCGGCGCTCCAGATCGGCCTCCCCCATATCAGCCTTCGACATACAAGGCGCCCATGAATTGCCAAGCAGGGGCCGCTGATCCGGCTTTGCCGGGCGGCCGGCCCCGTCCCCTTGAGGGGGCACGCGCAGCGCGTAGGGGGTGGGTCATGCCCGCTCCAGGCGCCAGATCTGGTAGCGCAAGGCCCCGATGGCTCCGGCGACGATCGCGGCCAGCGCGATGAAGCTGCCCAGGCTCAAGGTGGACACGCCCGACAGGCCCTGGCCGATCGTGCAGCCCAGCGCCGCCACGCCGCCCACGCCCATCAACAGCGCGCCCACCACATGGTTGGCCGTGTCCTCGACACCGCGGAAGGCTTCCCAGCGGAAGCTCCGGGTCGCCAGCGCATACAGCGCCGAGCCGACCGCCACGCCCACGGTCGTGACGATGGCCAGGGTCAGCACCTTGCTCTTGTCGCTGAAGAACAGCAGCCAGTCCAGCGTGTTGGCGACCGGCGCGACAAAGCTCAGCGACTCGATGCGCTGGCCGCCTGTGCTGGCGAGGAATACCTCTTCCAGGGTCTCCGGATGCTCGGCCACATGACCCAGCACCCCCGACACCCACCAGACGCCGACGATCACCGCACCGCTGCCCAGACCGCCCAGCAGCACGTCGGCGCTGCGCCCCTCGGTGCGCGCCAGCACCCAGGCCAGCAGGCCGCCGCCCAGCAGCAGGCCGAGGATGAGGGCCAGCTGCGGCTTCGCGATGCCCAGGCTGCCCGTCAGCAGCGACGGCAGGTCCTGCCCGCTGCCCAGCGTGACGGCCACCGCATCGACGCTGGCCACGCGCAGCACCGCGGTGATGCCCTTCAAGGTCGCGAAGGCCGCCAGGCCCATCACCAGAAAGACCACCAGGGACTTCAGATTGCCGGCGCCGATGCGCACCAGGGTCTTGCTGCCGCAACCCGAGGCCAGCACCATGCCGAAGCCGAACATCAGGCCGCCCACCAGGTTGGACAGCCACAACAGGCGCGGCGTCGCGTAGATCGTCTTGCCGGCGTCGATCCAGCCCAGGAAGACCATGGCGTTGAAGCCCAGCATCGCCACCGCGATCGCCAGCACCCACATGCGCATGCGCGCCCAGTCGCCCATATTGACGATGTCGGCGATCGCGCCCATGGTGCAGAAATGGGTGCGCTGGGCCAGCGCGCCGAACAGGCAGGCCAGGGCGAAGCCGGCCCACAGCACCTGCTGGGTCAGGGCGTTGATGTCGATGTCTTGCATGGGACGGATTCTAGGTGGCAGCAAAAGACCCCGGCGCCCCTCGCGAGGAGGGACGGCCGGGGTCGGGTCTTGCGCGGCGGGGGCTGTTGGCGGCTCTGGGTGACGCCGGGCGGGCTTACTTCAGCACGGCCAGGCGCTCCTTGGCGGCCTGCGCCGCCTCGGTGCCGGGGTAGGCCTTCAGCAGGTCTTCCAGCGTCCGGCGCGCGCCCTTCACTTCCTTCAGTTCGATCTGGCAGTTGGCCTGGGCCAGCAGGGCCTCGGCCGCGCGCGGATGCGCGGGATTGCCGGCGACGAAGGCCTTGAAGGTGGCGATCGCTTCCTTGTAGTCGCGCTTGCCATAGAGGGCGTTGCCGAGCCAGAAGCGGACCGAGTCGCCATAGCCGCTGTTCGGGTAGCGGCGCTGGAAGGCGGCCAGCGCGCCGGCGGCCTCGGTGAAGTCGCCGCGCCGCACCGCCGCCATCGCGGCGTCGTACTGGGCCTTCTCCTCCGGCGCGGCCTGGAACTCCTTGCCGTCCAGCACCACCTTCTGCGGCTCCAGCGGGCGCAGGCGCGTCTCCAGCGACTGCGACTGGTCGGACTGGCGGCGCTGGGTCTCCGACAGATCGCGGGCCAGCTGCTCGTTCTGGCCGCGCAGCCGGGCGACCTCGCTGCGCAGGGCCTCGATCTGGGCATTGAGATCCAGCAGGCTGCGGCGCAGCGGAGCCACCTGCTCCTGCAACTGCTCGGCGTCCTTGCGGCGCGCCTCCTCGGTCTGCGTCAGGCGCGTGCGCAGGTCGAGGATCGCCTTGCGGGCCTCGTCATCCTCGAACAGCGCATGGGCCGGCAGGCTGCTGCTCAGCGCAGCGGCCGCCAGGGCCAGCGTCGACAGGCCGGATCGCATGCCCAGTCTCATCTCACTTGTCCTTCAGTTCGACGCGGCGGTTCTTGGCCCAGGCGGCCTCGTCGTGGCCGTCGGCGGCCGGACGCTCCTTGCCGAAGCTGACCGGCTCGACGCGCGCGGCCGGCACGCCCAGCAGCGTCAGCGACTTGGCCACGGCCTCGGCACGCTTCTGGCCCAGGGCCAGGTTGTACTCGCTGCCGCCGCGCTCGTCGGTATGGCCTTCCAGTCGCAGGGCCACCTTGTTGTCCACGCCCATGCGCTTGGCGTGCGCGTCGACCACGTTCTGGTAGTCGGACTTGACGACGAAGCTGTCGAAGTCGAAGTACACGACGCGCAGGCTGGACACGGCCTGGGCGGCCTGGGCCGCCAGGTCGACGGTCTGGACCTTGGACTCGGCGACCGGCGCGCCGCCACCCTGGCCGGGCTGGGTCGTCGGGGTCACCGTGCGGCTCTCGACCGGTGCGGGCTCGTCCAGCTTGGTGGAGCTGCATCCCACCAGGGCGGCAGCGGCCAGGGCGGAAAGCGCCAGCTTGTACATCTTCATTTCTTTCACTCCTCAGGAAAACGCCTTGCTCCGGCAAGGCTGCATTGAAACAGTCGGTCGGTCCGAATCAGCGCCCGAACGGGCCCCAGGTGGGCTCGCGCACATCGGCCTGCGTGGACACCAGCCTGGCGCGGATACGGCCGTCCAGGGTGCTGGTCATCAACACATCCTTGCCGCCGGCGCGCGTCGCGTAGACCAGCAGCCGGCCATTGGGCGCGAAGCTGGGGCTCTCGTCCTCGCTGGTGTCGCTGATCGCCTGCACGGCGCCGCTACCCAGGTCCAGCACATGCACGCGGAAGGCGCCGCCGGTACGGTTCACATAGGCCAGCGTCTTGCCGTCCGGGCTGATCGTCGGGCTGATGTTATAGCTGCCGCTGAAGGTGACGCGCTCCGGCCCGGCACCATTCTGACCGGACACCGGCATACGGTAGATCTGCGGGCTGCCGCCGCGGTCGCTGACGAAATAGAGCTGCTGGCCGTCGGGCGCGAACACCGCCTCGGTATCGATCGCCGAGCTCTGCGCCAGGCGGCGCAGGCCGGAGCCGTCGCGGCGGATGATGAAGAGCTGCGAGCCGCCCTCGCGCGACAGGGTCAGGACCAGCGACTGGCCGTCCGGCGAGAAGGCCGGCGCGCTGTTGCTGCCGCGGAAATCGGCGATCGCGCGGCGGCGCCCGGTCGAGAGGTCCTGGATCCAGACCACGGCCTTGCGGGTCTCGAAGGACACATAGGCCAGTTCCCGACCATCCGGCGACCAGGCCGGCGAGATGATGGGGTCGGGGCTGCCCAGCGCGACCTGGCCGCCCTCGCCATCGGCATCGGCGATGCGCAGCGAATAGCGGCCGCCGGCCTTGGTGACATAGGCCATGCGGGTGGCGAACACGCCGCGCTCGCCGGTCAGCTTCTGGTAGATCGTGTCGGCAATGCGGTGCGCGGCCAGGCGCACATCGTCCGGCGCCACCGCATGGGCCTCGCCGCCCAGGTCCTGGCCCTTGACCACGTCCCAGAGCTTGAAGCGCAGATCGACGCGGCCATCGGCCAGCCTGGCGGCCGAGCCGGCGGCCAGCGCATCGGCTTGGCGGGCCCGCCAGTCGACCCAGGAGGGGGCACTGTTCTCCGACAGGCCGGCCGCCGCGTCGATCACGCGGAACTGGCCGCTGCGCTCCAGGTCGGCGCGGATGATGGCGGCGATCGGCTGGCCGGCTCGCGCCTCGTCGCGGAACTCGCCGATGGCGATCGGCAACTGGGTGCCGCCGACGCCGGAAATCTCGACCCGGAACTGGGCCAGGGCCGGCAGGCTGAGGGCGGCGGCCGAACCGAGCAGGCTGCGGCGGGTGAGCTGGAACAAGGTGCGGGGGGCGTTTTCTGCGGACATGCGGCGCGCTGTTTGGGGCATCGCGAGATGCCGGCCGTTCTCATTGCAATGGCGGTATTTTGCCTGAGCCTGTAACAGGGCCCGGGCGAGCCATGGATATCATGCAGCAAACCGTAACAAGAGCCATCATGAGCGAGACAAGCCCCTTGGCGATCTGCCGTTATCCGACCCCCTCGCCCGCCGAACTCAGCGGCCTGCCCGAGGACGTGCGCCAACGCATCCTGGAGGTGCAGGACAAGGCCGGCTTCGTACCGAACGTGTTCCTGGCGCTGGCGCGCCGGCCCGAGGAGTTCCGCGCCTTCCTGGCCTACCACGACGCGCTGCTGCTGCGCGAGACCGGGCCCGGGGGGCTCTCCAAGGGCGAGCGCGAGATGATCATCGTCGCCACCAGCGGGGTCAATCGTTGCCTGTACTGCGTGGTCGCGCATGGCGCGATCCTGCGCGTCTACGAGAAGGCGCCGCTGCTGGCCGACCAGATCGCGGTGAACCACCGCAAGGCCGACATCACGCCGCGCCAATGCGCGATGCTGGATTTCGCGCTGAAGGTCTGCCTGAGGGCCGACGAGGTGAACGAGTCCGACTACGCAGCCCTGCACGCCCAGGGCTTCGACGATGAAGCCATCTGGGACATCACCTCGATCACGGCCCTGTTCGGCCTGTCAAACCGGCTGGCCAACGCGATCTCGCTGCGGCCCAACCCCGAGTTCTATCTGCTCGGGCGATTGCCGCGCTCGGGCAAGACCTGACCCGGCTCATTAGCCCAGCTTATGGGCTTCGGTGTAAACGCGATGAACGTGCGGCCCGGCAATCCATAGCATGGAGGCCTCCCCACCCCGAACAAGGACTCCCGCATGCGTTCACCGAATCTCATCGCGTTCATGCTTCTCGGCGCCTGCGGCCTGGCGGGGGCGCAGACCCCGGCCACGCTGGACCGGATCAAGGAGCGCGGCAGCATCGCGGTGGCCTACCGCGAGTCGTCGATCCCCTTCTCCTACCTGGGCGGCGACGGCCAGCCGGTCGGCTTCGGCTGGGAGATCTGCGCCAAGGTGGTCGAGCAGGTCCGGAAGGCCACCGGCCGCGCCGACCTGAAGGTGACGACCCAGGCCGTGACCTCGCAGAACCGCATCCCGCTGTTGCAGAACGGCACGATCGACATCGAGTGCGGCTCGACCACCAACAACACCGAGCGCGGCAAGCAGGTCGCCTTCGCCACCAACTACTTCTACACCGGCACGCGCTTCCTGGTGCGCAGCGAATCGCCGGTCAGGTCGGTCGCCGACCTGAAGGGCAGGAAGGTCGTGTCGACCACCGGCACCACCAACTTCCAGGTGCTGCGCAAGCTCAATGCCGAGCAGAACCTGGGCTTCGAGCTGTTGACGGCCAAGGACCATGCCGAGTCGGCCCTGCTGGTGCAGCAGCAGCGCGCCGATGCCTTCGGCATGGACGACATCCTGCTCTACGGCCTGCGCGCCAGCGCCGCCAATCCGGCCGAGCTGGCCGTGGTCGGCGAGGCGATCCAGGTCGAGCCCTACGCCATCATGCTGCGCCGCGACGACCCGGCCTTCAAGAAGCTGGTCGACGACACCCTGGCCGGCCTGATGAAGAGCGGCGAGTTCGAGGCGCTGTACAAGAAGTGGTTCCAGTCGCCGATCCCGCCCAAGGGCATCAACCTGAATGCGCCGATGAGCAAGGAACTGCGCGACAACCTGAAGGCCCTGTCGGACAAGCCGGCGATCTGACGGCGACCCGGACCTCGTGATGTTGAACGAAACCAGGCCGCGCCCCGGGCGCGGCGCGGGCCGCGCCATGCCCGCGCCCAGCGATGTCGTCGGCGTGCTGGGCGGCATGGGGCCGCTGGCCACGCTGGACTTCATGCGCAAGATGCTGGAGGCCACGCCGGCCGCCAGCGACCAGGAGCATGTGCCGGTGGTGGCCAGCTCGATCCCGCAGGTGCCCGACCGCACGGCCGCCTTCCGCGGCCAGGGCGAATCGCCCTTGGCCGCGATGCTGGCGAGCGGGCGACGCCTGGCCGACGCGGGCGCCGGCCTGGTCGTGATCCCCTGCAACACCGCGCACCTGTGGTTCGACGAGCTGCAGCAGCAGCTGGGCCTGCCGATGCTGCACCTGGTGGACGCGGCGCTGGAGGACGCGGTGGCACTGTCCGGCGCCGGCGCGCGCATCGGCCTGCTGGCCACCGACGCCACGCTCGCCTCCGGGCTCTATCTGAACCGCCCGGCCTCGCGGCAGGTGCAGTGGCTGCTGCCCACCGCGCAGGAGATGCTGGACTGGGTGATGCCCGGCATCGCCGCGGTCAAGGCCGGCCGGCTGCCGGCCGCGGCAGAGCTGCTCGGCCGCGCCGCGCAGGCGCTGGCGCAGCGCGGCGCCGCGGCCCTGGTGCTGGGCTGCACCGAGATCCCGCTGGTGCTGAACACCGCCAATGCGCCGCGGCCGGTGGTCGACGCCACCGCCGCGCTGGCGCGCCGCGCGGTCGACTGGTCGCTCAGCCGGCGCCCTGCGTCACCTGGCGCAGCGCCGCAATGAAATCGGCCACCGGCTGCGGCGAGCGCAGGCCCTGAGGCAGCAGCGCGCGCACCTCGACCGGCACCTCAGGCAGCAGCGCGCGCACATGCAGGTGGGCATTGGCGCTGGCCTGAGCGGTGAAGGAATCGATGATGGCCGGGCCGAAGCCACGCTCGGCCAACACCATCGCGATATGGTGGGTCTGCACGGTGATGCCGGCCTGCGGCGCCAGCCCCAGGCGCGCCCATTGGTCGGCCAGCATCGTGCCCAGCGGGTCGCGCTCGTCGATGCGGATCAGCGGTGCGCGCAGCACATCCTCCATCGCCACCGTGCCGCGCCGGTCGGCGCCGGCCGTGCCGACGCGCGAGACGCAGACCAGCCGGCCGGTGGCCACCAGTTCCTCGTGCACCGCCGGATGGCCGGCGCTGCCGTAGACGATGCCGACATCGCCCTCCTGCAGCGCGATGGCGCGCGCGATCTCGTTCGAATGCAGGCTGCGGATGCTGACCGGCATCTCCGGATAGCGGGCGCGGAACAGCTGCAGCGCGTCCGGCAGGGCCCGCACCGCCAGCGACGGCACGACCAGCAGGCGCAGCTGGCTGGCCTCGCCGCCGCCCAGCGCCAGCGCCATGCGCCGCACCGACTCCAGCTGCGACATCAGGCGCTGCACCTCGGGATAGAGGGCCTGCGCCGCGTGCGTCGGCACCAGGCGCTTGCGCTGGCGCGTGAACAGCACATAGCCCAGCTGCAGCTCGGCCAGCTTGAGCGCCTGGGTCACGGCCGGCTGCGTGACGTGCAGCAGCCGCGCGGCGGCGCTGACCGTGCCGGTCAGCATCACGGCGTTGAAGACCTCGATGTGCTTCAGGCGCATCGCGCTCGTCACATCAGCACAATGTCGTAATGCTCGGTCTGGTTGGCCGGTTCCGCGCTCAGCGAGATCGGCTTGCCGATGAAGTCGGAAAGCCCGGCCAGGTGCTGGCTTTCCTCGTCCAGCAGCATCTCCACGACATTGGCCGCCGCCACGACGCGGAACTCCTTGGGCGAGAACTGGCGCGCCTCGCGCAGGATCTCGCGCATGATGTCGTAGCAGACCGAGCGCGCGGTCTTGACCTGGCCGCGGCCCTCGCAGGTCGGGCAGGGCTCGCAGAGCATGCGCGCCAGCGATTCGCGCGTGCGCTTGCGGGTCATCTCCACCAGACCCAGCTGGGTGAAGCCGCCCAGCGTGACCTTGGTGCGGTCCTTGCTGAGCTGCTTGCGAAACTCGCTCAGCACCGCCGTGCGGTGCTCCTCGCGCGTCATGTCGATGAAGTCGACGATGATGATGCCGCCCAGGTTGCGCAGGCGCAGCTGGCGCGCGATCGCGCCGGCCGCCTCGAGGTTGGTCTTGAAGATGGTGTCGTCGAAATTGCGCGCGCCGACGAAGCCGCCGGTGTTGACGTCGATGGTCGTCATCGCCTCGGTCTGGTCGACGATCAGGTAGCCGCCCGACTTCAGGTCGACGCGGCGCGCCAGCGCGCGGTCCAGCTCGGCGTCGATATTGTTGAGGTCGAAGATCGGTCGCTCGCCGCGGTAATGCTCGAGCTTCTCGGTCGCGGCCGGCATGTACATCTCGCCGAAGCCGTGCAGCACCTCGAACTGCATCTTGGAGTCGATGCGGATCGAGCCGGTGCGTTCGCTGGCCAGGTCGCGCAGCACCCGCTCCACCAGACTCAGGTCCTGGTGCAGCAGGGTGCCGGGCGGCGAGCGGTGCGCGCGCTCGCGGATCAGGGCCCAGGCCTTGCGCAGGTAGGCGATGTCGGCGCCCAGTTCCTCGTCCGAGGCGTCCTCCGCATTGGTGCGCAGGATGAAGCCCCCACCGCCGCCCTCCTCCGCCTTGCCGACCAGGGCCTGCATGCGCGCGCGCAGCTGCTCGCGCGCCTCGGGCGAGCCGATCTTCTGCGAGATGCCGATATGCTCGTCCTGCGGCAGGAACACCAGCATGCGTCCGGCGATGCTGATCTGGGTCGACAGGCGCGCGCCCTTGGTGCCGATCGGGTCCTTGATCACCTGCACGGTCAAGGTCTGACCCTCGAACACCAGGCGCTCGATCGGCACGGCCGTGCCGTTCTCGGCGTGGTGGCCGCGCGGCGTGGCACCGTTGACGTGCAGGTCCGCCACATGCAGGAAGGCGGCGCGCTCCAGGCCGATGTCGATGAAGGCCGACTGCATGCCCGGCAGCACGCGCGCCACCTTGCCCGAATAGACGTTGCCGACGAGGCCGCGCTCCAGGGTGCGCTCGATATGCAGTTCCTGCACCGCGCCGTTCTCGACCACGGCCACCCGGGTCTCCTGCGGAGACCAGTTGATCAGAATATCTTCCATAGCTTCGTGTCTCCTCTCCGGCCGGTCTTGTGCCCGCCGGTCAAGCACTCTCGACAGGCTCGCAGCCTGGCGGGAAGGCTCGTCTTCAGAGTTCGAGGCCGGCACCGCGCAGCAGCTCGGCGGTTTCGAACAGGGGCAGGCCCATGATGCCTGAATATGAGCCCTCGATGTGCTCGATCCAGCCGGCGATCCGGCTCTGGATCGCATAGGCCCCGGCCTTGCCCATCGGCTCGCCGCTGTCCACATAGGCGTGCAGCGCCTGCGCCGGCACCGCGGCGAAGCGCACATGCGAAACGCTGACGGCCAGCGCCTGCCGCACATCTCCACCATCGCGCCAGGCCAGCGCCACGGCGGTCAGCACGCGGTGCGTGTGGCCCGACAGACGGGTCAGCATCGCCAGCGCCTCGTCGGCGTCGGCGGGCTTGCCGAGGATGGCCGTGCCCAGCGCCACCGTCGTGTCCGAGCACAGGATCGGCCTGTTGGGCAGGCCGCGCGCGACGCGGCGCTGCAGGGCCGCGGCCAGCTTGTTGAGCGTGGCGCGGCGCACATAGGGCTCGGGCAGTTCGCCGGGCTCCACGGTCTCCAGCGCCTCGGCGTCTTCCTCGGGGCCGGGCAGCAGCAGCTCGTGCGCCACGCCCAGCTGGTCCAGCAGCTGGCGCCGCCGCGGGCTTTGCGAGGCGAGATAGATCGTCAAGGCGGGCTCACTCACGGTGGTAGGGGTGACCGGCCTGCACCGACCAGGCACGGTACAGCCCTTCGGCCAGCAGCACGCGCACAAAGGCGTGCGGCAGGGTCAGGTCCGACAGGCGCAGCATGTCGTCGGCCGTGGCCTTGAGCGCGGGATCCAGGCCGTCCGGTCCGCCGATGAAGATGGCCACGTCGCGGCCGTCGCCCTTCCAGCGCTCCAGCTTGGCGGCCAGCTGCACGGTCGTGACGCGCTCGCCGCGTTCGTCCAGGATCACGCGGCGCGCGCCCTTGGGGCAGACGGCCTCGAGGCGCTGGCCTTCCGCGGCCATCATCTGTTCGACGGTCTTGCCGGCCGTGCGCGGCTCGGCCTTCACGGCCTTCAGCTCCAGCCGCATCTCCGGCGGAAAGCGTTTGGCGAAGTCCTCGAACGCCGCATCGGCCCAGCCCGGCATGCGCTGCCCGACGGCCAGCAGCACGAGGCGCATCAGGCGCTCTTGCGAACCGTCTTCTTGGCCGCCGGCTTGGCGGCGACGGCCTTCTTGGCCACGGGCTTGGCGGCCGCCTTCTTGGCGACCGGTTTGGTGGCCGGCTTGGCGGTCGCGCCGACCTTGATGGTCTTGGCGGCCTTGGCCGTCACCGGCGCCTTGCTGCCGACGGTGCGGCTCACGGTCTTCTTGGCCGGCGTCTTCTTGGCGGCGACCTTCTGGGCCGGCGCCTTCTTGACGGCGGCCGGCTTCCTGGCCGGTGCGGCGGGTGCAGCGGCTGCGGCCTTCTTGGCCGCCGGCTTCTTCTTGGCGGGCGCCTCGGACGCGTCCTCCGACGCCTTCACCAGCCTGATCTCGCCGTCGCCGAGCTTGAGCTTGACCGGCTTGCCGCCCCAGATTTCTTCCAGGTGGTAGTAGTCGCGGATGGCCGGCTGCATCACATGCACGACGGCCGCGCCGCAGTCCACGATGATCCACTCGCCGTTGTCCTCGCCCTCGGTGCGCATCACCTGCATGCCGCGTCCCTTGACCGTCTCGCGCACGCTGGAGGCCAGGGCCTTGGTCTGGCGGTTGCTGGTGCCCGAGGCGATGATGACGCGCTCGAACAGGGGCGAGAGGTGCTCGGTGTTGAAGACCTGGATGTTCTGGGCCTTCACGTCTTCCAGGCCATCGACGATGGCGCGCTGCAGTTTACGAATATCCATTCAGTTCTCGCTCCGTGGGCCGCTAGGCCCGGTCAGTCCCGTAAAGGCAGTGACGGGCAATATACCCCGCCACCGCATCGCCCACCATCGGGCGGATGTCCTCGCCGCGCGACGCCATGTCGCGCACGCGGGTGGAAGAAAAAGCCAGCGGCGGCATCGCGATCAGCTCGACGCGATGCGGCAGCGCCCGCAGCTCGGGCGGCGCCTGCACCACCGCGCCCCCACCCTCGGATTCCCGCGCGGCCACCGCCAAGGTGACCAGGCCCAGCAGGGCCTGCCACTCTCGCCAGGTGTGCAGCCTTGCGTACTGGTCCTGGCCGATCAGCAGGAAGATCCGCTCGTCCGGATGCGCCGCCAGGCGCGCGCGCACCGTGTCTATCGTGTAGCTGGCGCCGTCGCGCTCCAGCTCGCTGTCGTCGACCGCGAAGCGCGGCTCGCCCGCGATCATCAGCTCGACCATCGCACGGCGGTGTGCCGGCGAAGCCAGGCCGCGGCCCGTGCCGTCCTGCAGCTTCTGCCAGGGCCGGCCGGCCGGCAGCCACAGCAGCCGGTCCAGCCGCAGCTGATCGAGCGCGCAGCGCGCCAGGCTCAGATGGGCCAGATGGACCGGATCGAAGCTGCCGCCGAACAGACCCGTCGCGGGGCCGCCGCTCAGAGCCATAGATGCGAGGCCGGTTCGTGCGCCCAGTCGCGCGGGCGCAGGAAGTCGCTGTAGAGCCGGGCCTCCGGCGTACCGGCCTGCGGCTGCCAGTTGTAGCGCCATTTCACCAGCGGCGGCATCGACATCAGGATCGACTCGGTGCGGCCGCCCGACTGCAGGCCGAACAGGGTACCGCGGTCGAACACCAGGTTGAACTCGACATAGCGGCCGCGCCGGTAGGCCTGGAAATCGCGCTCGCGCTCGCCGTAGGCATAGCCCTGACGGCGCTCGACGATCGGCAGATAGGCCGGCAGGAAGGCGTCGCCCACCGAGCGCAGCATCGCGAAGGCCGCATCGAAGCCGCCTTCACTGTCGTCCTTGGCATAGTCGTCGAAGAAGATGCCGCCGATGCCGCGCGGCTCGTTGCGGTGCTTCAGGAAGAAATACTCGTCGCACCAGCTCTTGAAGCGCGGGTAGAGCGCCTCGCCATGGGGCTTCAGCGCCGCCTCGCAGCTGCGGTGGAAATGCTGGGCATCGCGCTCGAAGCCGTAATAGGGCGTCAGGTCCATGCCGCCGCCGAACCAGACCACCGGCGCGGCGCCGGGCGGCAGCGCCGCGAACATGCGCACATTCATGTGCACGGTCGGCACGAAGGGATTGTGCGGGTGCAGCACCAGGGACACGCCCATCGCCTCGAAGGGCGCACCGGCCAGCTCGGGGCGGTGCTGGGTGGCCGAGGGCGGCAAGACCCGACCCCGCACATGGGAGAAGTTGCAGCCGCCTCGCTCGAAGACGGCGCCGTTCTCGATCAGCCGGCTCAGGCCGTCGCCCTCCAGCCGCCCGCCGGGCTCGCGCTCCCAGCCGTCGCTGGCGAAGGCCTGGCCGTCGGTGCGCTCCAGCGCGGCGATGATGTTCTGCTGCAGGCCCAGCAGGTATTCGCGAACCACCAGGGTATCGATCATGGTCTTCCCATCAAGCTCACGGGGCTGGCCAGTTCGGGCCGCTTGCCCTGCTTGCCGGCATAGAGCGCGGCCATCAGCGCGAAATCGGCATCGGCATCGCCGCTCAGCTGCACGAAGCGCTCCAGGCTCACGGTCCGGCTGGCGAAATCGAAGCAGGCCAGGCCCACCGGCACGCCGGCCTGCACCGCCAGATGATAGGCGCCGGAGCGCCAGCCGCCACCCAGCGCGCGCGTGCCCTCGGGCGCCACGGCCAGCCAGAACGACTCGCCGCGCTCCCGGGCCGCAGCGAGCTGCGCGGCCGTGCCGCCCACCAGCCCCTGCGCGGAGCGGCGGTCCACCGCCACGCCGCCCAGCCAGCGCAGCCAGGCACCGAAGCCCGGCAGCGCGAACAGGCCGCTCTTGGCCCAGAAGCGCAGCTCCAGGCCCAGCGCCCATTTCGCCAGCAGGCCGATAACGAAATCCCAGTTCGAGGTATGCGGATAGACCATGATGACGCCCTGACGCGCCGGCAGGCCGGCGAACGCCAGCCGCCAGCCGGCCAGGCGCAGCAGGGCGCGCGCCAGCATGCTGCCCCGGCCCGGCAGGGTCAGCGGGGCGTCGAGCAGACGCGGCGCGGGAACGGCGACCGGCTCAGCGCTCAACGCTTGGTCACCGCACGGTGGCCGATGTCGCGGCGGAACTGCTTGCCTTCGAACTGGATCGGGGTCAGGGTGTCATAGGCCAGTTGCTGGGCCGTGCGCACCGATTCGCCCAGGGCCGTGACGCAGAGCACGCGGCCGCCGGCGGTCAGCAGCCTGCCGTCCTGCTCGGTGGTGCCGGCATGGAAGACCATCGCGTCTTCCCGGTCGGCCGGCAGGCCGGTGATCGCGTCGCCCTTGCGCGGCGCCAGCGGGTAGCCCTCGGCGGCCATCACGACGCCCAAAGCGACGCGGCGGTCCCATTGCAGCTCGACCTGGTCGAGCGTGCCGTCGGTGGCATGCATCAGCAGATCGAACAGATCGCTCTTCAGCCGCATCATGATGGGCTGGGTCTCCGGGTCGCCCATGCGGGTGTTGAACTCCACCGTGCGCGGCTGGCCATGCTCGTCGATCATCAGGCCGGCGTAGAGGAAGCCGGTGAAGGGGATGCCGTCGCGCGCCATGCCCTGGATGGTCGGCAGGATGATCTCGTGCATGGCCTTGGCATGCACATTGGGCGTCACCACCGGCGCGGGCGAGTAGGCGCCCATGCCGCCGGTGTTGGGGCCTTCGTCCTTGTCGAGCAGGCGCTTGTGGTCCTGGCTGGTGGCCAGCGAGACCACGTTCCTGCCGTCGCAGACGACGATGAAGCTGGCCTCCTCGCCCTGCAGGAACTGCTCGATCACGACGCGCGGCACGGCTTGCCCATTCGCGCCCTCGTTGTGCACGACGCCGAGCTTGTTGTCCGCCAGGATCCAGTCGATCGCCTGATGCGCCTCGTCCAGGCTCATGGCCACGACCACGCCCTTGCCGGCGGCCAGGCCGTCGGCCTTGATGACGATCGGCGCGCCCTGCGCGTCCACGTAGGCATGGGCCGCGGCGGCATCGCCGAAGGTCTGGTAGGCCGCGGTCGGGATGCCGTGGCGCTGCATGAAATCCTTGGCGAAGGCCTTGCTGGATTCCAGCTGCGCCGCGGCCTTGGTCGGGCCGAAGATGCGCAGGCCGCGGGCGCGGAACTCGTCCACCACGCCGGCCGCCAGGAAGGCCTCGGGGCCTACCACGGTCAGCGCGATCTTCTCGGCCTCGGCGAAATCGGCCAGCGCCTTGACGTCGGTGATGGGGATGTTCTTCAGCCGCGTGTCGCGCGCCGTGCCGCCGTTGCCGGGCGCCACGAAGACCTGGCTGACGCGTTCGCCCTGGATCAGCTTCCAGGCCAGGGCATGCTCGCGGCCGCCGTTACCGAGTACCAAAACTTTCATGCGCTGACCTTCATTCCTCGATGCTCGCGTTGTGATAGACCTCCTGGACATCGTCCAGGTCTTCCAGCACGTCCAGCAGCTTCTGCATGCGCTGGGCGTCCTCGCCGCTCAGCTCGATGCTGTTCTCGGCGCGCATCGTCACCTCGGCCACCTCGGGCTTCAGGCCGGCGGCCTCCAGCGCGTTCTTGACGGCCTCGAAGTCGCCCGGCGCGGTCAGCACCTCGATGGCGCCCTCGTCGTCGGCGACCACGTCCTCGGCCCCGGCCTCCAGCGCCACTTCCATCACCTTGTCTTCCGAGGTGCCGGGGGCGAACACCAGCTGGCCGCAATGCTTGAACTGGAAGGACACCGAACCGTCGGTGCCCATATTGCCGCCGTACTTGCTGAAGGCATGGCGCACCTCGGCCACGGTGCGGACCCGGTTGTCCGTCATCGTGTCGACGATGACGGCCGCACCGCCGATGCCGTAGCCCTCATAGCGGATTTCCTCGTAGCTGATGCCGTCGAGATTGCCGGAGGCCTTGTCGATGTTGTACTTGATGCGGTCGGCCGGCATGTTCGCGGCCTTGGCCTTATCCACCGCCAGGCGCAGGCGCGGATTTTCCTTCACATCCGGACCGCCCTGGCGCGCGGCCACGGTGATCTCACGGATGATGCGCGTCCAGATCTTGCCGCGCTTCTCGTCCTGACGCCCCTTGCGGTGCTGAATATTGGCCCATTTGGAATGACCAGCCATCGACTCAATCTCCTGGCGAGCGCGGCCCTCGCGATACGCGACGAAGCGACTCAGTTTGTTGGATAGACTGCGATTTTAGTCTGTCGCCAGACATTCCTTCCTGGAGAACCCTATGGCCGATCCGATCCTGCTGGCCCGCCACGGCGACGTCGAGTGCCAGCTCTTGCCCGCGCTGGCGAATCGCCACGGCCTGATCACCGGCGCCACCGGTACCGGCAAGACCATCAGCCTGCAGACCCTGGCCGAAAACCTGAGCAAGATCGGCGTGCCGGTCTTCATGGCCGACGTGAAGGGCGACCTGACCGGCATCAGCCAAGGCGGCAGGCCCGGCGAGAAGCTGCTGGCCACGCTGAAGGACCGCGGCATCGACGCCCCCGCGCCGCTGGCCTGCCCGACCACCTTGTGGGACGTGTTCGGCGAGCAGGGCCACCCGGTACGCGCCACCGTGTCCGACATGGGCCCGCTGCTGCTGGCGCGCATGCTGGCGCTCAACGAGACCCAGGCCGGCGTGCTGCAGCTGGTGTTCAAGATCGCCGACGACCATGGCCTGCTGCTGCTGGACCTGAAGGACCTGCGCGCGATGCTGCAGCATGTGGGCGACAACGCCAGCCAGTACACCACCGAATACGGCAACGTCTCGGCCGCCTCGATCGGTGCCATCCAGCGCGGCCTGCTGCAGATCGAGAGCCAGGGCGGCGACAAGTTCTTCGGCGAGCCGATGCTCAACATCGCCGACTTCATGCAGACCGAGGGCGGCCTCGGCGTGATCAACATCCTGGCGGCCGACCAGCTGATGAACGCGCCCCGCCTCTACGCCACCTTCCTGCTGTGGATGCTGTCGGAGCTGTTCGAGACACTGCCCGAGGTGGGCGACCTGGACAAGCCCAAGCTGGTGTTCTTCTTCGACGAGGCGCACCTGCTGTTCAAGGACGCGCCGGCCGCGCTGATCGAGCGCATCGAGCTGGTGGTGCGCCTGGTGCGCTCCAAGGGCGTGGGCGTCTATTTCGTGACCCAGAACCCGCTGGACATTCCGGACGCGGTGCTGGGCCAGCTGGGCAACCGGGTCCAGCATGCGCTGCGCGCCTTCACGCCGCGCGACCAGAAGGCCGTCAAGGCCGCGGCCGACACCATGCGCGCCAAGCCCGGGCTGGACATCGCCGCTGCGATCACCGAGCTGGCCGTGGGCGAGGCCCTGGTCAGCCTGCTGGACGAGAAGGGCCGGCCCAGCATCACCGAGCGCGTGTTCGTGCTGCCGCCGGGCAGCCAGATCGGGCCGATCAGCCCCGAACAGCGCGCCGCGCTGCTGAAGAACTCGCTGGTGGCCGGCATCTACGAGAAGACGGTGGACCGCGAGTCGGCCTACGAGAAGCTCAGCGGCCGCGTCGCGGCGACGCCGGGGCAGGCCGGCGGCGGTTCGATGGCCGATGAGGCCGATGCCGCCCTGCGCGGCGCGCCCCGGGGTGCACCGCCGGCCCAGCAGGACCAGCAGGAACAGGACAGCGGCATGCTGGGCGGACTGAAGGACGTGCTGTTCGGCTCCACCGGCCCGCGCGGCGGACGCCGCGAGGGCCTGGCCGAGGCGGCCGCCAAATCGGCGCTGCGCTCGATGGGCACCACCGTGGGCCGCGAGATCATCCGCGGCGTGCTGGGCAGCATCCTGGGCGGCGGCGGCCGGCGCCGCTAGGCAGCGCTTCGCGCCGGCGGGCGACGGCCCGTCGCGCCGGCGTGGCGGGCCGGGGGGAGCCTGGGCAGCATGCGGCCCATCGCAAGCCCCCAAGGAGCCCGCCATGAGCGGTACCGTCGCCCTCACCCCGGCCATCATCATCCACATCGCCATGGCCAGCGGCGCGCTGCTGCTGGGGCCGCCGGCGCTGACGCTCAGGAAGGGTTCGCGCGGCCACCGCGCCTTCGGCTACGCCTGGATCACGCTGATGCTGGCCGCGGCCGTCTCGGCCCTGTTCATCCGCGACTTCGAGCTGCCCAATATCGCCGGCTACACGCCGATCCATCTGCTGGTGCTGGCCGCCTTCTACGGCATCGGCCGCGCCATCTGGGCCATCGCGCGGGGCCGGGTGCGCGTCCACCGCATCGCCATGTGGAGCACCTATCTGGGCGCCTGCGTGACGGCCGGCGCCTTTGCCCTGCTGCCGCAGCGCTATCTCGGCCAGCTGCTGTGGCAGCAATGGCTGGGCTGGGTCTGAGCCGGCCCGCTGCGCAACAATGCGGCGCATCATGAGCCTGCCCCAACCGCTGCGCCGGCGCCTGGCCGCCCTGCCCTATGTGCTGCGCATGGCCCTGGCCACCCTGCTGTTCTCGGCCTGCCTGGGCCTGTTCATCCATGCGCTGTCGCGCCAGAGCCTGCATGGGAGCGTGGTCTATTCGCTGATCATCGGCCTGTTCTGCTGGAGCTTCATCGACGGCTCGCGGGTGCTGAGCGCCCGGCTGATGCGGCGCCTGTTCCCGCAGCGCCAGGAGCATCGCCATGGCTGGCCGGGTTGGCCGGTGATGCTGATCTGCCTGCTGGTCGCGGTGCCGCTGGCCTACGGCCTGGGCAGCGCGCTGGCGGACCGCTTGCTGGGCCTGCGCTCGCAGATGCTGTGGGACAGCCATTGGCGCGAGGTCTCGGGCGCCCTGCTGCTGTCGCTGCTGGCCTCGCTGCTGGCCACCGGCTTCTTCTACACGCGCGGCCGGCTGAATGCGGCGCAGACCGAGGCCGAGCAGGCGCGCCGGCAGGCGGCCGAGACCCAGCTGCGCCTGCTGGAATCGCAGCTGGAGCCGCACATGCTGTTCAACACCCTGGCCAATCTGCGCGTGCTGATCGCGCTCGACCCGCCGCGCGCCCAGGCCATGCTGGACCGCCTGATCGCCTTTCTGCGCGCCACGCTGAACGCCTCGCGCAGCGGCGAAACGCATGCGCTGAGCGAGGAGTTTGCCCGGTTGGCCGACTACCTGGCCCTGATGCAGGTGCGCATGGGCGAGCGGCTGCGCCCCGAGCTGCGGCTGCCGACCGAGCTGGCCACGCTGCCGGTGCCGCCGCTGCTGCTGCAGCCCCTGGTGGAGAACGCCATCAAGCATGGGCTGGAGCCCCATGTGAACGGCGGCGCGCTGATCGTCGAGGCACGGCGCGAGGCCGGCCTGCTGCGCCTGACGGTGCGCGACACCGGCGCCGGCCCGGGCCTGGGCGGCCCCGCCGGCACCGGCTTCGGCCTGGCGCAGGTGCGTGCCCGGCTCGCCACGCAATATGGCGCGGCCGCCGGCCTGCGCCTGGACGCCGCCGCCGACGGCGGCACCCTGGTCAGCCTGTGGCTGCCGCTATCGGAGGAATGAGTCCATGGACCTGCCGCCCCCCACCGCCCTGATCGCCGAGGACGAGACGCTGCTGGCCGAAGGCCTGCGGGCCGAGCTGGCCGCGCTGTGGCCCGAGCTGCAGGTCGTCGCGATGGCCACCCATGGCCAGGCCGCCCTGGAGGCGGCGCTGGCCCGGCGGCCGCAGATCCTGTTCCTGGACATCCGCATGCCCGGCATGAGCGGGCTCGAGGCGGCCCAGGCCCTGGCCGAGGACTGGCCCGAGGAGCAGCCCTTCCCCCTGCTGGTGTTCGTCACCGCCTACGACCAGTACGCCTTGAAGGCCTTCGAGCAGGCGGCGCTGGACTATGTGCTGAAGCCGGTGCAGCGCGAACGCCTGGCCCAGACCTGCGCGCGGCTGCAGGTGGCGCTGCGCCAGCGCCAGGACGGTTCGGCCGATGCCGCGGTGATGCAGTTGCGCCAGCTGCTGGCGGCACCGGGCGTGGTCCAGGCCCTGGGCCTGCCGGCGGCAGCGCCGGCGCCGCTGCGCGTGCTGCAGGTCGGCGTGGGCAGCAGCATCCTGATGGTGCCGGTGGAGGACGTGATCTATTTCGAGGCGGCGGACAAATATGTGCGCGTGCTCACCGCCGACAGGGAGCACCTGGTCCGCGCCTCGCTGCGCGAACTGCTGCCGCAGCTGGATGCGCAGCGCTTCTGGCAGGTGCACCGCAGCCTGGTGGTGCGCGCCGAGGCGATCGAGAGGGCCGAGCGCGACGAGGCGGGGCGGCTCAGCCTGCTGCTGCGCCAGCGACCCGAGCGGCTGGGGGTGAGCCGCATGTACGCGCACCGGTTCAAGGGGCTGTAGGCCGAAAACAAAAAAAGCCGCAGGGCTTGTGGCCATGCGGCTTGCTCCGAAGTCCGCGGGCACGGGCCCGCAAACATGGATTACTGGAAGTCGGCGCTCAGGGTCACCGAGAAGAAGCGCGGGGCACCCAGGTAATAGAACACGCTCTGCGCGGCGCGGTCGTTGTTATAGATCAGGCCATTGGTCACCGTGCCCGAACTCGGGTTGCGGTACTTCTCGTTGCCGAGGTTGCTGATGTTCATGCGCAGCTGGGTGTTGCTCAGCATGCCCACATTGCCGAAGTTGTAGCCGGCATCCAGGTCGAGGACGGTGTAGCTCGGCACCTCCTCGTCGTTCATCAGCGTGGCGTACTGCTTGCCGGTGTACTTGGCCTTCAGGCGCACGTAGTAGGGGCCGGAGGCGTACTGCAGCGAGGCGCCGATCATCTGCTCCGGCGTCAGGGTCATCTGCTTGCCGACGGTGGGCAGTTCCTTGTCCGTGCCGTCCGTGTTCCGACCGTACACGAAGTTGTCCTTGACCTTGCTCTTCTGCAGGGTCAGCGAGCCATAGGCCGTGAAGCCGCCCCAGAAGGTGGCCGAACCGGCTTCCAGCTCCAGACCGCGGTTGGCGGTGCGGCCGATGTTCTGGTAGGTCGAGACCTGGGTGTTCGGGTCGTAGGCGGTGGCCTGGCGGTCCTTGAAATCCGAGTTGAACACGGTGGCCGACAGCGAGCCCGCGCGGGTCTGCAGGCGGTAGCCGATGTCCGTCATGATCGAGGTTTCGGGCTTCACATCGATGATGGGAACCACGGCGCCGTTCAGGACGCGCACATTGGAGGCCATGAAGGCGAAGTTGGCCGGCGCCTTGAAGTTCTTGGCAACGTTCAGGAAGACCTGGCTGCTGCGATCCAGGTTGAAGCGCAGGCCCACCTGCGGCAGCACTTCGTCAAAGCTCTTCTTGATGTTGTAGCTCGGCAGGCGAGGCTTCACCGAGCTCGGTGCGGTCGGGTCGGTCGAGCCCTCGTTCTCGTAGCTCGTCACATCGCGGGTCACATGCGGCGTGCGCAGGCCCAGGCTCAGCATGCCGCGGTCGCCCATGAAGCTGATGTTGTCGCTCAGGTAGGCCTGGTAGGCGGTGCTGGTGGTGTCCGCGTTGCGGCCCTGGTAGCAGGTGCCGTCGGCGCGTTGGACGCAGCCGTCCTTCAGCCAGATGTCGGCGGGACGGCCCTCGTCCGTGATCTGCACCGCGGGCTGGGTCTGACGGTGGCTGGCACGCTCGTACCACAGGCCGGCCTTCAGGTAATGGTTGCCCTGCACGGTGCTCAGTTCGGCGGTCACGCCGGGGCGCTGGGTGCGGGTCTGGCTGGCGCGGGCGACGCGCCAGGTGTCCAGGGTGTCGCCGTCGCCGTTGATGTCGACCGGGCCGCCGATCAGACCGGTCGACTCGCGCAGCGCCTGCTCCGACCAGCCGCCATTGCCCAGGCCGTACCACAGATAGGGCTGGACCTTCAGATAGGTGTCCTCGGCCACCTTGAACGAGCCCGAGACCGAGACGATCGCGTTCTCGAACGGGT
Source organism: Roseateles sp. GW821-FHT09B06 (assembly GCF_059418245.1). Taxonomy (NCBI): domain Bacteria; kingdom Pseudomonadati; phylum Pseudomonadota; class Betaproteobacteria; order Burkholderiales; family Sphaerotilaceae; genus Roseateles; species Roseateles sp. GW821-FHT09B06. The sequence continues at coordinate 13,693 of NZ_JBWKPM010000031.1, read as the reverse complement.
TCAGGGCCATGTCGTAGTAGGTGTTGACGAAACTGTTGGCGCTTTCCGTCTGTGGCGTGCCGTTCACCGGGGCCGGGCGTGCCTTGATCGTGGTCGAGTAGTCGAAGTAGTAGCCGTTGTCATTCAGCTCCTTCAGGCTCGGGTTGTAGATGTTGTTGTTGATCGCGCGGTTGTAGACCACCGAGCCCAGGATCACGTTGTCCTGGTTGATGTCGTAGCGGAAGGCCGCGTCGATATGGTCCTTCTTGGCCTCGCCCTTGCCCTTCCATTTGTCGGCCTGGGTGTGCGAGTAGCTCAGGAAGACCTTCAGCTTGTTGTCGGCAAAACGGCCGGAGTCGAAGCGCACGAAGGTGCGGGTCAGGTCCAGCTGCCCCAGGGTCTGGCTGACGCGGAAGCGGCGCTTGTCCTCGGGATCGCAGGTGGTGATGCTGATGTTGCCGCCGGTGGCGCCGGCATGCGGCGACTCGGCATCCGGGCTGCCCTGGGTCACGCTCTGGGTGCAAACGTTTTCCTGATCGACGTACTCCTGCGGATAGACCGCGAAGTTGCCCGAGTCGTTGACCGGCACGCCGTTGATCGTGAAGCCCAGCTGGTCGGAGTTGAAGCCGCGCACCGTCAGACCGCCGCCGAACAGGCCGGTCGCATCATGGTTGAAGGAGTTGATGCTGGGCAGCAGGGCCAGCGCCTGGTAGGGGTTGCCGGTGGCACGGTCCTTCTCGACCGCCGCCTTGGTGACGGTGCTGCGGCTCTTGGCCACATCCTCGTTCAGCATCTGGCCGGCGCCGAGCTTGTTGCCCTCGCCGACGATCGTGATCGTGCCCAGACGTACGGCGTCATCCTTGGCGCGCGGTGCCGCCTCGTCCTTGCCGGCGGTGTCCGCCGCGGTCTGAGCGAAGGCCGGTGCGGCGGCCAACAAAGCCACGGCCGCGCCGAGCGCGGTCCGCGTAAAGATCCAACGATTGCTATTCATCCAGATAACTCCTCAAACGAAAACGCAGACGGCCTTCCAAGGCCTGACGTTAAAAAAGTAGCGTCGAAGGAGTTCGCAAACGTTTGGCATCACGGCTTTCCACATAGAGGAATTGCCGCTTGAAAGACGCGAACGTTTGTGCCTGGGGCCTCCCGCCCTACCACCCACCCTCGACACTCAAGCTTTCATGCGCGCACCATCAGCGAGCCCATGCGAGCCGCAGCCGCAGAAGCAAGGACGATGCCTGGATCGCTGGGTCATGGGTCTGCGCCCTGCTCCAGCGACCATTTCAGTTTCGCCATGCAATATGTAGCGGCCGTGACATGCACGCCGCCGGTGCGCTGCCGCACCCGAATACAACAGCGCTGGCCGAGCCAGTTGCCGGCCTGCCTGCGCCCCCGGCGGGCCCGTGGATACGAGGCAAAACACCCCGCAGGCAAACGGGCGGCGGGCCGGGCGAAGGCGTGAAAGAAAGAGGCCCCGCGAATGCGGGGCCTGTGGTTTGCCGCCGACAGCCGACCCGCGGCCCGGCAATGATCAGAACTTCATGCGCAGGTTCAGGTAGTACTGGCGGCCGCTCTCATGCCAGTAGCCGGGCGCGTTCTCGCTGACCTCGTAGGTATGGCGCACCGGGTTGAGCAGGTTGGTGCCATCCAGATGGATGCTCAGGTCCTTGGTGATGCGGTAGCCCACCGAGGCCGACAGACTGCCGTAGCCCTTGTAGTAGCGCAGGCCGTTGTAGTTCACCGAGCCGTTGGCATTGGTCGTGACCGCATTGGTGCCGTTGCCAAAGAAGGCGTAGCCGTAGTCGCTGCGGTAGTTCCAGGCCAGGCTGGCCGAGAGCTTGTCGTCCTCGTAGTAGCCGCGCAGGTTGTAGGTCCACTTGGAGGTGCCGAGCAGCTCGACGCCATCCTTGTCCTCGGAATCGACATAGGTGCCGTTGACGCCGAAGCCGAAACCGGCACCGATGGGCATCTCCAGCGCAGCCTCCACGCCCTTGAGCTTGGCCTTGACGCCGACGCGCGAACTGACGTCATAGACCGTGTTCTTGCCCTGGGTGATGTTGAAGTACTCGATCTTGGAGACGCCGGCCTTCACATAGTTCTGCAGATGCTGCGAGAACACGCCCACCGAGAGCAGCGCGCGCGGCGCGAAGTACCAGCCCAGGGTGGCGTCCACATTGTTGGAGAGCACGGGCTTGAGCAGCGGGTTGCCGCTGCTGCCGATGAGCGTGGTGTCGTTGAGCGACACCGCGCCGGCCAGTTCGTTGTAGTTGGCCCGACCCAGCGAGCGCGAGGCCGAGGCGCGGGCGATCAGGTCGCGGCGCAGATCCCAGCGCAGGTTCATGCTGGGCAGCCATACCTTGTGCTCGGTGCTGGTCAGACGCGGCAGCCAGGTACCGAGCTTGGAGCCGACGATGGCACCGGGCACGGCACAAGGCTGCAGCGCCGCGCATTGGTTGAGCAGCTGATAGGACAGCGAATCCACCGAGGTGGTCACATGGCGCACGCCGGCATTGCCGCTGATGCTGGAACTCAGCTCGAACTCGCCCATCAGGTAGAACGCCTCGTTCTTTTCCCGGATCTCATAGGCGCTGGTCAGCGAACGGTTGAGCACCGGGTCCCAGTTCATGTATTTGGCACCGAACTCGCGCAACTGCTCGGGGGTGTAGCGGAACAGGTCTTGCGGGAGATTGGCATTCAGGCCGTCGGCCCAGTCCGAGGGATAGGCGCCGCCGGGCGACGGCAGGCTGCCGGGCGGGACGATATTGCCCAGAACCAGCTGGCCGCCGGTGGCTTGAAGAAAAGTCTGCCCCTGGTCGAGGGCGTTCCAGCGCCCGCCGTTCACGCCGTAGCTGCGCGTGTGCTTGGCACCGCGCGCGCCCCATTTGACGGCAGTGAACATCGAGTTCGTCGGCAGGTATTCGGCGTCGAGGTGGAAGTAGTTCTCCTTGTCCTTGGAGAGTGCCGAGGCCGCCGTGTTGGACATCAGCACGAAGTTGGCCGGGTTGCTCATGTCGATGGGCTGGCCGGTGGCCGAGTTCAGCAGGGTCCAGTCGGTGGGCCGCGAGCCGTTGATGCCGTAGCTCAGGTTCGGATTGAGCAGGCCGAAGGTCATCTGCGGCTGGGTCTTGGTCTCGCCGCGGCCTTCGGTGGTGCCCAGGCGGGTGCGGAAGCTCAGGCGCTCGGTGGGCTTGAACTTCATGTCCAGGTCATAGAAGGAGCTCAGCGACTCGGCACCGTCGCGCAGGATCTGGTCGTACTCGAAGCCGATCACGCGCTGGGAGGCCGGCGTGGCGCCTGTCATCCCGGGCACGGCCGGGATGTTGGCCGGTCGCTCCAGGCGCGCACCGGTGATCACGTTGCCGTCGAACTTGGCATCGCGGATCAGCCAGCCCGCATTCACCAGGGCGGTGGGCAGCGCAAAGCCCGAGGTGTTGAGGTTGTTGGCCTTGAGCGTGCTGCGGAAGCCGCTGACCGTCGCCTCGAACTTGTCGCTGGGCCGGGCCTGCAACACCACCGAGGCGCCGGTGCGCTCGCGCGAACCCGTGAACATGGCGTTGTTGATGCTGCCGGGCATGCGCTTGCCGGCCAGCTCCGGGTTGCCCGAGGCAGCGGCCTGCGCCGTGGTGATGCTGCCATAGCTGAAGACCTCCTGGCCGTCGCGGCGCAGGTGGCGGTCCTCGCGGTAAGCCTGCAGCAGCACCCCCAGCGTGCTGTCCTCGTTCTTCCAGGCAATCAGGCCGCTGAATTGCGGATCCACCTTGTTCGGCAGATCGGCATACACGGCGCCCAGCGCCACTTCGCCGCTGAGCGGCTTCTTGAAGTCCAGCGGCTTGCGCAAAATGATGTCCACGCTGCCCGAGATGCCGCCCTCGGTGAGGTCGGCGCGCTGGGTCTTGTAGACGATGCTCTGGCCGATCAGTTGCGAAGGCAGCAGGCTTGCACCCACCGAGCGGCCGCTGCCGATCTGGTCGCCCACATGCCAGTCGCCGGACGACAGCGCATGGCCGTTGACCGTCACCAGGTTCAGGTTGGGGCTGGTGCCGCGAATGGAGACGCGCTCGGCCTCATCCATCGCCAGCGCGCCGCCGAACTGCACGTTCACGCCGGGCAGGCGCGACAGCGCGTCGGCGATGTTCTTGTCGGGCATCTTGCCCACGTCCTCGGCCGACACCACCTCCACATTGGTGTCGGCATTGCGCTTGGTGTCGATCGACTTCTCGATCGAGGCGCGGATGCCGGTGACCACCACCTGCTCAAGCTTGTTGCCATTGCCTTTCTCGGTCTCGGCAGCCTCGGCAGCCTTCTTCGCGGCGGCCGCATCGGCCGTCTGTGCCAGGCTGGCCACGCTCCACAGCAGCAGACCGACCGCGGTGGCGATATGGCTGGGGCGAAAATTGTGGGGGAAGCTGCTCATCTTGCGGGTCTCTCCGTTGTTGTCAGGTCGCTCGCGCGCCGCACCCGCCCACAAACAAGACCAATAAAGACCAATTGATCATGATTACGGCAGGATTTCAGAGTAGGCAGGCGTATTTCCATGCCTGCCGACGATTGCATCCATACCATTGGACTACTTATATTTGACAAATAGCATGCCAATCGAAGACCCATCCATGAACCACGGTTATGCTGCGCCGCCGAAATCGACGCTGATTTCATTGGCTGCGGCTCGCCGGATTCAGTGTTTTCCCTTGGTCCGCCTCTAAACTTGCTGACGCCAAGCTGACAAGTGGAGCCCGCCATGACCTTGAAGCAAGTGACCCGCGTCCGGCGCTGGCTGGTGCTGCATGGCCGTCAACATCCCGTCGAGGTGCAGGCCTGGGATCTGGTGCTGATCTGCTGGGTGATGAGCTGGATGAGCCTGCCCAGCCTGCTGCTCACCGGCTTCTGGCCGATGCTGCCGCTGTGCCTGGCCGCCTTCCTGCTGCCTTCGCTCTATGCCCGCGTGCGCCAGCGCCTGCATCGCGCCGGCCGTCTGCGTTGCGACTGGCTGACGGCACTCTGAGCGCGGACCGATCGGCGCCCCCACAAGGCAACAAGCCCTCGCGATGCGAGGGCTTGTTGCCTTGGCGTGCTGCGGTGGGCTGTCGGGAAGACGCCGTCAGTGCAGCAGGCCGATCCATTCGCCCGCGCTCTGATAGCGCTGGGCCAGTTGCAGGGCCAGTTCGCGCAGCAGCAGGCAGCCGCTGGCATGGGCCGCGGCCAGGCGCTCGAAGGCATAGAGCCGGTCGTACAGCATGCGCGTGGGCTGCAGCGGCAGGCTCTCGCGGCGCATCAGCTCCTGGAAGGCCTGCAGCTGTTCGGCCGAGACCGGGCCCGCGATCGGCAGCCCCAGGTCCGGCAGTTCCACCAGGGCCATGCCCTGCCCCGCGTCGGCGGACGCTTCCAGCGAGGGGCGGTTCTGGGCGGGAATCAGGTGCAGCGGGATCATCATGGCGGGCCTCGGCGAGGAACGGCGAATAGGCTGATGATGCCGAGGCGCAGCCAAACTTAAGCCGGAAAAAGGCGGCATTCCAGCGCCTGTTTCCGTGCAAGCCGCGCCCGCGCCGGGTCGGACGCTCAGGGCTTGGCCCGATGCACCACCGGCCCGGTGGCGCGGATGAAGTCGTCGAGCTTGCCGCACCATTGCGCCGAGGGCGTCTCCAGGTCCTCCAGCGACAGCACCCGGATGCCGGCGTCCGCCAGCATCTTGTCGGAGGCGCCGTTCAGCGCCACCTGATGCGACTTCTTCTCCAGGTACACCACCTGCGCGATGCCCACCTGGATGATGGACTGCACACAGCGCGGGCAGGGGAACTGCGTCGTGTAGATCGTGCTGCCGGTCAGCGGCAGCACCACGCAGTTCAGGATCGCATTGACCTCGGCATGCACGATATAGCTGTGGCGCGACTGCAGCGGGTCGGCATCGTTGTCGGCCCAGTACGAGGGATCGGCATCGTCGCAGCCGCGCGGCAGGCCGTTGTAGCCCACGCCGACGATCTTGTTGTCCACGCTGGCGATGCAGGCGCCGTTGCGCTTGCGGTAATCCTTGGAACGGGCCGCGGCCAGCAGGGCCACGCCCATGAACATCGAATGCCAGGAAATCAGCGGGCTGCTGTGCTGTGAGAAATCGTCTTGCATGAATGATCGTGCGATGAAGCGGTCGGCAATGCGGCTGCGCGCTGGGCAGTCTAGCCGAGCCGTCTCGGCCTCGCCCGGCGTATCGCCGCCGACTTCCTAGAATGCGGGCCATGACCCTGCACGAGATGCTCGAAAAATCGATCTGGGGCCGCCAGCTCGGCGCGGCCGAAATGCAGCGGGTGCATGCCGAGGCGCGCGAGCGCCGGGTCGCGGCCGGCCAGCCGATGGTGCGCATGGGCGAGCCGGCCGAGCATTGGGTCGGGCTGATCAGCGGCTTCGGCAAGATGAGCATCCTCAGCCCCTGCGGCCGCGAGACCGCGCTGATCGGCACCGCCCCCGGCGGCTGGTTCGGCGAGGGCACGCTGATCAAGCGCGGCCGCTGGCAGTACGACGGCATGGCGCTGCGCGACTGCCATCTGGCCCTGCTGCCGCGCGACAGCTTCGAATGGCTGCGCGCCACCAGCCTGCCCTTCAACCATTATCTGCAGCAGCTGATGAGCGCCCGCATGGGCTTCTTCATCGCCCAGCTCTGCAACGACCGGCTGCTCGATTCCACCGCGCGCGTGGCGCGCAGCCTGGCCGGGCTCTACAACCCCGAGCTCTACCCCGAGCCGGGCCTGTTCCTCGACCTGCGCCAGGCCGAGGTGGCCCAGCTGGCCGGCGTCTCGCGCCAGCGCGCCAACGCGGCGCTGCAGATCCTGGAGGAGGCCGGCCTGATCGGGGTCGGCCGGCGCGGCATCGAGGTGCTGAGCCTGCGGGGCCTGCGCGAATACGCGTCACCCCCTGCGGCACACGGACCGACTGAATTGCCCCGCGGATGCCGCTGATCCGGCGCCGCCGGGCAGCCGGCATCGCCCCCTGAAGGGGGCGCGTGTAGCGCTAGGGGGTGGACCTATCCGGCCAGCGCCGGCGTCGTGATCTCGCCCGGCACGCGCTGGCGCGCGAACAGCGTGTACATGATCGGCACGACGAAGATGGTCAGCAGGGTGCCGAAGCTCATGCCGCCCACGATCACCCAGCCGATCTGCTGACGGCTCTCGGCGCCCGCGCCGCTGGCCAGCGCCAGCGGGATCGCGCCCAGCACCATCGCGCCGGTGGTCATCAGGATCGGCCGCAGACGCAGCGCCGAGGCCTCGATCACCGCCTCGGTCAGGGCCTTGCCCTGCTGGCGCAGCTGGTTGCTGAACTCGACGATCAGGATGCCATGCTTGGTGATCAGGCCCACCAGGGTGATCAGGCCGATCTGCGAGTAGACGTTCAGGGTGCCGCCGCTCCACTGCAGCGCCGCCAGCGCGCCCACCATCGACAGCGGCACCGCCAGCATGATCACAAAGGGATCGATGAAGCTCTCGAACTGCGCCGCCAGCACCAGGAAGATGAACAGCAGGGCCAGCACGAACACCAGGCCCAGCGCGCCGCTGCTGCTCCTGAACTCGCGCGACACACCGTTCAGCTCGGTCGCATAGCCCATCGGCAGGATCTCGCGCGCCTGCGCGTCCATGAAGGCCAGCGCCTCGCCCAGCGCGTAGCCGGGCGCCAGGTTGGCGGTGATCGAGACCGAGCGGCGCTGGTTGAAGTGGTTCAGCTCGCGCGGGCTGACCGCCTCGCGCACCTTCACCAGGCTGGACAGCGGGATCATCGTGTCGCCGCGGCCGCGCACGAACAGCTTCTCGATGTGCTCGGGCGTGGTGCGGCCGGAGTTCTGGGTCTGCACGATCACGTCGTACTGCTCGGCGTCGCGCTTGTAGCGCGTCACGTTGCGTCCGCCCAGCATGGTCTCGACCGTGCGCGCGACCTGGTCGACATTGACGCCCAGATCGGCCGCGCGCTCGCGGTCCACCTCCATGAAGACCTCGGGCTTGTTCAGGCGCAGGTCGTTGTCGGGCTGCACGAAACCGGGATTCTTGGCCAGCGCGGCCATGAACTGCTGGGTCACATTGGCCAGGTTGGCATAGCTGTCGCTGGTGACGATCACGTAGTTGATCGAGCGCTCGCGAAAGCCCTGGCCCAGGCTGGGCGGCGTCACCGGGAACACCGTGATGCCCGGCAGACCGGCCAGCTGCGGCTGCAGCTTGCGCGCCAGCTCCTGGGTGCTGATGCTGCGATCGGCCCAGTCCACGGTGCGCAGGATGGCGGTGGCCTGGGACACGGTCGAACCGCCGGCAAACAGGAAGCGTCGGTCGAACTCGGGGTAGCCAGCGCCGATGCGCTCGATCGCGTCCAGATAGCGCGCGGTGAACTCCAAGGTCGCGCCGTCCGGCGCGCTGACCGGCATGAAGATCACGCCGCGGTCCTCCAGCGGCGCCAGCTCGCTCTTGGCATGCGTGAACAGCCACCAGCTGTAGGCGCCCGAGGCCAGCATCACCGCCACCACCAGCCAGCGCGTGCGCAGCGCGAAGCGCAGGGCCGCGGCATAGCGCGCGCTGATCCAGACCAGCACGCCTTCCATGCCGCGGTCGAAGCGCGTCGGATGGTGGTTGTGGCGCAGCAGCTTGCTGCACATCATCGGCGTCAGGGTCAGCGCGACGAAGCCCGACACGATCACCGCGCCGGCCAGCGTCAGCGCGAACTCGACGAACAGCCGCCCGGTGCGGCCCGGCGTGAAGGCCAGCGGCGCGAACACCGCGGCCAGGGTCATGGTCATCGCGACCACCGCGAAGCCGATCTCCTTGGCGCCCTTCAAGGCGGCCTGGAAGGGGCTCAGGCCCTCCTCGATATGGCGGAAGATGTTCTCCAGCACCACGATCGCATCGTCCACCACCAGGCCGATCGCCAGCACCAGGGCCAGCAGGGTCAGGGTGTTGACCGTGAAGCCGGCCGCCGCCATCAGCGCGAACGAGCCGATCAGGCTCACCGGAATCGTCACCAGCGGAATGATCGAGGCGCGCAAGGTGCGCAGGAACAGGAACACCACCAGCGCCACCAGCACCACCGCCTCGGCGATCGTGTGATAGACCGACTTGATCGAGCGGTCGATGAAAACCGAGTTGTCATTGGCCGGCAGCACCTTGACCGAATCCGGCAGGTCCTGCTGCAGGCGCGGCATCATCTCGCGCACGCCGGCCGACACCTCCAGCGGATTCGCCGTGGCCTGGCGGATCACGCCCAGCGACACCGAGGGCACGCCGTTCAGGCGCACGCGCGAGCGCTCGCTGGCCGCGGCCTCCTCGATGCGCGCCACGTCCTTCAGCCGCACCGTGAAGCCGCTGGCCTGCTTCAGCGCCACCTCGGCAAACTGCGGCACCGTGTTCAGGTCGGTGCGTGCGGTGACGTTGAACTCGCGCTGCTGGCTCTCGATGCGCCCGGCCGGCACCTCCAGGTTCTGGCGGCGCAGCGCGTCCTCGACGTCCTGCACGGTCAGCTTGTAGGCGGCCAGGCGATCCGGGTCCAGCCAGACGCGCATCGAATACTTGCGGTCGCCGCCGATCTGCACGTCGGCCACGCCGGGCACGGTCTGCAGGCGCGGCTTGACGACGCGGTTCACCAGATCGGTGATCTGCAGCGGGTCCAGCGTGTCGCTCGTGAAGGCCAGCCAGATGGTCGGCGTCGCATCGGCCTCCACCTTGGCCACCACCGGCTCGTCCACCGCGTCGGGCAGGCGGCTGCGCACGCGCGAGACGCGGTCGCGCACATCGGCGGCCGCGTCGTCGGGATTCTTCTCCAGCTTGAAACGCACCGTGATCTGGCTCTGCTCGGAGCGCGAGATCGAGGTCAGGATGTCGACGCCGTCGATGCCGGCGATCGAATCCTCCAGCGGCTTGGTGACCTGGGTTTCGATCACCTCCGAGGAGGCGCCCACCAGACGCGTGCTGACCGTCACCACCGGCTCGTCGATGCGCGGGTACTCGCGCAGCGAGAGCTTGCCGAAGGACACCAGGCCCACCAGCACCAGCAGCAGGGACATCACCGTCGCGAAGACCGGCCGGCGGATCGAGGTTTCCGAGATGCGCATCGCGCCCTCCTTCAGCGGCCAGTTGCCATGCTGGCCGCGCTGGCCGCGCCGGCACCGGCCCTGGCCTGCCCCGGCCTGTCCAGCTCGATCACCTTGACCGGCTGCGACTCGCCGCGCATCAGCCGCGCCTGGCCGGCCGTCACCACCAGATCGCCGGCCTTGACGCCCTCCAGCAGTTCCACCTTGCCCGGCACCCGGATGCCCAGCTTGGCCTCGATGCGCTCGGACATCAGGCTTCCCTTGCCGTCCCGGCCGGGCGCCAGCTTGACGATGTACTGCTTGCCGCCCTGCGGCACCAGGGCCTCCTCGGGCACGACGAGCGCCTGCTCGCGCAGCGCGAACACCACCCGCACCCGGGCGAACAGGCCGCTGCGCAGCATGCCCGTGTCGCCCTGCACCCGCGCGCGCACCAGCATCGAACGGCCATTGGCGTCGAGCTGCGCATCCAGCGCCTCGATGCGCGCCTTGAACTCGCGGCCCGGCAGCGCGTCCAGGCCCATCGACACATCCTGCCCCAGGCGCAGCTGCGGCACGAAACGCTCGGGCAGGCGGAAGTCCACCCACATCGTCGAGGCATCCTCGACGCTGATCAGCTCGGTGCCGTCCTTCACATAGTCGCCCAGGTTCACCATGCGGATGCCGGCCACGCCATCAAAGGGCGAGCGCACCTGCAGGCGCTCCAGCTGCGCGCGGGCCAGGGCCACCTGGGCCTCGGCGACCTTCAGGGTGGCCTCGGCCTGATCCACCACGCTCGGCGAGACGAAGCTCTGCGCCAGCAGCTCGCGGTTGCGCTGCAGCTGGGTGCTAGCGATGCCCTGCTGGGCCTCGGCCTGCTGCAGCTGCGCGGCCTGCAAGGCGTCGTCCAGCTGCACCAGCAGCTGGCCGCGCCGGACGCGCTGGCCGTCGGTGAAACCGAGCTTGGTGATGCGGCCGCTGACCTCGGGCTTCAGCACCACCGACTGGCGCGCCCGCAGCGTGCCCACCGCCTGGGCATCATCGGCCAGGCCGAGCGCCTGCACCCGACCCACCTCCACACTCGCCGGCCCGCCCGGACCTCCCGAGCGAGCGCCGGACGCGCTGTTCACGGTGGCCGCCGCGGCCTGGGCGGGCTGTTTCTGCCACCACCAGGCCAGGACACTCAGCCCGGCAAGCGCGACCACCGCAACGACGCTATGTAGTTTTCTCATGCTCATGCACTCATGCACTTTTCTCCGACCGCGCACTGTAGCGGCGAATACATGCTGTTGCAGTTGGGGAGCGGCGGGTTTAGGGCTGAAATCGGGAAGGAAGGGGATGAATTCCGCGCCGGGGCGGATAACGCACGCCGCGCGCCTGCGGGCGGCGCTTCAGAGCGAGGCCACGCCCTTGTTGGCCAGCGCGTCGGCGCGCTCGTTGCCCGGGTCGCCGGCATGGCCCTTGACCCAGCGCCAGTCGACCTCGTGCAGCTTGCGCAGGGCGTCCAGGCGCTGCCACAGCTCGGTGTTCTTGACCGGCTTGCCGTCGGCCGTCTTCCAGCCGCGGCGCTGCCAGCCGGCGATCCACTCGGTCATGCCCTTGCGCACATACTCGCTGTCGGTATAGATGGTGATCTTGCAGCTGCGCTTCAGCGAGGCCAGCGCCTCGATCACCGCGGTCAGCTCCATGCGGTTGTTGGTGGTGTTGCGCTCGCCGCCGAACATTTCCTTCTCGTGGCCGCCGGCCGACAGCCAGGCGCCCCAGCCGCCGGGGCCCGGATTGCCCTTGCAGGCGCCGTCGGTATAGATGGTGACCAGCGGCTTGGCAATGCTCACCGCGGGCTTGGTCTCAGTCGTCATGAATGTCTTGGTTGTGATGTTGATGCAGGGCCACCGCCGCGCGGGCCTTGGGTGCACGCGCCTTCTGGCGCGCCAGCCCGACCAGGCGCATGCCGTGCACGCGCTTGATCGCCGAGACGAAATAGCTGGCGCCCAGCACGGGCCACCAGCGCTTACCCACGCCCTCCAGCCAATGCCAGCGCGTCAGCCATTGCTCGCTCTTCAGCGGTGGCGCATAGGCGCCGAACTGCGCGCCGTCGATCTCGAAGCTCAAGAGGCGCAGCCAGTCGCGCAAGCGCCAGTAGCCGATGAAGTCGCCCACGCCAGGCAGGTAAAGCTGCTTGCTGGTGCCAGGCAGACGCGCGTGCAGCCGGCCCAGATTCTGCCTCAGCCCCCAGGCGCTGGCCGGATTGATGCCGGCGATCACCAGCCGCCCCTCGGGACGCAGCACCCGCTCCACCTCGCGCAGGGTGCGATGCGGATCGGGCGCGAATTCCAGCGTGTGCGGCAGCACCACCAGGTCCAGGCTGGCCGCCTCGAAGGGCAGCGCATCGAATTCGCAGTACAGCGAGGCCCCGCCGGCGGCGCTCGGGCCGACCGGCCGGCTGTCCGCGCCGAACTGACCGAAACCGCTCTGCACGCCTTCGATCGGCGGCACGCTGGCATGCCAGTCGCAGCCGGCCTGGCCCAGGCCGTCCAGCGCCAGCCAGCGGTGCGGCATGCGGTTGGCGCGCAGGCCCTGCAGCTCGGGCAGCCCGAGCTGCAGCGCGTGGAAGCCGAACATATCGGCCACGGCCTGGTCCAGCCGCGCCTGCTCCCAGGCCAGCAGGTAACGGCCCGGCGGGGTCCGCAGCCAGGCGGCCAACTCTACAATCGCTGCTTCACGCGTCATGGAACTCTTGCATGGGCCTTGAACTGGTCGCACTGCCCGCCTTCACGGACAACTACATCTGGATGCTGCACGACGGCACGCAGGCCCTGGTGGTCGACCCCGGCGAGGCCGCACCGGTGCTGGAGGCGCTGGATCGCCTCGGGCTAAGCCTCGCCGGCATTCTAGTGACCCATCATCATGGCGACCATGTCGGCGGCCTGGCCGCGCTGGGCGCGCGCCTGCGGGGGCCCGTCCACGGCCCGGCGCGGGAGCGCATCCCCGTCCCGCTGCTCGCCCATCGGGACGGCGCCTGCTTCGAGCTGCTGGGCCAGCGCATCCGCGTGATCGACGTGCCCGGGCACACGGCGGGCCACATCGCCTTCTATATAGAGACGCCCGGCGACGGCGGCGCGCCCATCCTGTTCTGCGGCGACACCCTGTTCTCCGGCGGCTGCGGCCGCCTCTTCGAGGGCACGCCGGCACAGATGCTGGCCTCGCTGGACCGGCTGGCCGCCCTCCCCGGGAATACCCGGGTGTGCTGCGCGCATGAATACACCTTGTCGAATCTGCGCTTTGGGCAGACCATTGAGCCCGCGAACAAGGCGCTCGCCGACTACCGGGTCTGGTGCGAGGCCCGCCGCGCGCAAGATCTGCCGACCCTGCCGTCCACCATCCGGCAGGAACAAGCCATCAATCCTTTCCTGCGTTGCGACGAGCCGGCCGTCCGGGCCGCCGCCGGCACGCAAGCCTCCTTGACCGCGCTCGCCGATCGCGTCGCGGTGTTCGCCACGCTCCGGCAATGGAAGAACGAGTTCAGATGACATCGCCTATTGCTCCCGATTTCGCTCCCGATTTCGCCCCCGCCCGCGCCCGGCCCCGCCTTCACGCCCTCGCCGTCGCATCGCTGGCCGCCCTGCTGAGCGCCTGCGCCAGCCTGCCGCCGCCGCCGGCCGCCGACGCTGCGGCCGCGCCGCCCCCCGCGGC
>NZ_JBWKPM010000030.1:0-52094 GCF_059418245.1 Roseateles sp. GW821-FHT09B06 | reverse complement strand
GGTTGAGGGTCTCTGCACTATGGCCAGCTCCCTACCTTCTTTGGAGACGGTGTTGCACTTACCTTGCCAAACCGCGATGGCTAACATTTTGCTGCAGCAGACGCCTTCGCCGCCCGCTCAGCGCGAACGTTGTGTGAGGGCCGTATGGACTCCGAGGATTTAGGGGTGCAGGAAGCCGTCCTCGCGCTGCTCGGTGTATTCGAGTTTGATGGCGGCCGCGCGTGGAAGCGGTATGACTTCGCCGTGATGGCGGCGCTACACCACCAGGGCTTGATCAGTGACCCTCATAGCCGCGCTGAGCTGTGCATTTGACCGGCGAGGGGTTGTCGAAGGCCAAGGCGTTGGCGGCGAAACTCTTTGGAGCAAGGTCGAATCAGTAGTCGGCGCCGACGACCGCTTTGCGGCATCGACATCGGCGAGGTGGATGTCGCAGATGGGTCGAATGCAGCCGCCCCGGTCCGAGCCGGTAGCACGTCCCCGCGACTAGAACAGCTCCATCGCGCTGAGCTGCGTCACTTCCTGCATCTGCCCGATGGCCACCAGATGGCCATGGCTCTGCACCTGATTGCGGCCATGCGCCTTGGCGTGATAGACGGCGCGATCGGCGCGCTCGAAGGCGCCGGCCGGCGCATCGTCGGCCCGCACCTCGGTGAAGCCGATGCTCACCGTGATGCGCCCCACCTGCGGGAACAGGTAATGCTCGCAGTTGTGGCGCAGCCGCTCGAAGGCATGGGCCGCGTCGTCCTCGTCCTCGCAGCGCATCAGCACGACGAACTCCTCGCCGCCGAAGCGGTAGAGCAGATCGTGGAAGCGGAAGCTGTTGCGCATCAGCCGCGACAGCAGCAGCAGCACCTCGTCGCCGATCAGGTGGCCGAAGCGATCGTTGACCGACTTGAAGTGGTCGATGTCGATCACGCCCAGCCAGTAGCGCGGCCGCTCCAGCTCGTGGCGGCGGCCGTCGTCGGCCAGCTGGCTATCGTGGAAATGGCCGTCATGGAGCTGCGGCGGGGCCAGATCGCCGACCGCCTTCAGGAAGCTCTCGTCGAAGGTCTTGCGATTGAGCAGGCCGGTCAGCGTGTCGCGCTCGCTGTAGTCCAGCAGGCCCTGGAAGTTGTGATAGATGCGCAGGATGCTGCCCACCATGCGCTGGGCCGAGCCCTTCAGCTTCTCGGCCGAGGCCACCTCCAGCACGCCCAGCACCTCGCGCTCGGTGGCCAGCGGGAACAGGGTCAGCCATGCGCCGCTCTCGCCGTCCGGCTGGCATTGCAGCACATGGCGCTCGCGCATGCATTCCAGCCGCTCGGGATGGGCCTGCAGCGCCGGCAGGCGCGCCGGCTCGGTCCAGAAGGAGTCGGCGCTGGCCACCACCTCGTCGCCCTGCAGGCGCGCGCGCGTCAGCCAACGCTCCTGGCCGGCCTCGCCGACGATGCGGAAGATCGCCACCGACTGCGGCTCCAGCAGGTCACGCAGCGCCGACACGAGGGTCACGTCCATGACGTCGCGGTCCCTGAATCCGGTCAACTCCGCGAGATGCTCAACGACTTCTGACATAGCGCCCGATAAAACCCAGTCGAGGCTCCCTCCCCGGGCGCCGCGGCGATGCATGTGATGGCCCGGGGCCGACGCATTGCGCCGGCCGGGCCCGACCAAATCGCCGTGCCGAAGAGGAGTCTGTCAGGCCGCGACGTGTGACGAAGTGTATCTGCCTATCAGGCCCAAAAGCAGCTCTTCGTCATAGGGCTTGCCCAGGTAATGCTCGACGCCCAGCTCCAGCGCATAGTCGCGATGCTTCTGGGCGATGCGCGAGGTGATCATGATCACCGGCAGCTCGGCCAGGCGGGCATCGGCGCGCATATTGCGCACCAGGTCGAAGCCGTCCATGCGCGGCATCTCGATGTCGGACAGCACCACCGCCGGCAGCTCGTCGCCCGACAGCTTCTCCATCGCATCCATGCCGTCCTTGGCCAGCAGCACGCGATAGCCCTCGCGGTCCAGCATGCGCTGGGTGACGCGGCGCACCGTCAGCGAATCGTCCACCACCATCACCAGCGGCGCCAGCACCTCGGCCGCATCCACCGGCGAGGCCGCCACCGCCTGCGCCGCATGCTGGGCATGGGCCAGCGCGGCCGCGCCATACCAATGGGTCAGCGCCACCGGGTTGTAGATCAGCGCCACGTCGCCCGAGGCCAGCAGGCTGATGCCCGCGAGACCGGGCACGCCGCTGAGCTGCGGGCCGAGGTTCTTGACCACCACTTCCTGGTTGCCCAGCACCTCGTCCACATGCAGGACCAGGCGCTGGTGCGCGCTCTTGATCAGCAGCACCGGCAGGCTGCGGCCGGCCAGCACGCCGCGGCCGCTGTGGTTCATCAGGCCGCCCAGCCAGTAGAAGGGCAGCTGCGCGTCGCCGATCGTCACATGGCCCTCGGCATAGGCGCGCTCCACCTGCTCCAGCGGCAGGCGCAGCACCGATTCCAGCAGGCTGGCGGGCGCCGCTACCTGCTGCTCGCCGTAGCGCAGCAGCACGATCTGGGTCAACGCCGTGGTCAGCGGCACATGCAGCTCGAAGCCGGCGCCCTGCCCCGGCGTCGAATGGGTGTCGATATAGCCGCCCAGGGTGTCGACCTCGGAGCGCACCACGTCCATGCCGACGCCGCGGCCGGCCAGCTCGGTCACCTGGCTGGCGGTCGAGAAGCCGGGCGTGAAGATCAGGTCCATCAGCTCGGCATCGCTGGCCTCCACCCCCTGGGTGATCAGGCCGAGCATCTCGCCGCGCTCGCGGATGCGCGCCAGGTTCAGGCCGGCGCCATCGTCGCTGAAGCCCAGCAGCACCTCGTTGCCTTCCTGGGCCAGGCGCAGCGTGATCGTGCCCTGCTCCGGCTTGCCGGCGGCCGCGCGCGCCTCGGGCGTCTCGATGCCATGGCTGACGCTGTTGCGCAGCAGATGCTCGAAGGAGCCGGTCAGGCGCTCCAGCACGCTGCGGTCCAGTTCGATATGGCCGCCGACGATCTGCAGCTGGGCCTGCTTGCCGGCCTCGCGCGCCGCCTGGCGCACCACGCGGTGCAGCCGCTCGGCCAGGCTGTCGAACTCGACCATGCGGGTGCGCAGCAGATCGTCCTGCAGCTCGCGCGTCAGGCGCGACTGCGCGGCCAGCTCGTCTTCGCCCAGCTGCACATTGCGCTGCAGCGAGCGCTGCACCGTCGCCACGTCGCCGACCGACTCGGCCAGCATGCGGGTCAGCTCCTGGAAGCGGGTGTAGCGGTCGAACTCCAGCGGGTCGAAATCACGGCCGGCCTGCTTGGCGGCATCCTGCTGCGAGCCCATCTGGGCCTCGGCCTGCAGTTCCAGCTCGCGCAGTTGGTTGCGCAGGCGCTCCAGGTTGTCGTCCAGATCGAGCAGGGCCGACTTCATCTGCGACAGCTCGGAATCGAGCCGCGCGCGCCGGATGCTGACCTCGCCGGCCTGCGTGGCCATGCGCTCCAGCAGCGCACCGCGCACGCGCACCTGGGCCTGGCCCGATGCCGCGGTGCCGGACTCCTCGACGCCGGCAGCGGCGCCGGAGGGCTGGGCGAAGCGGCTCCAGTCGATCTGCGGGCCGCTGTCCGGCTCCGCCGCCGGGGTGGCCGGGGCGGACGCCGGCGCCGTCACCGGCTCGGGCTGCGGCGCCGCCTCGATCACGGTCTCAATGACGGCCTCGACCGCGGGCTCGGCCGTGGGCTCGGAGGCCGGCTCGACCGGGCCCGGCTGCGCCTTCAGGCGACGACGCAGCTGCTCGAAACCGGCTTCCAGCGCATCGCTGTGCGCCTGCAGCTCGCGCACATCGGCGCCTTGCAGATGCTCGCGCGCCAGCAGGGCCTCGACGGCCGATTCGAGCCGGTGCGCCTGCTCGCCGACGCCCATCGCGCCGGACAGGCGTGCGCCGCCCTTGAAGGTGTGCAGCGCGCGCATCGTGGCCGCGGCGCGAGCGCGGTCCTGCGGCTGGGCCGCCCAGTCGCGCAGACTGGCGTGCAGCTGCTCCAGCAGGTCCTGGGCCTCTTCCTCGAAGATCGGGAACAGCTCCTGATCGATCTGGTCGGGCGTGCCCGGCACGAAGCTGTCGTCCGCGGCCGCCAGGGCCGCGCGCGCATCGAAGCTGGTCAGCGGATCGTCGTCCTGCGCTGCCTGCTCGTCTTCCGGCGGCTCGGCCACCGGCAGCGCCGGCAGATCCTGCAGCGCCGAGGGCATGCTGCTCGGCGGATCGCGCAGGTCGACGGGGTCCAGCGGCAGATAGGCCTGCAGCTCCACCAGCAGGGCGGGCTCGACCGACTTCAGGAAACCGGCCGCGAACTGATGCAAGAGCCGGCGCAGGGCCTCGGCGGCAGCGACGAAGAGCTGGGCATCCTGCTCGCTGTAGCGGCCGGCCAGCGCTGCGCGACCCAGCGCATGCTCGAGCTCGCGGGCCAGCGCGGACAGGTCCTCGAAGCCCACGGTGGCGGCATTGCCGGCCAGCGCATGGGCATGGGCCTCGGCATTGGCCGGCACCGGCACGGACAGCTCCAGCGCCCATTCGGCCAGCGTGGTCGACAGGCGGCGCGACAGCTCGTCGGCCTCGTTGAGGAAGATGTTGAACAGCGCGATGCTGATGCGCAGCGGGCCGATGACCTTGATGCCATCCTCGCCCTCGGCCAGCCCGGGCTCGGCCGGCTCCGGCGCTGGGGTCGGCGACACCAGCTCCAGCACCGGCGCCGCGGGCTCGCGGTCGGATTCGGGTTCGGGCCGTGGTTCGGTCGCTATCTCGGGCGCGGCCGCCGGCGCGGCGTCGACATCCAGCCGCAACTCGAACTCCGGCAGCTCGACAAACTCGCTGCCGCTGCTATCGCTGAGGGTGACGGGCTCGGGCGAGGACAGGTCCAGCACAAAGGCGGGCTCGACCGGTTCGGGCAGGGTCGGCGCCAGGGGCTCAAGCGCGACCTCGGGCAGCGGCGCGGGCTCGGTCGGCAGATCGAAGGCCAACAGCGGCTCGGCCGGCGACGGCGCGGCGACTTCCGGCACAGGCTCCGGCTCCGGCTCCGGCCGGGTCTCGGCCGGCCAGTCCAGCGACAGCAGCCGGCCTTCCAGACGCAGCGCATCGGCGCTGCGGCGCAGGCCCTCGGGCTGGTGCGGGCCGGCGCCGCGGCCGGCGATCGCGCCGCACCAGTCGGCCAGATAGTCCAAGGCCTCGGCGCTGAAGGCCAGCAGGGCCGGGTCGGCGCCGGCCTGCTGGCCGATGCGGTCGTTGTAGAGCTGCTCGCAGGCCCAGGCTCCCTCGCCGAAGGCCATCAGGCCCACCATGCGCGAGCTGCCCTTGAGCGTGTGGAAGGCGCGCCGCACCGTGGTCAGCTGCTCCGCGTCCTGCGGCGCCGCCTCCAACTCGGCCAGCGCGGCACGCGCCGTGGCGATCACCTCCTCGGCCTCTTCCATGAAGATCGGCAGCATGTCCTCGTCCAGCACCGGCGCCGATGCGGCGACCGGGGCGGGCGCGGGCGCCGGGGCATGCGCTTCCAGGAATTCGTTCAGCGACTGCGTGGCCTGCTCGACCGGCTGCGCCTGGTCCAGCAGGGCTTTCGCCTGCTGGGCGGCCTGGGCCAGGCCGGGTTCGTCGGCGGCGCGGGCCTGCAGCGACAGGCGCTCCAGATCGCGCGCCAGATCCTGGGCCGGACGCTCGCCCTCGGCGGCGGCCTGGGTTGCGGCCTGCACCTGGCTGAGCAGGCTGGGTTCGGCCTCGAGCACCGGCTCGTCGGTCTTGCTTGCCTCCAGCGGCGGCAGGCTGACCGCGTCGGCATGCCGTCCCATCACCGCGTCGAGCCGGCCCGTGGCCTCGTCGAAGCGGAACATGCGCTTGGCGAGCTGCGGCTGGACGCTGAGCATGTCGATCAGGAAGCCCAGCGCGCCCAGATTGTTGGCCAGGCGCTCGAACAGCTCGCGCGGGCCGGGCAGGCTGGGATCGACCTCGGTATTGGCCAGTTCGTCGACCTCGTCGCGCATGCGCAGCGTGGCCTGGGCCGCGTGCGACAGGCCCAGCACGGTCAGCACGCCGCGCATCGCCTGCAGCTGACCCGACACCGGGATCAGCACCTCGCGCTGCGCGGGGTCGCGGAAATAGGCGTCGACCAGGCGCTCGACCTCGGACAGATTGGCGCGCAGCTCGTGCACGACGCTGCCCAGGGTCTGGCGCTCGGAGACCCGGCGGTACAGGTCCTCCATCCAGGCTTCCAGCGGGCGCGGCGGCTCGCCATGGGCGACCGCCTCGACCCGGCTGGCCAGGTCGCGCACGCGCTCGCCCTGCGCGGGCTGGTCGAAGGCCGCATCGTCCAGCGCCGCCTCGACGTAGAGCAGTCCGGTGGCGATTTCCATCGCCAGATCGAGCTTGGGCGGCTGGCCCGAACGCAGGGTGGCGACGACGGCGCGCTGCAGGGTCTCGCCCAGCACCTCGCCGCTGGGGAACAGGCGCGCCAGCGACTCGGACAGACCGGCGAACTGCTCGTCCAGGCCCGCCAGGCGATGGCCTTCGCCCTCGGCCGCGGAGGACCAGCTCTCCTTGGCGACGGCGACGCGGCGCTTGGCCTGCACCACCCAGGCCGGATCGATCCGGCCCAGCGTCTCGTCCTCGTAGTCGCCGGCTCCGTCCTCGGCCAGGTTGTAGCGCTCGCGCACGGCCGCCAGGCGCGGTGCCCGAGCGGCGGCCACGGGCGGAGTCTGGGCGCAGAAGAACAGCAGGTCCTGGGCCAGGCGCTGCGATGCGGCACCGCCGGCCCGCAGCTGCGACAGCAGGCGCGAGCCCAGCCGCTTCACATAGACGTCGCTGCGCAGCAGTCCCAGGGCCTGGGCCTCGAACTGCGCCGCGGCCAGCTGCCACAGGGTGCGCGAATGCGGGTCGCGCAGACCGGCGGCCAGGCCGGCACACAGCTCGCTGAGCTGGCCGGCATTCTCGGGGCCGGGCGTGCGCATCTGCTTGAGCAGGGCCGATTCGAAGGCGCTGCGCGTGGCGTCGGGGCCGAGCGCACGCACGCCGGCCTCGGCCGGCAGCTCGCGCCAGGCGAAGTCCTGCGACCACAGATCGGCCGGGTGGACGCGCTCGGCGCCGTTCAGCAGCTGCAGCTCGCGATAGGCCGGGAACAGCGCCAGGCCGGAAGTCTTGTTGCCGGCCAGCAGGCGGGCCACAAAGGACAGCAGGGCGAAGTCGGCGCGCTCGATGATCTCGACCGTCGCCAGGTCGATGTTCTGCGGCGCCTGGGCCAGGCGCTGCACCGCGGTCTCGGCCGCGCGCAGCATGGTGGCGCCGCCGGGCAGGCCCACCAGGGCCAGCACGCCGGACACCTGGTGCAACTGGGCGGCGGCCCCCTGCAGCGGCCCGTTGGTCGCGGCCCCCTGCAGATCGCCGGGCAGGCCGGCCAGCGCGGAGCCGCGGCTGTCGCCATCGCGCAGGAAGCGCCGCAGGGTCTTGTGCACCGACTCCAGCGAGCGGCGCAGTTCCTCCTGCACCCAGGCCAGCGGACTCAGGTCGGCCGGGAATTCCGATTCGCGCTGCAGGTCCATCCTCGAATCCATGCTTGCTGCCATGAGCGCCGTCCGGCTCAAGCGACCTTGAAGCGGGCCACGGAGGCGCGCAGCGCCTCGGCGGAACGCGACAGTTCATGCACCATCTGGGCGGTGGAGCGCGTGCCCTCCGAGGTCTGCTCGGTCACTGCGAAGATGTGCTGGATATTGGCGGCCACCTCGTTGGCGGCACGCGCTTCCGACAGGGCCTGCGACGAGATCTGCGCGATCAGCTGGTCGAGGCGGCGCGACACCTTGTCGATCTCCTCCAGCGCCGAACCGGCCGCATCGGACAGCTTGGTACCCTGCACCACACCGACCGTGGAACGCTCCATCGCGGCCACCGCATCTTGGGTGTCGGTCTGAATCGTCTTGACCAGGGCCGCGATCCGGCGCGTCGCGTCGCCGGAGCGTTCGGCCAGACGCTGCACCTCTTCCGCCACCACCGAGAAGCCGCGGCCCGCCTCGCCGGCCGACGCGGCCTGGATCGCGGCGTTCAGCGCCAGCACATTGGTCTGTTCGGTAATGTCGGAGATCAGCTCGGTGATCTCGCCGATCTCCTGAGAGCTTTCGCCCAGGCGCTTGATGCGCTTGGAGGTTTCCTGGATCGACTCGCGGATCGCATGCATGCCGCCGATATTGTTCTGCACCGCCTGGCGGCCGGTCTCGGCAGCCTCGCGCGAGGCGCGTGCCACCTCGGCGGTCTGCTGCGCCTGGGACGACACCTCGTTGATGCGGCCGGCCATCTGCAGCACCGCCTCGCCGGTGGCGCGGATCTCGTGCAGCTGCTCGGTCGAGGCGGCCAGCAGCTCGGTGGAGGTCTGGTCCACCTGGCCGGTGGTCTCGGTCACGCGGCCGGCCGTGCTCTGCACCTGGCCCACCAGGCTGCGCAGCTCTTCCACGGTGTAGTTCACCGAGTCGGCGATCGCGCCGGTGATGTCCTCGGTCACGGTGGCCTGCTGGGTCAGATCGCCCTCGGCCACCAACTGCAGCTCGTTCATCAGCCGCAGAATGGCCGCCTGGTTGGCGTCGTTGACGCGCTTGGCCTCCTGCTCCTGCGCCTCGGCCTCGCGCTTCTGCGCCTCGGCCAGCTGGGCGCGCTGCGCCTGGTCGGCCACATAGAGGCGCAGGAAACCCAGCGCGCCGACCACCAGGGCCGCCAGCGAGGCCAGCATCAGCAGGATCAGCCACCAGCTGGCGCCGCCCGACGCTTCCAGGTCGGCCGCGATCTGCTCGAGCTGACGGCGCATCGGCTCGGACTCGGCCAGGATCGAGGTCTGCGCCTCGCGCGCCGACACCAGGCCCTGCAGATTGGACAGAATGGCCGAGGCCTGGGTGCGCGTGTCCTCGTATTGTTTGAGCAGGGTGGCGAGGCGTTCGCGCACCTGGGCATCGCGCGCGCCCGGCAGGCGCAGTTCGGGATTGCCCTTCAGCAGGCCCTCGGCGATCTCGCGGAAGGTGTTCAGGTCCTTGCCCAGCAGGAACACGGCCTCGGGGCTGACGCCCTCCTGCGTGAGGAATTCGTTGGCGCTCTTGCCGATGCGCTGGGTCAGCATCACCAGCTGGCCCACGGCCGAGATCTCGCCGATCGACGCGCCCTGCTGCAGCGCCAGCGAGGACACGGCCTCGGCGCTTTCCAGCAGGTCGGAACTCTGGCGGTTGATGCTGCGCAGCGCCTGGCCCACCTGGGTCAGCACCTTTTCCTGCGCCAGCACGACCTTGCCGTTCTTGTCGGCCTTCTGGATCAGGGGCTCGACCTTGTCCAGGCCAGACTGCACCGAGGCCACGCCCTGGGCGCCCTCGCGCAGATCGGGCACCAGGGTGTTCAGCACGTCCACGCTCTCGCGCAGTTCGGCAAAGGCCCCGGCATTGCCCACCAGGGCCGACGACACCGACTTGGCCAGCCGCTGCGACTGCATCAGGGCCTGGCCGGTGGAGCGCACCTGGGCCGAGCTGCGGTTGGCGCTGACCAGGAGCAGGCTCACCGTGGCGGCCGTGCCGATCAGGCCGGCCGCGACCAGCGCGGTCAGCAGCCCCTGGCTGCGCCGCCCGGCGGCGGCCGCGGCCGGCACCGGCGCCGCGCTTTCCGCGGCCATCGTGCTGGGGCTGAAGGCGGCACTGGTCTCGGGGAAATCGGTGGCGGCGATCTCGGTCGGCAGCGCCTCGGAAATGATGGAGTGCTGGTGGCGCGGCGGGTCGCTGAGCGGCCCGGGCGCGCTCAGCGGCATCACGGCGGATGCTTGCACGGCGGACGGCGCACGCTTCGCGCCCTCGGTCTTGCCCAGATTCTTGATCTTGTCCAGGAAGCTCATCTCACCCTCGTGAATGTCGATGGCCGACGGGGTCGCTGACAGCGACTTCGTCAGGCCACAATCCGCAGAAACTGCTCGTGCTTGGCCAGCGCTTCCAGGTCCAGCGCCTGCCAGCGCCTCCCGTCCTGGTCGCGCCACTGGGTACCGGCGAACCGCGGCCGGCCGGCGGACGGCTCGCCCGCCTCGCCCTGCTGCAACTGCGCATCGCCGCGCAAGCCGATCAGCTTGTCGACCAGCAGGGCGCAGTTGATGTTGAGATCGGGATTGATGGTCACCAGGCGCGCGCCCTCGCCGCGCGGCGCGGCATTCGCCTCGCGCAGGCCCAGGAAGGCCGCCAGGTCCACCACCGTGTGCAGGCCGCCGCGCAGATTGGCCACGCCCAGCAGCCAGGGCTGGGTATAGGGCACGGTCTTCAGCGGCACCGGCGTGAAGATCTCGGCGGCCTGGCGCAGCGAGAACAGCAGGGGCACGCCGCCCACCTCCACCGCCAGCCAGCTGGCCGTCTGCGGCTGCTCACGCGCGGCCCGCATGCGCTGCGCGAGGCGCTGCTGCAGTTCGCGCAGCGCTTGCTTGTTGCTCATGCGCATCCCCCTCGGCGGGCCAGCCCGGGAGCGGCCCGGCGCAGGGCCCGCAAATCCGACTCAAGGGGCAGCGGGCGGCTGGTCATCATCGGGCTCAGCCCAGCGCCTTGATCTTGGCCAGCAACTCCTCGGCCTTGACGGGTTTCACCACATAGTCGCGCGCGCCCTGGCGCAGGCCCCAGACCTTGTCGGTCTCCTGGCCCTTGCTGGTGCACATGATCACCGGCACGTCGGTGAAGCGCTCGTCGCGGGTGATCGAGCGGGTCAGCTGAAAGCCGTTCTGGCCGGGCATCACCACGTCCATCAGGATCAGGTCGGGCTTCTCCTCGTCGAGGCGCTTGAGCGCCTCCTCGCCGTTCTCGGCGGTACGTACCAGATAGCCACGCTTGACGAGGATCTCGCTCAGGTGGTGCAGCTCGGTCTTGGAATCGTCGACCAGCAGAATGTTTCGAATCGGCATCTCGTGCTCCTCGCTTGCCTCTTGAAGGGGCATCCCCGGGACCGTCGCCTCAGGCGCCGCGGCCGTGCTGTTGCACCGCCTGCAGCAGCTGATCCTTGGTGAAGGGCTTGGTCAGATAGTCCTGCGAGCCCACCATGCGTCCGCGCGCCTTGTCGAACAGCCCGTCCTTGGAGGACAGCATGATCACCGGCACCGCGGCGAACTGCGGATTGCGCTTGATGATGGCGCAGGTCTGGTAGCCGTCCAGGCGCGGCATCAGGATGTCGCAGAACACCAGATCGGGCTGATAGTCGCTGAGCTTGGCCAGCGCGTCGAAACCGTCCTCGGCCAGCACCACCTCGTGGCCGGCCTGCTTCAGGAAGATCTCGGCGCTGCGGCGTATCGTGTTGCTGTCATCGATGACCAGCACCTTGGCCGATGTCTTCGCCGAAGCTTGCGGAGCCTGCAATTCCAAACTGATTCCCCTAAAGCGGCAACGGCAAGCCGTCGATCAGATGCGCACCATCTCGAAGTCTTCCTTGCGTGCGCCACATTCCGGGCAGGTCCAGTTCATGTCAACGTCCTCCCAGCGGGTGCCGGGGGCGATGCCATGCTCCGGATCTCCGGCGGCCTCGTCATAGATCCAGCCACAGATCAGGCACATCCAAGTACTTGCTTCGGTCACGGTCGGTTCGCATGCTCACTACAATGCCGAAGATTGTAGCCAGCCCCATCTTCGCCCCCATGGAGCGAATAGGCACGGATGCAACAACCATATCCACGCTTAAGCGGTGCTTAGTCACGCATTGTCTGGGTCCCTGGTAACAGGACCTTTCACCCCTTCCTGACCATGAGCACAGCAGATCTCCCCCAAGCCTCCGACCCGCCCCTGGAAGACCAGGAGGAAGCCCCCGCGCCGGCCTGCGTGATGAGCTTCAACGCCAGCGAGCCCAGCGGCGCCGCCGGCCTGGCCTGCGACATCGCCACCATCGCCGCGATGGGCGCGCATGCCCTGCCCGTCGTCACCGGTGTGCTGCTGCGCGACACGGCCGAGGTGTTCGACCAGCATGTGCTGGACAGCGACGTCGTCGTCGAGCAGGCCCGCTCGATCCTCGAGGACGTGACCATCAACGCCTGGAAGGTCGGCTTCCTGGGCAGCGCCGAGGGCGTCAGCGCGGTCGCCGAGATCCTCAGCGATTACCCTGACGTGCCCCTGGTGGCCTACCTGCCGGCCATCTCCTGGCTG
The DNA here is from genome assembly GCF_059418245.1 of Roseateles sp. GW821-FHT09B06. Lineage (NCBI taxonomy): Bacteria > Pseudomonadati > Pseudomonadota > Betaproteobacteria > Burkholderiales > Sphaerotilaceae > Roseateles > Roseateles sp. GW821-FHT09B06. The sequence continues at coordinate 39,965 of NZ_JBWKPM010000030.1, read as the reverse complement.
GACGAGGAGCAGCAGCAGAGCTACCTGGACGCCTTCCGCGAGCTGGTGCTGCCCCAGACCCTGGTGCTGGTCGGCAACCACAAGACCCTGACCGACTTCCTGCTGCCCGACTGGGACGCCGACCGCCCGGCCTCGCCGCGCGAGCTGGCCGTCGCCGCCGGCCAGCATGGCGCCGAGCATGTGCTGGTGACCGGCATCAACCTGCCCAACCAGTTCGTCGACAACGTGCTGGCCAATCCCCAGGGCCCGATCACCGGCGAGAAGTTCGAGCGCTTCGAAGTCGGCTTCGTCGGTGCCGGCGACACCCTGTCGGCCGCGCTGGCCGCGCTGCTGTCGGTCGGCGCCGAGGTGCACAGCGCCGTCGGCGAAGCCCTGTCCTTCCTGGACCAGTCGCTCGACGCGGGCTTCCGCCCCGGCATGGGCAATGTGATCCCCGACCGCTTCTTCTGGGCCCTGCCCCCCGCCGAGGAAGGCGCGGAGGATGAACTCGCCGCCGCGCAGGAGGAACTCCCGCCCGCCGAAGCACCGCCCAGCCGCCCTCCCCGTCGCATGCACTGAAGGCATGCCTTGAAGCCAGTTCCCCGATGAGCACCAATCAAGACCTGTTCGAGCGCTCGCAGCGCGTCATCCCCGGCGGCGTCAATTCGCCGGTACGCGCCTTCCGCGCCGTCGGCGGCACGCCGCGCTTCATCAAGCGCGGCGAAGGCGCCTACATCATCGACGCCGAAGGCAAGCGCTATATCGACTACATCGGCTCCTGGGGCCCGATGATCCTGGGTCACGGCCACCCGGCCGTGCTGGAGGCCGTGACCGCGGCCGCGCGCGAGGGCTTCTCCTTCGGCGCACCGACCGAGCGCGAGCTGGAGCTGGCCGAGGAGATCCTGAAGCTGGTGCCCAGCATGGAGCAGGTGCGCCTGGTGTCCTCGGGCACCGAGGCGACGATGAGCGCGATCCGCCTGGCGCGCGGCGCCACCTCGCGCGCCAAGTTCATCAAGTTCGAGGGCTGCTATCACGGCCACACCGACGCCCTGCTGGTCAAGGCCGGCTCGGGCCTGGCCACCTTCGGCCACCCGACCAGCGCCGGCGTCACGCCCGGCGCCGCCCAGGACACCCTGGTGCTCGAGTACAACAACGTCGCCCAGCTGGAAGAGGCTTTTGCGCTGCACGGGCCCGAGCTGGCCTGCGCGATCGTCGAGCCGATCGCCGGCAATATGAACTTCGTGCGCGCCAGCCTGCCCTTCATGACGCGGCTGCGCGAGCTCTGCTCGGCCCATGGCGCGCTGCTGGTCTTCGACGAGGTGATGACGGGCTTCCGCGTCGGCCTCGCCAGCGCGCAGGGCCACTATGCGGGCCTGATCCCCGGCTTCCGGCCCGATATCAGCGTGTTCGGCAAGGTGATCGGCGGCGGCATGCCGCTGGCCGCCTTCGGTGCCGGCCGCGACATCATGAAGCACCTGGCCCCGCTGGGCGGCGTCTACCAGGCCGGCACGCTGTCCGGCAATCCGGTGGCCACCGCCTGCGGCCTGGCGACCTTGCGCGAGATCCAGAAGCCCGGCTTCTTCGACGATCTGGGCGCGAAGACCCGGCGCCTGATCGACGGCCTGGCCGGCATCGCCCGCGACAACGGCGTGCCCTTCAGCGCCGACTGCGAGGGCGGCATGTTCGGCTTCTTCCTGCTGGGCGCGCTGCCGCAGAACTATGGCCAGGTGATGGCGACCGACAAGGAGCGTTTCAACCGCTTCTTCCATGCCATGCTGGATGCCGGCGTCTACCTGGCGCCGGCCCTGTACGAGGCCGGCTTCGTCAGCGCCGCGCATACCGAAGCCGACATCGCCGCCACGCTGGCCGCCGCGCGCGCCGCGCTGCGCTGAGACCGCCATGCTGGACGGCCGCCGCTTCGATGCGGTGATCTTCGACATGGACGGCCTGCTGCTCGATTCCGAGCGACCGATCCGCGACGCCTGGCTGGCGCTGTCGGAGCTCGGCGAGGCCGACTATCTGCGCACCGTCGGCCGCAACCGCCCCGACAGCCTGGCGGTGCTGGCCGAGCGCTTCGGCTCGCTGGCCGCGGCCGAGGCCATGTACGAGAAGGTCGACGCCCATCTGGCGGCGCGGTTCGTCGGCCGCGCCTTCGCGCTGATGCCCGGCGCCCTCGCCCTGCTGCAGGACCTGCAAGGCCGCGGCGTGCCGTTGGCCGTGGCCTCGTCGACGCGGCATGCCAAGGTGATCGAGCGCCTCACGGCGGCCGGCATCGTCGGCTTCTTCGGCCCGATCCATGGCGGCGACCAGGTGGCGCGCGGCAAGCCGCACCCCGACCTGTTCGAGCTGGCCGCCGCCAGCCTTGGCATCCATCCTGCTAAGGCCCTGGTGTTCGAGGATTCCAGCCATGGCGCGCGCGGCGCGCTGACGGCCGGCGCCGGCGTGGTGCTGGTGCCCGACCTGAAGGCGCCCGATCCCGAGATCGCGCCGCAATGCCTGGTGCTGCAGTCCCTGGACGAGGCCTTGGCTCATCTAGATCACTGGTTCTGACCATGCACATTCACATCCTCGGCATCTGCGGCACCTTCATGGGCGGCCTGGCCGCGCTGGCCCGCGAGGCCGGCCACAAGGTGACCGGTTGCGATGCCAATGTCTACCCGCCGATGTCCACCCAGCTGGAGCAGCTGGGCATAACCCTGATCCAGGGATTCGGTGCCGAGCAACTGGAACTGAAGCCCGATCTGTTCGTGATCGGCAATGTCGTGACGCGCTCCAGCGAGGGTCGCTTCCCGCTGATGGAGGCCATCCTCGACGCCGGCCTGCCCTACACCAGCGGCCCGCAGTGGCTGGCCGAGAACGTGCTGCAGGGCCGCCATGTGCTGGCCGTGGCCGGCACCCATGGCAAGACCACGACCACCTCGATGCTGGCCTGGATCCTGGAACAGGCCGGTCTGAAGCCCGGCTTCCTGGTCGGCGGCGTGCCGCAGAACTTCGGCGTCTCGGCGCGCCTCGGGGAAGGCAAGGCCTTCGTCATCGAGGCCGACGAGTACGACACCGCCTTCTTCGACAAGCGCAGCAAGTTCGTGCATTACCGGCCGCGCACCGCGATCCTGAACAACCTCGAGCACGACCACGCCGACATCTTCCCGGACCTGGCCGCGATCGAGACCCAGTTCCACCACCTCGTTCGCACCGTGCCGCCCTCGGGCCGGCTGGTGGTGAATGCGCGCGAGGAGGCGCTGCAGCGCGTGCTGGCCAAGGGCTGCTGGAGCGAGCTGCAGCGCTTCGGCGCACGCAAGGAGGAGCCCGGCGCCCTGCGCGCGCGCGGCGAGCCCCAGGCCTTCGACGTGCTGCGCGGCGCCCTGAAGGTGGCCCGCGTCGAATGGGCGCTGCTGGGCGAGCACAACCAGCTCAACGCGCTGGCCGCGATGGCCGCGGCCGAGCATCTGGGGGTGACGCCCGAACGGTCGGCCGCGGCGCTGGCCACGTTCAAGAACGTGCGCCGCCGCCTCGAGCTGCGCGGCGAGGCCGCCGGCGTCAAGGTCTACGACGACTTCGCCCACCACCCGACGGCGATGCGCACGACGGTCAACGGCCTGCGCCGCAAGATCGCGCCGGCCGAACGCATCCTGGCCGTCTTCGAGCCGCGCTCCAACACGATGAAGCTGGGCACGATGAAGGCCCAACTGCCCTGGGCGTTGGAGGAGGCCGACCTGTCCTTCTGCAACCAGGCCGGCCTCACCTGGGACGCCAGGGAGGCCCTGCTGCCGATGGGCGCGCAGGCCCAGGTGCACGAGGGCGTGGAGGCGCTGGTGGCCGCGGTCGTCAAGGCCGCCCGGCCGGGCGACCATGTGCTGTGCATGAGCAACGGCGGCTTCGGCGGCATCCACGAGAAGCTGCTGGCCGCGCTCGCGGCCCGCGGCTGAGGGCCTGCCTCAGCCGAACACCGTGTCGCTCTCGGCGTGGCTGCTGCCGATGAACAGGCGCAGCAGCGGGCCTTCGGCGTCATGCTCCCAGATGCGCGCCTGGATGATGAACTGGCGCCCGCCGATGCGCAGCGCGTCGCCGGCCAGCGGCGCCACGCCATGACCGGCCCAGAACTTCGGCACGGCGATCTGCGAGCGCCGCAACCAGGCCTGGTCGTCGACGGAGAAGGACAGCGTGATGCGCAGGTTCTGCTGAGAGTCCATGGCGGGGCGCTCCAAGGGGCTGGATGACGGGAGACCGAATCTAGCGCAGAAGCGCCGGTGCGGCGACCCTGCCCTTGCCGCTACGATGCGCGCACCACAGCCCTAGCGCCACCATGCCGACTCCCCCGCTGCCCGAAGACGACGCCCCGGCCCTGCACGACAGGAGCTTTCTCGTGATGCTGATCCTGGTCAGCCTCGCCTTCGGTTGGATCCTGCTGCCCTTCTACGGCGCGGTGCTGTGGGGCACGGCCATGGCCATCGTGTTCGCGCCGCTGAACCGCCGCCTGCTGGGCCTGCTGGGCCAGCGGCGCACGCCGGCGGCCCTGGCCACCATCGTCATCATCCTGCTGCTGGTGATCCTGCCGCTGACCCTGGTGGCGGCCTCCCTGCTGCAGGAGGGCACGGCGCTGTACACGCGCGTCAAGTCGGGCGAGTTCAGCTTCAGCGTCTATGTGCAGCAGATCTACGCCGCCCTGCCCGGCTGGCTGACCCAGCTGCTGGACCGCGTGGGGCTGGGCAACCTGCCGTTGCTGCAGCAGAAGCTGGTGGTGGCCCTGAACCAGGGCAGCCAGGTGCTGGCGGGCAAGGTGCTGGGCTTCGGCCAGGACACCTTCGATTTCCTGGTGGGCTTCTTCATCAGCCTCTACCTGATGTTCTTCCTGCTGCGCGACGGCGAGGCGCTGGCCCATCGCATCCGCGACGCGCTGCCGCTGCATGGCCGCTACAAGCGCGAGCTGGGCGAGAAGTTCGCCACCGTGATCCGCGCCACGGTCAAGGGCAATATCGCCGTGGCCGCGCTGCAGGGCGCCCTGGGCGGCCTGGCCTTCTGGTTCCTGGGCGTGCATGCACCGGTGCTGTGGGCCGTGCTGATGGCCTTTCTGTCGCTGCTGCCGGCGGTGGGCGCGGGCCTGGTGTGGCTGCCGGTGGCGTTGTACTTCCTGGCCACCGGCGCCGTCTGGGCCGGCATCGGGCTGATCGCCTATGGCGTGCTGGTGATCGGCCTGGTGGACAACCTGCTGCGCCCGCTGCTGGTGGGCAAGGACACCAAGATGCCCGACTATGTGGTGCTGATCTCCACCCTGGGCGGCATGGCCATCTTCGGCCTGAACGGCTTCGTGATCGGCCCGCTGATCGCCGCGATGTTCATGGCCGTCTGGGGCATCGTCGCGCTGGAGCGGCGCGACGGCCGGCCGCTGCCCGGGCCGAACGGCGGCCCACCGAACGCACGGCGGCCGCGGCGGCGCAAGCCGCGCGCGCCGGCCGAGTAGGCGCTGCCAGGTTCTCCAAGAAAAAAAGCCGGCGCAGGCGCCGGCTTTTTCGTTGCCACGGCCGCAGGCCTCAGCTGCGCTGCATCGTCGCGCGCAGCGCCTCGGTCAGCGTCGTCAGGCTTTCGGCCAGATGAGCGCGGGTCTCGACCGACTGGCCGCCCTTGCCCGCCGCGGCGCGCAGCTCGCCCTGCAGCTGGGTGGCGTTGTAGCGCAGCAGGCTCAGCGCGTCGGGCGGCAGGGCCGCCGAGCCGCGGGTCAGCAGGGTCTGCAGGCGCTTCAGATGCTCGCGCTGCAGATTGCGGCGCAGGCGGTCGATCTCGGCGCCGCTCCTGAGCTCGCTCCACACCGAGCCCTGCAGGGTGGCATAGACCTCGTTCAGCGAGATCAGGCCCTTGCGCTGCGTCGGCTCCACATAGCCCGGCAGGTCCAGCATGCGGGTGGCCGTGTTGGGGCTCAGCAGGCGGTCCAGCGCCACCAGCTGCACGCGCGCCACGGTGGCCGGCAGGTTCAGCGGGCCGCCGCGCTCCCACTCGTTGTAGTCCAGGGTCAGCGTCGACAGCAGCTCGGGCTTGAAGCGGAAGCTCGATTCGCTGAACAGGCCGCTGGCCAGGAACTGCAGGGCCTCGCGCTGCTTGGCGGGCTCGACCGGCTTGAAGCTCGGGCGGCCGGTGGTGCCGGGCAGGTCGCGCACGGCATGCATGCCGCCGACATACTTGCCCACCAGCTCGGCCGCGCGGTAGAGCTGGTTGAAGCCGGCCAGCAGGGCGCGGCGCTGGCGCAGCGGATCGTCGCCGACCTGGGGCTTGCGCTCCTGCACGCGGGCCCACAGCTCCTGCGAGAGCTTCAGGCGCTTCTTGTAATAGGCCAGCGGGTCGTCGCCCAGGTCGAAGCGGTTCGCCAGCGGGTCCATGCCGTCATAGGGGCCGAAGCCGCCGGCATCGGCGTCGTCGGCATAGGCCAGCGCCGGCTCGGTGCTGCGCGCGGCGATCCTGGCCAGTTCGGCCTTCTCCTGCTCCGGCGCGATCGGCTTGTAGGCGTACTCGATCGCCCAGTAGTCGTAGGCGCCCAGCGTGGTGTTGTTGAAGTTGGCCTGCGGCTCGCCCTTCAGCGCCAGGTTGTAGGCGTTGTAGTCCATCACCGAGCCGGAGATGCCCTTGCTGTCGGTGAAGGCCTTGTCCTTCAGCTGTTCGCGGCTGATCGTGGTGGAGGCCTTGAAGTTGTGCTTCAGGCCCAGCGTGTGGCCCACCTCGTGCATGATGGTGTCCTTGATCACCGCCCGCACGAAGGCCTCGGCCTCGGGGCTGTCGGGCGCGATGTCGCCGCGCGCTTCCAGCAGGTCGAGCGCGAAGAACATCTCGGCGGCGGCCTCGTGCGCGTAGTTGCAGAAGGCCTCGGCGGCGGGCTTGCCGTTCTTCCAGGAGGCGGTCAGCTGCGCCAGGCGCTGCTCGCTCGACATGCCGACGTCCTCGACGATCATGCGACGCGAGCCGCGCGCGAACACGTCGCTCATGCCGATGTCGGCATCCAGGATCTCGCCGCTGCGCGGATCCTTGTGGCTGGGGCCGATCGCAAAGCCCACGTCGGCGCCGACGAACCAGCGGATCGACGCGTGGCCGGCGTCCATATTGTCCCAGTCGGCGTCGTCGGGCTGCTGCTTGGCGAGCACGGCGTTCTTGAAGCCGATCTTCTCGAAGGCCTTGTTCCACTCCAGGATGCCGGCCTCCACCGCGCCGCGGTATTTGACCGGGATGTTCTTGTCCATCCAGTAGGTGATGGGCTTGACCGGCTCGGACAGGCTGGCCGCCGGGTCCTGCTTCTCCAGGCGCCAGCGGTTGATGTAATGCAGGCGCGGATTGGCCTTCAGGTCGCCGCCCAGATCGGTGAAGGACTCGGCGAAATGGCCCAGGCGCGGATCGGCATGGCGCACCGCCATCGGCGCCTCGGGCAGGGCCGCGAAGCTGTAGACGAAGCTGACGAACAGGCTGCGCGGATCGGGCGTGGCCTGCGGCGGCGTCGGCACGGGCATCGGCGGCGGGGTCAGCGGCGGCGCCGGGATGCGCGGCGTGGCGTAGTGCAGGCGCGCGGTCAGGGTCGAGAGCTGGGCGTCGGCACGCGCGGCCTCGAAGTAGGAGTTGGCCTTGTCGACCGCGAAGGGCAGGCGGTAGGCCAGCTCCAGGCGCGTGGAATAGCCGGCGATGTCGGCCAGCAGGAAGCCGGCGTCCACCAGCACGGACTTGCGCTCCGGATGCTCGGCGCTGGCCACCGGGCTGGCGCCCAGCAGGCTGGGCGAGAAGGCCTGCTCGATGGCGCGCTTCGACCCGGTGTCGGCCACGGCGCGGAACTTGGTGTTCAGCGCGATCAGCTGCACCTGGTTGCCGACCTTGCGGAACTCGACCATGTCGCTGTCGTTCATCTGGCTGGCATACAGGCCGCGCTCGCCGACCGCATTGGCCACGTTGATCGTGAACAGGAAGGGCTTGCCCAGCATCTCCTTCGGGATCTCGATCCAGGTCTTTTCGTCCTTGCGCCAGACCGGGAACAGGCCGTCGTCCACCTTGGCGCCCTTGGTCACGTCGGCAAAGGGCTTGGGGGCCGTCGGGTCCGCGGGCGGCTTGGCGGCGGCACCCGGCACCGAGGCCGGCGCCGAGGCTCCGGCGGCAGGCGCGCTGGCCGCGGCGGCGGGAGCGGGGGCCGGCTTGGCGCTGTCGGTGGTGGCGCAACCGCTCAGCAGCACGATGGCGGCGGCGGCCACCAGGGTCAGACCGGATTTGTCGACAGGACTCATGCAGACACTCTTTGTATTCACGCCGGCGCGGGCCTGTGGGCCCGCCCTTGCCGGCAAGGTTGGTAAATGAGGCTGGCAACTGTCTCCTGCGCCCGGGCCGGCGTCAATGCGGCACAACGCCAGCGACGGCCCGAAAACCGCGGCCCGTCGCACGGTCGGCGCGCGCTGTTCGCACACACCGGTCGCCGGCGTTTGCGCAAAGACGCCCAGCGGACAGTCCGCCCGCGGCGATCTCGCTAGACTGCGCCGCCATGCCTGCCGCCACCCATCTGCTCTATCTGCACGGCTTCCGCTCCTCGCCGCGTTCGGCCAAGGCCCAGCGCATGGCCCGCTGGGCGGCGCAGCAGCGGCCGGACCTGGTCTTTGCCTGCCCGCAGCTGCCGCCCTCGCCGGCCGAGGCCGTCGCCCAGGCCGAACACCTGGTGGCCGGCTGGCCGCGCGCGACCATGGCGCTGATGGGCAGCTCGCTGGGCGGCTTCTATGCCACCGTGCTGGCCGAGCGCCTCGGCTGCCCGGCGGTGCTGCTGAACCCGGCGGTGGATCCCGCGCGCGACCTGGCGAACTACCTGGGCGAGCAGAGCTGCTGGCAAGACCCCAGCCAGCACTTCTACTTCAAGCCCGAGTTCGTCGACGAGCTGCGCGCCCTCGCGCCCGGCACCCTGAGCCGGCCCGAGCGTTATCTGGCCGTGATCGCCAAGGGCGACGAACTGCTGGACTGGCGCGAGATGCGGGCGCGCTATGCCGACTGCCGCATCAAGCTGCTGGAAGGCAGCGACCATGGCCTGTCCGATTTCGACGATTACCTCCACGAACTGACCGACTTCCTCCAGCTATGAGCCAACGTCTTTCCAACAAGGTCTGCATCATCACCGGCGCCGCCCAGGGCATCGGCCTGGCCACCGCGCTGAAGTTCGCGCGCGAGGGCGCGATCGTCGTCGCCTGCGACATCAAGCCGGCGGCCGTCGACGCGGCCGTCACCCAATGCCATGCGCTGGGCGCCGAGACCCTGGGCCTCGCGCTGGACGTGACGCAGCGCGAGCAGGTCGACGCGGTCGTCGCCGCGGTCAAGGCCAGGTACGGCCGCATCGACGTGCTGGTCAACAACGCCGGCATCACCAAGGACGCGCGCCTGCAGAAGATGAGCCTGGCGCAGTTCGACGCGGTGATCGACGTCAATCTGCGCGGCGTCTTCCACTGCGCCCAGGCGGTGGCCGACCAGATGACGGCGCAAGGCGCGGGCGTGATCCTGAACGCCAGCTCGGTGGTGGGCATCTACGGCAACTTCGGCCAGACCAACTACGCCGCCAGCAAGTTCGGCGTGATCGGCTTCACCAAGACCTGGGCCCGCGAGCTGGGCCCCAAGGGCGTGCGCGTCAACGCGGTGGCGCCGGGCTTCATCGAGACGCCGATCCTCGCCACCATCCCCGACAAGGTGATCGAGCAGATGCAGGCCCATGTGCCGCTGAAGCGCCTGGGCCGTCCCGAGGAAATCGCCAATGTCTATGCCTTCCTGGCCAGCGACGAGGCCAGCTATGTCAACGGCGCGGTGCTGGAGGTGTCGGGCGGGATGACGGTCTGATCGGACGCGCTCCTTGCCTGCTCACAGCGATCTCGCGAACAGACGCGACTCTTCGTGAAGCAGGTGCAGGGCCTGCGCACCGCCAGGGTCGTCAAGCTCAGCGATCTCGAGACCCGCGCTGAGACAGGCGGTGAAGCCGGCGAAGAACGCCAAGCGCATCTCGCGCCGCTCGATCACCGGCCCGGCATTGGCGAACGCAGTGTGCTCAAAATCTTCCCAGCGGGATTGGATGGTTTGCATCGCGGCAACTCCTGAGCGGGTTGGCGGGCGAAGTCGTGTCCGTGGTCTGCCCGGGTACCGGCCTTGCATTCCTTGCCTGCATCCGGAAGCACGGCCTCACGCTGCCGGCGCCCTGCCTGCACATGGGCGCCGCCGGATGAGAGCCCGACGCAGGCGCTCAAGCCGCACCCGACTCTACTCCTACTCGACAACGGTCCTAGGCCTGCTCCAGCGGCGTGTCATAACTTCCCTGGCATGCGGCGCCATTCAGGCGTGCGCGCTTGAGCAGGGCTTCCTGGGCCGCACGCAGGTTGGCGGCCTGTCCGCGCCAGGCCTGCAGCGGCGGCTCCTGCAGCGCGCGCCCGTACGAAAAGCTCAGCAGCCATGGCTGGGGGCCGAGGCGATTCAGCGCGTCCAGGTGTTCGCTCGCCTGCTCGGGAGTCTGCCCGCCGGAGAGGAAGAACACGCCGGGCACGGCAGCGGGCACCGTGCGTTGCAGCACTTGCAGCGTCGCCTTCGCCACCTCGGCGCAACTTGCCCGTGCCGGGTGCTGCTTGCCGGGCAGCACCATGCTGGGCTTGAGCAGCATCTGCTCGAGCGCCACCCGGTGGCGGCGCAGCGCGTGGAACACCTCATGCAGCACGGCTTCGCTCACTTCGGCGCAGCGCGCCAGCGTATGGTCGCCGTCCATCAGCACCTCGGGCTCCACGATCGGCACGACGCCGGCCTCCTGGCAGATGGCGGCGTAGCGCGCCAGGGATTCGGCGTTCGCCTCCAGCGCGGCGCGGCCCGGCAGTTGGTCGCTGACGTTGTAGACCGCACGCCATTTGGCGAAGCGCGCCCCCTGCTGCCGGTAGCCGTCCAGCCGCAGGGCCAGACCGTCGAGGCCATGCGTGATCTCGTCGCCGGGCGACAGCGCGAGCGGCCCCTTGCCGGCGTCGACCTTGATGCCGGGCACGATGCCCTGCTGCCTTGCCAGTTCGGGCATCGGCGTGCCGTCGTCGGCGCGCTGGCCGAGCGTCTCTTCATGGAGGATCACGCCGCTGATGAACCGGCCCAGGCCCGCGGTCGACAGCAGCAGGCCGCGCCAGGCGCGCCGCGCCGGCTCACTGGACTCGACGCCGAAGGCCGCGAATCGCTTGGCTATCGTCGGCCCGCTCTCGTCGGCCGCGAGCAATCCCTTGCCGGCTTGCACCAGCGCCCGGACGGTGCGCTGCAGTTCTTCGTCTTGCGCGCCCATCGCCGGCTCCGCCCATGCGCTCAGTGGAGCGATGGCCGGCAGAAATGGCCATGCTGGGCCGAGCCCATCAGCGCCCGGAACTGCGCGCGCGACATCACCAGCAGGCGCGTGTGGTCGCCGCCTTCCATATAGACGCTGTCGTTGTCCTCGAGCTCATCGTCGACGATGGTCTCCAAGCCCCAGGCCATGCCGACCGGCGGAATGGCACCGCGCTCGCAATCGTCGAACAAGGTCGCGATGCGCTCCTCCTTGGCCAGCCGAAGATCCCGGCGGCCGAGCATGTCCGCCAGTTCGTCGACGATCACGTCCTTGTCGGCCGGCACGACCGCCATCACGCAGCCCATGTCGTCCTCCAGAATCACCGATTTGGCCAGCTGATGCGGCGCCACGCGCGCGCTGCGGGCGGTTTCCGCGCTGCTATGGCTGTGGTCGTGGGTGCTGACCTCGTAGCGCGCGCCCTGCTGGTCCAGATAGCTTCTCAGGCGGGTGGGAATCGACACGACGACCTCCATGTGCGAAGCGGGAGTCCCACCAGCGTACGCCCGCCCTCGGGGTGCCGGCAACACATCGCCCCAAGGCGAGCGGGGGTTCGACGCCACCCGACTCGATGACCGGCCTTCACCCACAATGACCATGCGCAGCCGATGGAATTCGGGTGCCCGCCGGGTGGGGTCAAGCCCTCCTCTGCCGGAAACCTCGAAGCCAAGGCCGGTGCTGCGGCCGTGTACCGGATCCGAGATGAGGCCGCGGGCGCGGCGCGGCCGGCCCAGGTCCTCGCCGGCGCCTCCAGCCTTGAGCGAAGTGGCTCGGCTCAGTCCGTCAGAAACCGACCGGCTCGCGGGAGGAGGCGCTCTCTATCTTGGGTCAGGTAGCTGACAGAACTGTGAAACTGGCGGGCCGCGGCGGGCCGGCCATCTTCGCGTTCTCCCGGATTCCACAGCGGATGGGCCTATTTCGGCTGGAATGCGGGATCGCCCATCTGCCAGAGGAAGAAGCTCCAGACATCGGCCAGTTCGTCCAGCGCCTGCTTGGTGCCGGCCCCCATGCCATGGCCGCCGTCGAAGTCCACGCGCAGGATGGTCGGCCTGAGCTTCCAGGAGCCCGGGTTGGCGGCCTGCAGCCGCGCGGCCAGCTTGCCCGGCATCCAGGCGTCGACCCGCGGGTCGTTGGCGCCGGTGGTGACGATCACCGCCGGATAGGGCTTGCCGTCCTGCACGCGGTGATAGGGGCTCAGCGCATGCATGGCCCTGAAGTGATCGGGCTTGGTGACGGTGCCGAACTCCGCCACATTGGGCGCGCCGTTGGGCGTCAGCTCCATGCGCAGCATGTCGGAGATGCCCACCGCGCTCTGCGCCGCCGCGAACAGCTCGGGCCGCTGGGTGATGGCGCCGCCGATCGTGATGCCGCCCGCGCTGCCGCCGGTGCCGGCGAGCGTGGTGGGCGAGGCATAGCCATTGGCCTGCAGCCATTCGGCGCAGGCGATGAAGTCCGCGACCGTGTTCTGCTTGGTCAGGATATAGCCGCCGCGGTGCCATTCGTCGCCCAGCTCGCCGCCGCCGCGCACATGGCAGACCGCGCTGACGCCGCCGCGCTCCAGCCAGGCCATGCGGGTGGCCGAGAAGCGCGGCTCCATCACGACGCCGTAGGCGCCGTAGCCGGACAGGATGGTGGGGCGCCGGCCGTCGCGCGGCGCTCCCTTGGCCACGACGATGGACAGCGGCACCCGCACCCCACCCTGCCCCGCCACCAGCACGCGCCGCGCCTGCAGGCCCGAGGTGTCCAGCGCCAGCGGCTTCTGCAGCGAACTGGGCCGTGCCGCCTGCTCCGGCCTGAGAGGGTTCAGCACCAGGGTCTGGGCCGGCTGGGTCCAGCCCTCCATGCGCAGCAGCAGCTCGCCCCCGGGCAGCGGCTCGATTTCGCGCAAGGTGCCCTCGAAGGGCAGCTCGACCTGGGCGGCCGCGCCCGCCGCCGGCATGCGCCAGAGCCGGCTGACCCCGCCGTCCAGGGCCTTCAGGTAGACGCTGCCGTCCTGGGCCGGCTGCAGGGCCTGCAGCACCATCTCGCCGGCCGGCAGGGCGACCGTCGGCCGAGCGCGCGGCCGCTTCAGGTCCAGGCTCAGCAGCTCGCGGCGCGAGGCCCGGCGCTGGCTGATCGCATAGAGCTTGTCGCCGGCCAGCACCGCCTGCGTGACCTTGTCCTGCGGCCCGACGATGCGGCGCCAGGGTGCCGCGCCCTCCTTGCCCGCCGTCAGCCGCGCCAGCGGCGCCACCCAGTAGCTGCGTTCGGCGGCATCGCCGTGCAGCACCTCGGCCAGCGCCCAGTCGGAGCCGCGCTGCAGATGCACATAGGGAATGTCGGGTTCGGCAAAGGGGCGCTGCTTGGCCACGCCCCAGCCGAACAGCGGCCGGTCCTGGGCCTCGGGCTGGCCGAGCCGGTGCAGGAAGACGGCGCTCCTCAGATAGCGCTGGTCGACCGGATTGCGGTTGTAGAAAAAGCCCGAGCCGTCCGGCAGCCAGGCCACGCCGCCCTCGTTGAGCCCGGTCTGCGGGATGGCCTCGGCCAGCAGCTTGCCGCTGGCGACCTCCAGCACGCGCAGCACGCTGTCCTCCGAGCCGCCCTTGGACAGGCCCAGGGCCAGATGGCGGCCGTCGCGCGAGACGCTGAACCAGTCGATCGCATGGCTGCCCGGCTGGCCCGGCAGGTTCTCGGGATCCAGCAGCTGGCGCTCGGCGCCCTCCAGGCCCTCGCGCATCCAGAGCCGGAACTGGTTCTGTCCGGGCGCCCGGCGCAGGTAGTAGATGGCGCCGCCGGCCGCGCTGAAGCCCGCGCTGACCTCGCCGGCATCCAGCAGCTGGCCCAGGCGTTCGCGCAGCGCCGCGCGGCCGGGCAGGCGCGCCAGCACCTCGCCCGCATAGTGGGCCTGGGTCATCAGCCAGGTCTGGAACTCGGTGGACTTCATGTCCTCCATCCAGCGGTAGTCATCCACCACGGTACTGCCGTGGTAGGCATCGCTGACCGGCTTCTTGGGCGTGGCGGGATAGGGCTGGGCCAGGGCCAGACCGGGGATCAGCAGGGCAAGAGCGAATGCGCGCATGGTGGACGGAACAGCCGGGAAGCGGACCATCTTAGAGCCCCCCCAAGCATCGGCGACAATCCCTCCCATGTTTGCCCTGTTCGATGAAGCCGGAAAGTTCCTCGCCGGCCGCGTGATGTCCGAAGCCGAAAGCTCGCTGCAGATCGAGCTGGAGTCCGGCAAGCGCGTCAAAGTGAAGGCGGCCAATGTGCTGCTCAAGTTCGACAAGCCCGCGCCCGCCGAGCTGATCGCCGAAGCTCAGCGCCTGGCGCAGGAGATCGACCTGGACCTGGCCTGGGAGTTCGCCCCCGAGACCGAGTTCGGCTTCGCCGACCTGGCCCGCGACTATTTCGACGCCAAGGCCGGCCTCGCGCACCAGGCCGCCGCGCTGTTCCGCCTGTTCGAGGCGCCGCACTATTTCCGCCGCGCCGGCAAGGGCCAGTTCAAGAAGGCGCCGGAGGAGATCGTCAAGGCCGCCCTGCTGGGCATCGAGCGCAAGCGCCAGCAGGCGCTGCAGATCGAGGCCTGGGCGGACGAGCTGGCCGCGGGCCTTTGCCCGGCCCCGATCAAGGAGCAGATCTACAAGATCCTGTTCAAGCCCGACAAGAACGGTCCCGAGTACAAGGCCGTGGTCGAGGCCACCAAGCGCGCGCACAAGGCGCCGCTGGAACTGCTGCAGGGCGCCGGCGCGATCGGCAGCCCCTACCAGTTCCACTGGAAGCGCTTCCTGTTCGAGAACTTCCCCAAGGGCACCGGCTTCCCGGCACTCACCGCGCCCGAGATCAAGGACGAGCTGCCGCTCAGTCCGGTGGCCGCCTTCTCGATCGACGACTCGGCCACCACCGAGATCGACGATGCGTTGTCGGTGCAGGGCCTGGGCACGGGCAGCGTGGTGTTCGGCGTGCATATCGCGGCGCCGGGCCTGGCTTTTGCGCCGGATTCGGCGGTCGACAAGGTCGCCCGCGAGCGCTACTCCACCGTCTACATGCCCGGCTGGAAGCTGACCATGCTGCCGGACGAGGTGGTGCAGACCTACACGCTGATCGAGGGCCGCGACTGCCCGGCCGTGTCGATCTATTTCACCTTGGACGAGGCCACCCTGGAGATCAAGGGCAGCGAGACCAAGCTGGAGCGCGTGCCGATCAAGGCCAATCTGCGCCACGACAAGCTGGACGCGGTGATCACCGAGGCCTCGCTGACCGGCCAGGCCCCGGCCGACTACGAGTTCGCCGCCGAGCTGGCCTTCTGCCACCGCCTGGCCAAGGACCTGAAGGCCAAGCGCGAGCTGGTGCGCGGCAAGCCCGAAACCTTCAACCGCCCGGACTACAACTTCCGCCTCGACAGCGGCGGCCTGCACGAGCCGGACGGCAGCGAGCAGGTCGGCATCACGACGCGCCAGCGCGGCTCGGCGCTGGACCTGATCGTGGCCGAGGCGATGATCCTGGCCAACTCGACCTGGGGCGGCTGGCTGGCCGAGCTGGGCCTGCCCGGCATCTACCGCAGCCAGGCCAGCCTGGCGCCCGGCGTCAAGGTCAGGATGGGCACCAAGGCCCAGCCCCATGCCGGCATGGGCGTGGCGCAGTACACCTGGGCCACCTCGCCGCTGCGCCGCTATGTGGACCTGGTCAACCAGTGGCAGATCATCGCCTGCGCGCGCCATGGCCGCACGGCGGCGCTGGTGGCGCCCTTTAGACCTAAGGACGCGCAGCTGTTCTCGATCATCTCGGGATTCGATGCCGCCTACAGCGCCTACAACGGCTTCCAGAATGGCATCGAGCGCTTCTGGACCCTGCGTTATCTGCAGCAGCAGGGCATCACCGAGCTGGACGCCGCGGTGATGAAGGACGGCCTGGTGCGCGCCGACGCGCTGCCGCTGGTGTTCAAGGCGCTGGGCTGCGAAAGCCTGCCGCGCGGCGCCCATGTGCGGGTGCGCATCACCGGCATCGACGAGATGACCCTGGACCTGCATGCCAGCCTGGCCGCGCGCCTGGATGATCAGCCGGCGGCCGGGGTCGCCGAGGAGGCCGAGGACGAGGAGGAGGAGCCGACCGGCGCGCTCACCCTGGCCATCGACCTGGCGCCCGAGGGCGAGCCCGCCGCCACCGAGACGCCGCAGAACTGACGATGCTGGGCCGGCTCTCCACGCTGCAGATCGCGCTGCTCGCCTCGCTGGGCCTGCACGGCGGCCTGTTGACCCTGCGCGTGGCCAATCCGGAAGGCTTCAACCGCCTGTTCCGCGACACGCCGCTGGAGGTGGTGCTGGTCAACACCAAGGGCAACGAGCGCCCGACCAAGGCCCAGGCGCTGGCCCAGGTCAATCTGGCCGGCGGCGGCGAGGCCGAGGCCGGCCGCGCCACCTCGCCGCTGCCGCCGGCACGCCAGGTCGAGCAGGGCGACCAGGCCGAGTACCAGCGCGCCCATATCGCCCAGCTGCATGAGCAGCAGCAGCAGTTGCTGGCCCAGGTGCGGCGCGCGCTGGCCCTGCTGCCGCCGCCCGACCCGCGGCGCGACCAGGGCACACCCGAGGCCATCGAGCAGACCGAGAAGCGCCGCCGCCTGGTGGACCTGATGGCCGAGATCGAGAAGCGCGTCAACGAGGAGAACGCGCGCCCGAAGAAGCGCTACATCAGCCCCGCGACGCGCGAGGTGGTCTATGCCCAGTACTACGACCAGCTGCGCCGCCGCATCGAGGCGCGCGGCACGCGCGACTTTCCCGAATACAAGGGCCGCAAGCTCTATGGCGAGCTGACCCTGAACATCCATGTCGATCACCGCGGCCGGGTCGTCGAGACCGATGTCGTGGCCGGCTCCGGCAATGCCATCCTGGACCGGCGCGCCATCGCGATCGTGCGTGCCGCCGGCCCCTTCGGCCCCTTCAGCGCCGCGATGCGCCAGGGCGCCGAGGTGCTGGTGATCACCTCGCGCTTCCGCTTCACCCGAGACGACGGCCTGGAAACCAGCCTGTCCGCCCAGCCATGACCCAGCCTCAAGCCCATGGTCCCGATGTCTATGTGATCGCCGGCAACCCGGTGGCCCACAGCCGCTCGCCCGACATCCACGCGATGTTCGCGGCGCAGACCGGCGAGGCCCTGGTCTACGAGCGCCTGCTGTGCCCGCTGGACGCCTTCGAGCCCACGCTGCGTGCCTTCGCCGCCCAGGGCGGGCGCGGTTGCAACGTCACCGTGCCCTTCAAGTTCGAGGCCCATGCACTGGCGCGGCGCCACTCCGCGCGCGCGCGCCTGGCCGGTGCCTGCAATGTGCTGCGCTTCGACACGGCCGACGACTGGTACGGCGACAACAGCGACGGCGTGGGCCTGGCGCGCGACATCGAACGCTGCCGGCCGCTGCAGGGCCGGCGCCTGCTGCTGCTGGGTGCCGGCGGCGCCGCGGCCGGCGTGCTGGGCAGCCTGATCGAAGGCCGCCCGGCCGAGATCACCGTGGCCAACCGCAGCGTCGACAAGGCCCAGGCCCTGGTGGCCGGCCATGCGGACTGCGCGGCCGCGCATGGCGTGCGCCTGCGCGCCTGCACGCTGGACGGCACCGGCGACGGCTTCGACATCCTGGTCAACGGCACCAGCGCCAGCATGGCCGGCGCCGGCGTGCCGGTGCCGCCGGCCGTGCTGGAGCCCGGGGCGCTGGCGCTGGACATGATGTACGGTCCGGCCGCCCAAGGCTTCCTGGACTGGGCCGCGGCCCATGGCTTCGAGGGCCGCGACGGTCTCGGCATGCTGGTGGAGCAGGCGGCCGAGGCCTTCCATATATGGCGAGGCGTGCGCCCGGACAGCGCGCCGGTGCTGGCGGCGCTGCGCGCCCGGATCGAGAAGAAGCCATGATCGGCAAACTGGCGCGCCTGCTGGCCCTGCTGCTGCTGGGCCTGGTGGCGCTGCAGCTCTATTTCGCGGGTCGCATCGCGCTGATGAATCTGCTGGCGCCGCAGTCCACCACCTTCCAGCGCTCGGAAATCTGGCGCCTGGCCACGGAAAAGGGCCGGGTGGCCTGGAGCCAGCAATGGGTGGACGAGGAGCGCCTGTCCAAGCACCTGCAGCGCGCGGTGATCGCCAGCGAGGACGCCGCCTTCGCCGACCATGGCGGCGTGGACTGGGAGGCGATCGAGAAGGCCTGGGAGAAGAACCAGAAGGCCGAGGCACGCGCCGAGAAGCAGGCCTCCCACCTGCGGCCGGGGCGCGCGGCGCCGGTGGCCAAGATCGTCGGCGGCTCGACCATCACCCAGCAGCTGGCCAAGAACCTGTTCCTCTCCGGCGAGCGCAACCTGCTGCGCAAGGGCCAGGAATTCGCGCTGACCTTCATGCTGGAGGCGCTGCTGGACAAGCGGCGCATCCTGGAGATCTATCTGAACCATGTCGAATGGGGCGAGGGCCTGTTCGGCGCCCAGGCGGCGGCGCGCCATTATTTCCGCATCGACGCCGCGCGCCTGTCGCCCGGCCAGGCGGCCCGCCTGGCGGTGATGCTGCCGGCGCCCAAGCGCTTCGAGAAGCGCCCGGCCTCGGCCTATGTGCTGTCGCGCGCCGGCACCATCGAGGCCCGCATGGGGGCGGTGGAACTGCCCTGAAGCCATGGAACACGACGAGCTGAGCCTGGAAATCGCCGCCGCCGCCGCCCGCATCGTGGTGGAGGAAGGCATGGAGTACGGTCCGGCCAAGCAGCGCGCGCTGAAGAGCCTGGGCCTGCCCAAGCGCACCGCCCTGCCGGACAACGAGTTGCTGGAGGAGCAGGTGCGCGAGTACCTGGCGATCTTCTGCGCCGACACCCAGCCGGCCGAACTGGCGGCGCTGCGCGCGCTGGCCGCGCTGTGGATGGAGCGCCTGGCCGAGTTCCGCCCGCATCTGACCGGCGCGGTCTGGCGCGGCACCGCGACCCGGCTCTCGCCCATCCATCTGCAGCTCTACTGCGACGACAGCAAGGCCGCCGAGATCGCCCTGCTGAACTGGCGGGTCGACTACGAAGTGGGCAGCGCCCCCGGGCCGCGCGGCCAGCAGGTGGACCAGTTGCTGCTGGCCGTTCCCTGCCGCGAGCTGGGCGAGACGGTGACCCTGGCCCTGACCATTCTGGATCATGACGACCTGCGCGGCGCCCTGAAGCCGGACACGCGCGGGCGCAGCGAACGCGGCGACCTGGCCGCATTGCGGCGGCTGATCGCCGAACAAGAAGGAGAGCCGTCTTGAAACGACGCCAACTGATGCTCGGCGCTGCCGGCCTGGCCGCGGCGGCCGCGGGCGCCGGCCTGGCCTGGCGCCACGGCCGACCGGCGCAGCCCAGCGCGCCGTCGGCGGCTGCCCGGGCCTTCTGGTCGGCCGGCTTCGAACGCCCGGAGGGCGGTCCGCTGGACCTGGCGGCACTGCGCGGCCGCCCCCTGCTGCTGAACTTCTGGGCCACCTGGTGCGCGCCCTGCGTCAAGGAAATGCCCGAGCTGGACCAGTTCGGACGCGAACATCCGGGCTGGGCCGTGCTGGGCCTGGCGATCGACGGCGCCGCCCCGGTCCGCGAATTCCTGAGGAAGCTGCCGGTCGGTTTCACCATCGGCATGGCCGGCCTGACCGGCACCGAGCTGCTGCGCACACTCGGCAACCTGCAGGGCGGCCTGCCCTTCAGCGTCGCCTTCGATGCCTCTGGCGAGCCCTTCTGGCGCAAGCTGGGGCCGACGAACCTGACCGAATTGCGGGAACTGGCACGCAGCCAGGCCTGAGCCCGCCGGCCCGCGCCGCAAAATCCAGCACCCGCGATGCGTCGCGGGTCAAGCGATAAATTTTCGACGACCGGCTTCGATCAGGCCCTAAAAAGCGTAAAGTCCAGCCTTTATCGCTTCTAGTGTCCAGGCTCTAACGCTACGGGCGCGCTGCCGATGCAGATTCTTGTCATTCACGGACCCAACCTCAATCTCCTGGGAACTCGGGAGCCCGGGGTCTACGGCTCGAAAACTTTGCCTCAGATCGATGCTGATCTGTTGAAGATCGCAGCCGAAGCCGGAATCACTTTGGAATCCTTCCAGAGCAACCACGAAGGTGCCCTGGTCGACCGCATCCAGGCCGCGGGCCGCGACGGCTGTCGCTTCATCATCATCAATCCGGCTGCCTACACGCATACCAGCGTGGCCATGCGCGATGCGCTGGCGGCGGTTGCCTTGCCCTTTGTCGAAGTCCATCTGTCGAATATCCACAAGCGCGAGGCATTCCGGCACCACAGTTTCTTCTCCGAGCTCGCCGACGGCGTGATCTGCGGACTGGGTGCCCAGGGCTATCAACTGGCCCTGCAATACGCCATCGCCAAGCTGGGCAGCCGGGCCTGAACCCCCGACCGGGCTCCCGTGGAAGCCGGTACTGGAACAACACAACAACCCATTCCGTTGGAGAACTTTCATCATGGATCTGCGCAAGCTCAAGACCCTGATCGACCTGGTGTCCGAGTCGAACATTTCCGAACTTGAAATCACCGAGGCCGACGGCAAGGTGCGCATCGTCAAGTCCGACGGAACGACCGGCGTGCCGATGATGGCCATGCCGGCCATGGCGCCGGCCGCCCCGGTGGCCGCCGCCCCGGTGGCCGCGCCCGCCGCCGCGCCCGCCCCGGCCGCCGAAACCGGCCATCTGGTGAAGTCGCCGATGGTGGGCACCTTCTACCGCGCCTCCAGCCCGAACGCCAAGGCCTTCGCCGAGGTGGGCCAGCAGATCAAGGAAGGCGAAGCGATCTGCATCATCGAGGCGATGAAGATCATGAACGAGATCGAGGCCGACAAGACCGGCACCATCACCAAGATCCTGGTCGAGAACGGCCAGCCGGTGGAATTCGGCCAGGCGCTGTTCGTCATCGAATAATGAAACCCACCCCCTACCGGCTTCGCCGGCCCCCTCAAGGGGGCGCTGTCGGCGGCCCGGCAAAGCCGGTTCCACGACAGCCGCTGGAAGGGCTCTCTTGCCGCGTTGCGCCTTGCGCGCTGAGCAACTGCCATGTTTAAGAAAATCCTGATCGCCAATCGGGGCGAGATCGCCCTGCGCATCCAGCGGGCCTGCCGCGAACTGGGTGTCAAGTCGGTCGTCGTCTACTCCGAGGCCGACCGCGACGCCAAATATGTCAAGCTGGCCGACGAGGCCGTCTGCATCGGCCCGGCGCCCTCGGCCCAGAGCTACCTCAGCATGCCGGCCATCATCGCCACCGCCGAGGTGACCGATGCCGAGGCCATCCACCCCGGCTACGGCTTCCTCAGCGAGAACGCCGACTTCGCCGAGCGCGTCGAGCGCAGCGGCTTTGTCTTCATCGGCCCGACGCCCGAGAACATCCGCATGATGGGCGACAAGGTCTCGGCCAAGCAGGCGATGATCCGCGCCGGCGTGCCCTGCGTGCCCGGCTCGGAGGGCGCGTTGCCCGACGATCCGAAGGAGATCGTCAAGATCGCCCGCGCGGTCGGCTACCCGGTGATCATCAAGGCGGCCGGCGGCGGCGGCGGACGCGGCATGCGCGTCGTGCACACCGAGGCGGCCCTGGTCAACGCGGTGCAGACCACGAAGACCGAGGCCGGCGCGGCCTTCGGCAATCCGCAGGTCTATATGGAGAAGTTCCTGGAGAACCCGCGCCATGTGGAGATCCAGGTGCTGGCCGACGGCCACAAGAACGCCGTCTGGCTGGGCGAGCGCGACTGCTCGATGCAGCGCCGCCACCAGAAGATCATCGAGGAAGCACCGGCGCCGGGCATCCCGCGCCGCGTGATCGAGAAGATCGGTGATCGCTGCTCGGCGGCCTGCAAGAAGATGGGCTACCGCGGCGCCGGCACCTTCGAGTTCCTCTACGAGAACGGCGAGTTCTACTTCATCGAGATGAACACGCGCGTGCAGGTCGAGCATCCGGTGACCGAGATGGTGACCGGCATCGACATCGTCGCGATGCAGATCCGCATCGCCGCCGGCGAGAAGCTGCCGTTCGCGCAGCGCAATATCGAGATGCGCGGCCATGCGATCGAATGCCGCATCAACGCCGAGGACCCGGTCAAGTTCACGCCCTCGCCCGGCCGCATCACGACCTGGCACGCCCCCGGCGGCCCCGGCGTGCGCGTCGACTCGCATGCCTACACCAACTACTTCGTGCCGCCCAACTACGACTCGATGATCGGCAAGATCATCGTGCACGGCGACACCCGCGAGCAGGCGCTGGCGCGCATGCGCATCGCGCTGTCGGAGACGGTGGTGGAAGGCATCTCGACCAACATCCCGCTGCACCGCGAACTGATGGCCGACGCCAAGTTCATGGAAGGCGGCACCAGCATCCACTATCTCGAGGGTTGGATGCGCGACCACAAGCGATGAGCATGATGTTCGAACTGGTGCTGGTCTGCAGCGAGGAGGCGGTCGAGACCGTCAGCGACGCGTTGATGGAGCTGGACGCGCTGTCGGTCTCGGTGGAGGACGCCGATGCCGACACCGAGGCCGAGCATGCCCTGTTCGGCGAGCCCGGCATGCCGGCGCCCAAGCCCGGCTGGCAGCGCTCGGTCGTCAAGGCCCTGTTCGCCGAGGAGGCCGAGGCCACCGAATGCGTGACCTTGCTGCTGGCGCAGGACTGGGCGGCCGATGTGCATGTACAGGCCATCCAGGCCGTGCCCGAACAGGACTGGGTGCGGCTGACCCAGTCGCAGTTCGCGCCGGTCGAGATCACGCCCGCGTTCTGGATCGTGCCCTCCTGGCACGAGGCACCGGCCCAGGCAACGACCGTCATGCGCCTGGACCCGGGCCTGGCCTTCGGCACCGGCACCCACCCGACCACGCGCATGTGCCTGCGCTGGATCGCCCGCCATCAAGACCTGGCCCCGGGCTGGGACCGCGTGCTGGACTACGGCTGCGGCTCGGGCATCCTGGCGATCGGCGCGGCCCTGCATGGCGCGCAGCAGATCGACGCGGTGGATATCGACCCGGCGGCCGTCACCGCCACGGTGGCAAACGCCGAGGCCAACCAGGTGCCGCAGCGCATCCACGCCGCCCTGCCCGATGCGGCCAAGGGCGAGTACCCGCTGGTGCTGGCCAACATCCTGGCCACGCCGCTGAAGCTGCTGGCGCCGCTGCTGTGTCAACACCTGGCCCCCGGCGCGCACCTGGTGCTGGCCGGCATCCTGGAGCGCCAGGCCGACGAGCTGAAGGCGGCCTACGCGCCCTGGCTGAAGCTGGACGTCAGCGACAGCGAAGAGGGCTGGATCCTGATGACGGCACAGCGCGTCTGAGCATGCAGGACCGATGTCCCATGGCATGATGCCGGCCATGAGCCTCGCCACCCGTTGTACCGCTTGCGGCACCATCTTCCGGGTGGTGCAGGATCAGTTGCGCGTCTCCGAAGGCTGGGTGCGCTGCGGCCGCTGCGCCGAGGTGTTCGACGCCCGCGAGCAGTTGTTCGACATGGACCGCGAGGCTCCGCCGCCCTGGCCCGCGCTACAGACCGAGCAGGCCGAGCCGCTCGCGACCGAGCCCGAGCCGACGATGGCCGCGCCGGCCCATGTCCTCGAGCCTGAGCCCGATCTGGAAGCCGAGCCGGCCGCGCTGCCTCCGGACCTGCCCATGCGCTCTCGCGTGGACGACGGCGACGCGGCAGGTTTCCCCATCAGCGCCCTGCCCGAAGCGCCGTCACGCCGCGAACCCTACTGGTCGGGCGCGGCCGAGCCGGTCGCCGAGCCCTCGGCAGCCCTGCCCGAACTGCGTGCCGACGATGTAACCCTGGCCCCCTCGCTGACGACCCTGCAGCAGGATCGCGGCGCCACGGCCGGCCCCATGGAGCAGGGTCTGATCCCTCCGAGCGAGGCCGCGACGGCCGACGCGCCCCAGGCCAGCTTCCTGCGCCAGGGGCGCCCAGCCCGCAGCCGCTGGAATGGGCCGGGCATGCGCATCGCGCTGGCGCTGGCCGCCGCGCTGCTGCTGGTCGCGCTGCTGCTGCAACTGACCTTTCAGTACCGCAACGCCCTGCTCGCCATCCATCCGCAGAGCCGCCCCCTGTTGCAGTCGTTCTGCGGCCTGGCAGGCTGCACGCTGGAGCCCTGGAAGCGCATCGACGCACTGGAGGTCGAGAGCAGTGGCCTGACGCA
This sequence comes from Roseateles sp. GW821-FHT09B06, assembly GCF_059418245.1. NCBI lineage: Bacteria > Pseudomonadati > Pseudomonadota > Betaproteobacteria > Burkholderiales > Sphaerotilaceae > Roseateles > Roseateles sp. GW821-FHT09B06. The sequence continues at coordinate 15,563 of NZ_JBWKPM010000030.1, read as the reverse complement.
GGCCGGCTCCGGCAATCACTACAAGCTCAGCGTGATGCTGCGCAACAAGGCCGCCTATCCGGTGGCACTGCCTTGGGTGGACCTGAGCCTCACCGACGCCAGCGGCGCCCAGGTGGCTCGGCGCATGCTCAAGCCCGCGGAGCTCGCGTCCAGCAAGAGCGCGATCGCCGGGCACAGCGAGGAGCCGCTGCAACTCGTGTTCAGCACCGGCACACAGAAGGTCAGCGGCTACCACGTGGTGATCTTCCACCCCTGAGCCTCGCAGCATCGCGGTACCCGCGACACCCTCGGTCCCATCCGCCCAAAAAAAACCCGGCCGAGGCCGGGTTTTGCTTGGTTCAGGCCGATCAGGCCTGTTCCGTTCAGGGCTTGTTGCCGGTCGGGAAGGGCCAAGCGGCCTGAGGGCTCAGAGCCGTCTTGGCAGCCGGCGCCGATGCAGCAGGCTTCGCAGCGGCAGGGGCAGCGGGAGCAGGGGCAGCCTTCTTGGCAGCCGGCTTCTTCGCAGCCTTCTTGGCAGGCGGCTTGGCAGCAGCGGCAGCCTTCTTGGGAGCAGCGGCCTTCTTGGCAGGCGCAGCCTTCTTGGGAGCAGCGGCCTTCTTCGCCGGTGCAGCCTTCTTGGGAGCAGCGGCCTTCTTGGCCGGTGCAGCCTTCTTGGGAGCAGCCGCCTTCTTGGCCGGTGCAGCCTTCTTGGGAGCAGCCGCCTTCTTCGCCGGTGCAGCCTTCTTAGGAGCAGCCGCCTTCTTCGCCGGTGCTGCCTTCTTGGGAGCAGCCGCCTTCTTCGCCGGTGCTGCCTTCTTGGGAGCAGCCGCCTTCTTCGCCGGAGCGGCCTTCTTGGGAGCAGCCGCCTTCTTGGCCGGAGCGGCCTTCTTCGCGGGAGCCGCCTTCTTGGCCGGAGCGGCCTTCTTCGCGGGAGCGGCCTTCTTGGCCGGAGCCTTCTTTGCAGTTGCCATTTCAGTTCTCCTTGATCAAGTGGAAAGAGCACCGCCCGCGATGGACCGGTCCATCGCATAGCGGTTATTCACCATCCGAGAGTCACCCAGGAGGAGCGCCCCGGTACGGTGAATGGGGTTGCATTCACCTGCCTTGGCTTCTATGGCCGCGGTCAGGGTCATGCGGATCTTGATCTCTCACATACCTGGAAACTGCGCAGCGTGAAGGCTCTTCTTCGGCCTCTGTCTGCTCGGCCCAGCCGCTTGCGGGCGGCTCGGCTTCGATCGCACAAGACCGCCCGCATGGCCGGTCTTGCGTCCGATCTCAGTCCCAGCTCAAAGCGCCACCGGATTGGTATTCGATGACGCGGGTTTCAAAGAAATTGCGTTCCTTCTTCAGATCGATCATTTCGCTCATCCAGGGGAAGGGGTTCTCTTCGTTGGGGAAGAGCTCCTCCAGTCCGATCTGGGTGGCACGGCGGTTGGCGATGTAGCGCAGATAGCCCTTGAACATCGAGGCGTTCAGGCCCAGCACGCCGCGCGGCATGGTGTCCTCGGCGTAGCGGTACTCGAGCTCGACGGCGTGCAGGAACAGGGCCTTGATCTCGGCCTTGAACTCGGTCGTCCACAGGTGCGGGTTCTCGGCCTTGAGCTGGTTGATCAGGTCGATGCCGAAGTTGCAGTGCATGGACTCGTCGCGCAGGATGTACTGGTACTGCTCGGCGGCGCCGGTCATCTTGTTCTGGCGGCCCATGGCCAGGATCTGCGTGAAGCCGACGTAGAAGAACAGCCCCTCCATCAGGCAGGCGAACACGATCAGGCTCTTCAGCAGGGTCTGATCGGCCTCGGGCGTGCCGGTGACGAAGTTCGGATCCATGATCGCCTCGATGAAGGGGATCAGGAACTCGTCCTTGTCGCGGATCGACTTGACTTCGTTGTAAGCGTTGAAGATCTCGCTCTCGTCCAGGCCCAGCGACTCGACGATGTACTGGTAGGCGTGGGTGTGGATCGCTTCCTCGAAGGCCTGGCGCAGCAGGAACTGGCGGCACTCGGGGGCCGTGATGTGGCGGTACGTGCCCAGCACGATGTTGTTGGCGGCCAGCGAATCGGCGGTCACGAAGAAGCCGAGATTGCGCTTGATGATGCGGCGCTCATCCTCGGTCAGACCGTTCGGGTCCTTCCACAAGGCGATGTCGCGCGACATGTTCACTTCCTGCGGCATCCAGTGGTTGGCGCAGGTGGCGAGGTACTTTTCCCAGGCCCATTTGTACTTGAAGGGCACCAGCTGGTTGACGTCGGTCTGGCCGTTGATGATGCGCTTGTCGGCCGCGTTGACGCGGCGCTGGCTGGCGGCCTGGGCCGAGCTGGAAGTGGCGGTGCTGGCTTGGGGCGCGGAGACTGCTGCACGCGCGACCGGAGCCTTGCTCGGTGCTGCGTTCGCGGTGGCGCTATGTGCTGCGCTTTGAGAGGGCTTCAGGTCTTCTTCCCAAACCAACATGGTGGACTTCCTATCGCGTTGAATTATCAGAGTGTTGTGTTCAAACACCAAGGACTTCTTGACAGCGAGACCCTCTCGCTGTTGCTGTGCTGCATCGAAGCGGCGGCACGCACAAGGTCCTCGGGTCAAGCATTCATCGATGCAGCGCCGACACCCGATCGGCGTTTGCATCGATGAACACTCGCATCGCGGGCGTTCATGCAAGACCGGCCGCTTGCGCGGCCAGGTCTTGCCTCTTCTCTTACTGGCAGGCTTCGCAGTCCGGGTTGTCGATCGAGCAGAACTTCATGTCGGTCGCCGGCAGCGACTCTTCCGCGACGACCGGCGCCGCTGCAGCGGGCGCCGACATCACCGCCGGCGTGCCGCTCGACACCGCGTTCAGCTGACCGGCCTTGCTCACCGTGCTCTTCTCGGCGGAAGAGGCGCTCATCGTGCGCAGGTAGTAGGTGGTCTTCAGACCGCGCTGCCAGGCGAGCTTGTAGGTCTCGTCCAGCTTCTTGCCCGAGGCGCCGGCCATGTAGATGTTCAGGCTCTGCGCCTGGTCGATCCACTTCTGGCGGCGCGCGGCGGCTTCCACCAGCCACTGCGTCTCGACCTCGAAGGCGGTGGCATAGAGGGCCTTCAGCTCTTCCGGCACGCGGTCGATGCGGCGCAGCGAACCGTCGAAATGCTTCAGGTCCATCACCATCACGTCGTCCCACAGACCCAGCTTCTTCAGGTCGCGCACCAGCGATTCATTGATCACGGTGAACTCGCCGGAGAGGTTGGACTTGACCGACAGATTGCCGAAGCAGGGTTCGATCGAGGCATCGACGCCGATGATGTTGGAGATGGTCGCGGTCGGGGCGATCGCCACGCAGTTGCTGTTGCGCATGCCGTGGGTCGCGATGCGGCCGCGCAGCGCGTCCCAGTCCAGGCTGACGCTGCGATCCACGTCGACATAGCCGCCGCGCGCCTCGGCCAGCAGGTCCAGCGAGTCGATCGGCAGGATGCCGCGGTCCCACAGCGAGCCGCGGTAGCTCGAGTAGCGGCCACGCTCGGCGGCCAGCTCGGTGGAGGCCCAGTAGGCGTAGTAGCAAACGGCTTCCATCGAGCGGTCGGCGAACTCCACCGCGGCGTCGGAGGCGTAGGGCGTGCGCAGCGCGTACAGCGCGTCCTGGAATCCCATGATCCCCAGACCCACCGGGCGGTGACGCAGGTTCGAGTCGCGCGCCTTCTTGACCGCGTAGTAGTTGATGTCGATGACGTTGTCCAGCATGCGCATCGCCGTGGCCACCGTCTTCTTCAGCTTCTCGTGGTCAATTTCCTTGCCGTTGGCGCCGTCCTTCAGATGCTGGACCAGGTTCACCGATCCGAGGTTGCAGACCGCGATCTCGTTGTCATTGGTGTTCAGCGTGATCTCGGTGCACAGATTGGACGAATGCACCACGCCCACATGCTGCTGCGGCGAGCGCACATTGCAGGCGTCCTTGAAGGTGATCCAGGGATGACCGGTCTCGAACAGCATCGACAGCATCTTGCGCCACAGGTCCTTGGCCGGCATGCGCTTGAACAGCTTGATCTCGCCGCGGTCGGCCTTGGCCTCGTACTCGCAGTAAGCCTTCTCGAAGGCCTTGCCGAACAGGTCGTGCAGGTCCGGGCAGGTCGAGGGGCTGAACAGGGTCCAGTCGCCGCCATCCATCACACGACGCATGAACAGATCGGGGATCCAGTTCGCGGTGTTCATGTCGTGGGTGCGGCGGCGATCATCGCCGGTGTTCTTGCGCAACTCCAGGAACTCCTCGATGTCCAGGTGCCAGCTCTCCAGATAGGCGCAGACCGCGCCCTTGCGCTTGCCGCCCTGGTTCACCGCGACGGCGGTGTCGTTCACCACCTTCAGGAAGGGCACGACGCCCTGGCTCTTGCCGTTGGTGCCCTTGATGTGCGAGCCTAAAGCGCGCACCGGGGTCCAGTCATTGCCCAGGCCGCCGGCGAACTTGGACAGCAGTGCGTTCTCCTTCAGCGCCTCGTAGATGCCGTCCAGATCGTCGGCCACCGTGGTCAGGTAGCAGCTGGAGAGCTGCGAGCGGCGCGTGCCGGAGTTGAACAGCGTCGGGGTCGAGCTCATGAAGTCGAAGCTCGACAGCACCTCGTAGAACTCGATCGCGCGCGCCTCGCGGTCGATCTCGTTCAGCGCCAGGCCCATGGCCACGCGCATGAAGAAGGCCTGCGGCATTTCGATGCGCTGCTCGCCGATGTGCAGGAAGTAACGGTCGTACAGGGTCTGCAGACCCAGGTAGTCGAACTGCAGGTCGCGCTCGGCCTTCAGCGCGGCGCCCAGGCGGGCCAGGTCGTACTGCTGCAGCTTCTCGTCCAGCAGCTCGGCCTGCACGCCCTTCTTGATATAGCCGGGGAAGTAGTCGGCATAGCGCGACTGCATTTCGGCCTGGCTCACCTCGCCGCCGATGATCTCGCGGCGGATCGTGTGCAGCAGCAGGCGCGCGGTGGCGCGGCTGTAGCCGGGATCCTTCTCGATCAGGGTGCGGGCGGCCAGGATCGAGGCCTTGTAGACCTCGTCGATCGGCACGCCGTCGTACAGATTGCGCTTGGTCTCGGCGATGATGGGCTCGGGCTTGACGTCCGCGCCCAGGCCTTCGCAGCTGGACCCGATCAGGGCCTGCAGCTGAGCGATATCCAGCGGCACGCGCTGGCCGCCGTCGATCACGCTCAGGCCGGACTCCGGCAAGGAGGCCACGGCCGCCTCGCCCTTGGCCACGCGCTCCTGCGCGCGGCGCTCGCGGTACAGCACATAGGCGCGCGCCACTTCGTGATGGCCGCCGCGCATCAGGCCCAGCTCGACCTGGTCCTGGATGTCTTCAATATGAAAGGTGCCGCCGGCCGGGCGCGAGCGCAGCAGCGCGCGCACCACGTTCTCGGTCAGGCCGTCCACCGTCTCGCGCACGCTGGCCGAGGCCGCGCCGCTGGTGCCATGCACCGCCAGAAAGGCTTTCATCAGAGCCACGGCGATCTTGCTGGGCTCGAAGGACACCACCGCGCCGTTGCGGCGGATGATCTGGTAGGCCTGGTAGGCCGAGGAATGCGCCACCGCAGCGCTCGCGCCGTGAGCGTGCTGGGCGACCGTGTCCGATGAGGTGCTGGCTACAACGGTTTGCATATCAAAAATCCTCGTCTGCGTGTCTTGTTCGAATCAAAGAACGCAATGCCCGGGCGAGCGGCGCGCTGCCCTGGAATCGCATTCGGTTTTGTTGCTGGCTTGAGGCGACCGGGCGCTCGCACGACTGAAATCGAGCGGCACCGGCACCCCTTCTGCTGACCTCGATGCCCACCTCTTGTACCCCGCCAAGAACAGGGCGGTGGCGGGCGTGGCAGCTGCAAATGCTTGAAGCATGTCGGGTCTTGCCGAGGTCAGAAGGATACCATGGAGAACACTATATCTAGCGGGCATGCTCGCTTCAAGCACTACCGATAGCGTTCAAACCCCGTTGACCTGAGGGAGCGATCGCGCTAGCGAGTCACGCGGCGAAGGGCCCGATGGCGGCGGGCTCGGCGCCGGACTCGATGAACAGCGAGATCGCCCTGCCAGGCCCGCGCCGGGCCTGGCTTGCAGCACGAATCGGGCTGCCAGGCCGCGTCAGGACTAGCCTCGATGGCGGCTCAGCCGCCCTCGGCGTCCACGCCGGCACCTTCGATGATGCCCAGCCGCGCCATCCGATAGCGCATCTGGCGCAGGGAAAGCCCCAAGGAAGCGCCCGCCGCCGTGCGGTTGAAGCGATGCCGCTCCAGGGCCCGCAACAGAATATTGCGCTCGACCTCGTCCAGATACAGGGCCAGGTCTTGGGGCAGCGGGGTGTCGTCGCCGCCATTGCCCGCGAGCAGGGCAAGCGGTACCGCGGGCGCGCCCTCCTCCGGCGCATCCAAGGCCGCCTGGCGGGCATCGTCCAGCAGGGCCTCGGGCAGCCCGAGGTCCTCGGCGGCGATGATCTCGCCGCCGGACAGGGCCAGCGCCCGGTGCAGCAGATTCTCCAGCTCGCGCACATTGCCGGGAAAGGCGTAGCGCGCCAGTTGCGACAGGGCCGCCGCGGCCAGGCGTGGCGCCGTCGACACGCCGGCATCGCGCGCAATGCGCTCCAGCACCCGTTCGCTGATCGCCCCCAGGTCCTCGATGCGCTCGCGCAGCGGCGGCACGCGGATCTGGATCACGTTCAAACGGTAGAACAGATCCTGGCGAAAGCGCCCGGCCGCCACCTCGGCCGAGAGGTCCTTGTGGGTGGCGCTGAGGATGCGCACATTGACCGGTGCCTCGGCCACCGCGCCGACCGGCCGCACCGAGCGCTCCTGGATGGCGCGCAGCAGCTTGCTCTGCATCGCCAGCGGCAGGTCGCCGATCTCGTCGAGGAACAGGGTGCCCTCGTGCGCGGCCTGGAAGAAGCCTTCGCGGTCCTCGTTGGCGCCGGTAAAGGCGCCCTTGCGGAAGCCGAAGAACTCGGCCTCCAGCAGCTGCTCGGGAATGGCGCCGCAGTTCACCGCGATGAAGGCGCGCGCGCCGCGCGGGCTGGACTCGTGGATGGAGCGGGCCACCAGCTCCTTGCCCGTGCCCGATTCGCCCTGCAGCAGCACCGGCGCCATGCTGCGCGCCACCTTGGCGATCAGGACCCGCACCTGCTGCATGGCCGCCGAATCACCGGCCAGCCGATGCAGGGTCGCAGCGGCCGGCGGCGGCGCGATAACCCCGCTAGCCCCGCGCGGGCGCGCGGCCGGACGCGGCGACCGCTCTGCCGGCAAGCTCTGGGCCGGCGGTGCGGCGGACGGCGCAGCGGACGGCTGGCGCCCCAGCGCCGAGGCCACCACGCTGCGAAACTGGCGCAGGTCCACCGGCTTGGTCAGGTAGTCGTAGGCGCCGGCCTTCAGGGCCTCCACCGCGTTCTCGGCCGAGCCGAAGGCGGTGATCACCAGGGCCTTCTCGGGCCGCCTCTGCTGCTCCAGCCAGTCCAGCACGTCCAGGCCGGTGCCATCGGGCAGACGCATGTCTGTGATCACGGCGCTGTAGCCCCGCTCGCTCAGCCGGGCGATGGCCTCTTCCACCGAACCGGCGGTGTCCAGCTCGTAGCCCTCGCGCAGCAGGGTCAGCTCGTAGAGCGTGCGCAGATCGGGTTCGTCGTCGACGACCAGCAGGCTGTAGGCGGGGGCAGCATTCATGGGAATGGGGTCTCGGCCGGCAGGCGCCGCAAGGTGATGACGAACTCGTTGCCGCTGTGCCCGGCTGCGCGCTGGCGCTGGTAATCGATGCGCCCGCCATAGCGCTCGCACAGCTCGCGGCAAATATACAGGCCGAGACCCGATCCGCGGCTACGGGTCGAGAAAAAGGGCTCGAACAGATGACGCTCCACGTCCGGAGCGATCGGTTCGCCGGCGCTGAAAACGCTGAGCCGCACCCCTTGCTCGGCTTGGGCGCGCAGGCTCACGAGCAGGGCGCCGGGTCCGGGCGCGGCATGGCGCAGCGCGTTGTCCAGCAGATTGATCAGCACGCGCCGCAGATGCTCGGGCTCGAAGGCGACCAGTAGCGCCTGCTCGGGCATTTGCAGGTTCAGCGGGCTTTGATCTCCCGGCGGCAGCTTGTTGGTCTTGGCCCAGTCGGCGCAGGCCTCGCGCACCAGCGCGACCACATCCAGGCTGACCGGCTGCGGCGGCAGGCCGGGGGCCAGCTCCATCACGTCGTCCACGATGCGCTTGAGGCGCTGCACATTGGAGGCCACCATGGCGGTCAGCGCCTGCGCGTGCGGGTCGACGCAGTCTTCGGCCAGCAGGGCATTGGCCTGGTCGATCGCCGCCAGCGGATTGCGGATCTCGTGCGCGATGCCGGCCGAGACGCGCCCCATCGCGGCCAGCTTCTCCTGTCGACTGCGCGCCAGCACATTGCGCATGTCCTCGATGAACAGCACGCACAGGTCTTCGGTACCCTGCCCTTCGCGCCGACGCGTGAAGCGCATGCGCAGCCGCAGGCTGCGCATCTCGCCGGGCGCCAGCGGCAAGCCCACGTCGCGCCCCTCGGCCGGCCAGGCGCCGTCGGCGAAGGCACGATCCACCGCCTGCACCAGGGGCTCCCAGGACGCCACGCCGTGCAGCGGGAATGGCGCCGTGCGCACCAGGTTGCCGGCCGACAGCAGGCCGCGCGCGGCCGGGTTGGCGGCCCGCACATGACCGCGCCGGTCCACCACCAGCACCCCTTCCTGCATCTCATCGATCACCAGCCGGCTCAGTTGTGCCTGCTGGCGTGCCAGCTCCATGCTGCCGCGCGCCGCGCGCTCCTCGCGCGCCAGACGCCCCGCCAGTTCGCTGGCCAGCAGGCCGACGACGAAAAAGCCCATCCCGGCCAGCCCCGCCTGGGTCATGCGCAGGCCGACATCGGCGCCGAGCAGCATGTGCCACCAGCCCACCCCCAACATGACCAGGGCGGCCATGGATGCGGTCGCCAGCGCCAGCAGGCGCGGCGTCAGCACGCCCGCCATCAGCACCGGCATCACCAGCAGCGCGCCATAGCTGAACCCGCTGCCGCGATCGAGCAGGTGCAGCATGCTGAACAAGCCCAGGTCCAGGCCGATGCTGGCCCACCAGCGCGGGCTGCTCAGGCGCGCAAAGGACTGGGGCGTGACACCATGCTGCAGCCGCGGCAGGAACCACTGGATCAGGGCCTGCACCGCATAAAAGCCGCACAGCGGCAGCGCCCAGGCGGGCATCGCCGTCCCGAGCATGCCGACCAGCACCTGGGTGCCCAGCAGCGCCATGCCGAGGGCGGCGCGCGCGGCCAGACAGGCGCGGTACAAGCGCTGGAAGGTGGTGTCGCCGGCCTTCACCGGGCGGAACCCCTGGCGGAAGAAGAACTGCGAGTCGGCGCCCGCATCGCCCTCCACCCCATCGATCAGATCGCTGTCGATGGCACTGCTGTCACTGCCAGCGGCGCCGAACCAGGCGCGCGCGGCACCGGCCGCGGTGGCCGGATCGCGGCGTTCACGCACCCTGTTCGGCCTCGAAGGCCGCGCGATGCGCGGCGCTGCAGAACAGGCCTCCCCGCCCGGGCAATGCCTCGCTGCGCGGCACATGCAGGCCGCATTGCGCACAGGCCACGATGTCCGGGGCGCTGGCGGCGGGCTTCTCGGGCTCGGCGCGGCGCGCCGGCGGCGCCGGCGGGCGGCTGCGCTTGAGCCCCAGCACAAAGAAGACCAGCCCGACGATCAGGATCAGCAACAGGTATTTCATGCGTGTCGTTCAGTAGCCCGCACCGCGTTGCAGCAAAACTTCCAGCACGAAGCGCGAGCCGGCATAGGCCAGCAGCAACAGGGCCGCGCCGAAATAGAGCCAGCGCGTGGCGCGCCGGCCGCGCCAGCCGAACACCCGCCGGCCGGTCAGCAGGCCGGTCAGCACCAACCAGCCCAGCATCGACAGCAGGTTCTTGTGGTCCCAGCGCCAATGCGGCGTGAACCACCAGCCCAGCAGCAGGGCCAGCGACAGCACCACGACGCCGGCCCCGACAAACTGGAAGGTCAGGCGCTCCAGGCGCAGCAGCGGCATGCCGGCCTGACCTTTGGGGCTCTTCAGGCGCATCTGGCGTTCGGCCCGGTTCAGCATCACCGCATGCAGCACGGCCACGCCGAACAGGCCGTAGGAGGCCAGGCCCATCACCCAGTGCAGCGGCGCCCAGGGCGAAACCGCCAGCGGCCGGCTCTCGCCCGGAAAGCCCCAGGCCAGCAGCACCGCCAGCGCGGCCAGCACGGCCAGCACGCGCCGCGCGCCGGGCAGCGGCACGAAGCGGCTTTCCACCATATAGACGGCCAGCACCAGCCACAGGGTCATCGACAGCGCCGGCGCGAAGCCGAAGCGGGCGCCAGGTCTTGCCAGGCCCAGCCCGGCAATGTCCAGCACCAGGGCCGCCAGGTGCGCCAGCCAGGCCAGCACCAGCAGGCCGCGCAGCCTGGCGCCGCCGGTCGTCTCCGGCGTCAACGCGGCCGCGCCATAGGCCAGCAGGGCCACCAGACTGCTGGCCGCCAGCAGGGTCGCGGGCAGGCCCGAGGACGCGAACGATAAAATCATCGCCACAGTGTAATTTGCGCGCCCGCTCCGCCGCGGCGCCTCCCCCATGGCCTCCACCCTGACCGATCGCCTGAGCCAGCTTGTCAAGACAATGCGCGGACAGGCCCGCATCACCGAAAGCAATGTGCAGGACATGCTGCGCGAAGTGCGCATGGCCCTGCTGGAGGCCGACGTGGCCCTGCCGGTGGTGCGCGACTTCATCGCCCGCGTCAAGGAGAAGGCGCTGGGCCAGGAGGTGGTGGGCTCGCTTAACCCCGGCCAGGTGCTGGTCTCGGTGGTGCAAAAGGAGCTGGCCGCCACCATGGGCGAGGGCGTGGCCGATATCAATCTGGCCGCCCAGCCGCCGGCCGTGATCCTGATGGCCGGCCTGCAGGGCGCCGGCAAGACCACGACGACGGCCAAGCTGGCCAAGCATCTGATCGAGAAGCGCAAGAAGAAGGTGCTGACGGTCTCGGCCGACGTCTACCGCCCGGCCGCCATCGAGCAGTTGAAGACGGTCACCAAACAGGCCGGCGGCGAGTGGTTCCCCTCCGCGCCGGATCAGAAGCCGCATGACATCGCGCTGGCCGCGATCGACTACGCGAAGAAGCATTACTTCGACGTGCTGCTGGTCGACACCGCCGGCCGTCTGGCGATCGACGAGGCCCTGATGGCCGAGATCCGCGATCTGCACGCCACCCTGAACCCGGTGGAGACCCTGTTCGTCGTCGATGCGATGCAGGGTCAGGACGCGATCAACACCGCCAAGGCCTTCAAGGACGCGCTGCCGCTGACCGGCGTGGTGCTGACCAAGCTGGACGGCGACTCGCGCGGCGGCGCCGCGCTGTCGGTGCGCCAGATCACCGGCGCGCCGATCAAGTTCGCCGGCGTGTCCGAGAAGATCGACGGGCTGGAGGTGTTCGACGCCGAACGCCATGCCGGCCGCGTGCTGGGCATGGGCGACATCGTCGCGCTGGTGGAAGAGGTCACCAAGGGCGTGGACATGGCCGCGGCCGAGAAGCTGGCCAACAAGCTCAAGAGCGGCGACGGCTTCGACCTGAACGACTTCCTGGCCCAGATCTCGCAGATGAAGAAGATGGGCGGCCTGTCCAGCCTGATGGACAAGCTGCCGACCCAGATGACCGCCAAGGCCGGCGCGCAGGACATGGACAAGGCCGAGCGCGACATGAAGCGCATGGAAGGCATCCTCAACGCGATGAGCGCCAAGGAACGCCGCCAGCCCAGCCTCTTGATGGACGGCAAGAGCAAGGCCAGCCGCAAGCGCCGCATCGCCGCCGGCGCCGGCGTGCAGATCCAGGAAGTCAACCGCCTCTTGAATCAGTTCGACCAGATGCAGGGCATGATGAAGAAGATGAAGGGCGGCGGCCTGATGAAGATGATGAAGAAGATGGGCGGCATGAAAGGCCTGGGCGGCATGATGCCGCCGGGGTTGAAGTAACACCCCCTACCTGCTTCGCAGGCCCCCTCAAGGGGCGAGCCCGAACGCCCGGCAAAGCCGGATCGTCGGGCTCCGCTGGATCAATGCGGTCGGTGCTACTCGAGCAAGGCCTGCGCGAACTCGCGCGCGCTGAAGGTCTGCAGGTCTTCCAGCTTCTCGCCCACGCCGATGAAGTAGACCGGGATCGCGCGCTCGCGGGCGATCGCCGCCAGCACGCCACCCTTGGCCGTGCCATCCAGCTTGGTGACGATCAGGCCGGTCAGGCCCAGCGCGTCGTCGAAGGCCTTGACCTGGGCCAGCGCGTTCTGGCCGGTGTTGCCGTCCACCACCAGCAGCACCTCGTGCGGCGCGCCCTCCTGGGCCTTGGCGATCACGCGCTTGATCTTCTTCAGCTCCTCCATCAGGTGCAGCTGCGTGGGCAGGCGGCCCGCCGTATCGGCGATCACCACATCGCAGCCGCGTGCGCGGCCCGCGACCACCGCATCAAAGGTGACGGCCGAAGGATCGCCGCCCTCCTGGCTGACGATCTCGACGCGCGTGCGGTCGGCCCACACCGAGAGCTGCTCGCGCGCCGCGGCGCGGAAGGTGTCGGCCGCGGCCAACAGCACCTTCTGCTCGGCATCGGCCAGATGGCGGGTCAGCTTGCCGATGCTGGTGGTCTTGCCGGCACCGTTGACGCCCACCACCATCATCACGGTCGGGCTCGCTTCGCCCACCGCCAGCGATTTTTCCAGCGGGCGCAGCAGCTCGCTCAGCGCCTCGACCAGCAGCCCGCGCACGGCGGCCGGCTCGGTGGCCTTGGCCTCCCTGACGCGGCGCTTCAGGTCCTCCAGCAGAAACTCGGTGGCCTTGACGCCGGCATCGGCCATCAGGAGCGCGGCCTCCAGCTCTTCATACAGGGCATCGTCGATCTGCGTGCCGGTGAAGACCTGGGCAATGCTGGAGCCGGTCTTGCGCAGCCCCTGGCGCAGCTTGTCCAGCCAACTCTTGCGCGGCGCTTCGGGGGTCGGCGCCGGCACAGCCGCGGCGACCTCCATGGCTGCAGTTGGTGCAGGGGCCGCCTCGGCCACAGGAGGCAGGGGCGGCGGTACGGCGACCGGCGCCTCGACGGGCGCAGGCGCCGGAGCGGCGCCGAACTTCTTCTTGAGAAAACTGAACATCGAGGACTCTTCGCGAAGGTGCGGTGCAGGGGCCGAAAGCGGGTCAAAAAAAATGCCTCGGCGACACTTGCATTGTCCTCTAAAAGTTGGCTATACTTATGGGCTTGAGGCGCTTTAGCTCAGCCGGTTAGAGCGACGGAATCATAATCCGCAGGTCCGGGGTTCGAATCCCTGAAGCGCCACCAACACCTAGACCCCTGGTAGATCAATGATTTACCAGGGGTTTGTCTTTTCCGGGGTCCACCTGAGAGGTCCACTTGATCATGGGCATCCGGCGACCGGCGCGTCTTTACCAGAAAAAATCCGGCATCTTCTTCATCCGCATCCTGTTAGGCCCAGCAAAGTTGGGCCCTGCCGAAAACGGCCAAACTAAACAGGAGTTAAGACGGTCCCTCGGCACGAAAAGCCTGACCGTCGCACGTAGCATTTCTTCGTACATGAACGCGCTGCTGGAGCGTGTTCCCTTCAACGAAAGAACTGCTCACGTGGACACGCACCTCCGACACGCCATCAACACCTGGACACTGCCAGGTGGCATTTCCGCCTCCGACGACGACGACCAGGAGCGACTGCTGCGCTTCCTTGACAAGAAGCCCGAGATCGAGCAAGCCATCCTCGACCAGATGAAGGCTCGGGCGCGCTACCTGAACAGTCTGGCGGACCAGGCCGAGCGCGCCACCTCGGCCAGCGCCATCATGCTGCCGGGCCAGCCGGCGCAGCAGTTCGTGGCCACGCCCGCCCAGTACGCCATGGCCATGCCCGCACCGAGCTACACGATGCGCATGGCGGCTGCGCGCAGGGCCTATCGCAACCGTTACGGCAAGGAGCTCTCGACTCAGAAAGACCGGACCGCCGATGACAAGAGCCGACTGCTGGAACTGCTGGTGGAATACCTGCAGCGAAAGCACCCGGAACTGGGCGACGATCCGCTCGTCCACCTGATCGACACGCCCCACCTGCGAGGCTTCATGCGCGAGCAGCAAGAGCGTCCGGGGAAGCGAGATGCGCCAGATGGCGAGGGCAAGGCCGGCGCGGCACCCCTGACACTCATCAGGAAGCTGTCGGACCTGAACCACTTCTTCGATTTCCTGGTCGACGTCGAGAAGGTCGCCCTGAAGAACCCCGTCCACGGCTTGAAGGATGCGCGAGAGGCGTGGCAGGCCCAAGCCACCGCCGATGATTTCCACTATCTGCCGTTCCGCAACGACGACTTCGTCAAGATCTTCAAGCCCGAACACTACCTGGCGCACACTCGCGACCCGGACCACTATTGGAGTCCGCTCCTGGGCGCGCACCTTGGCTGTCGGCTCGGTGAGGTCGTCAATCGCAAGCTGTCCGACATCGGCCACATCCGTGAGGTGGACGTCTGGTACATCGATGTGCCCGAAGAAGGTGCGAAGAACAGCAACTCCGTCCGCCGCCTGCCGATCACGCAGCCGCTGATTGACCTGGGGTTCATCGAGTACGTCAAGCACCTGCGGCGCCTGGGCGCGGAGTACCTGTTCCCGAATAGGGATTGGACGACCCCCACGGCGTTGAGGGATCCGTCCAAGACGCAGTCAGTCAGGTTTGCAGCCAACCTTGACGTCATCGGCCTGACATCGCCCCAGCTTGTGTTCCATAGCTTCAGGCATACGGTGGTGAATGTGCTTCACGACGCAGGCGTTCCTTTGTCGCACGCGATGCAGATCTGCGGCCATGAAGCGCAGGAGCACGCCATCCGGAAGGGCACGTTGACTGAGGAGCAGGCTCGCAGCGTGCACCACACCACCTACACCCAGTCGGATATCGCTCGGCTCGGCACCGAGTACCCCATCTTGCCGCTGAAGGAGGCTCTGGAGCGTGCCGTTATCTTGCCGCTGGACTACAAGCGCCTGCGACGCGCGTCTGATCTGGTTCAAGAGCACACCCGGAAGATCGCCGGGGAGTTTCGGACGGGTTGGCCTGCACAGCGGCATAGCTACACGGATGAGGTGCTTGAGCGGCTGGCGGCATGAACTCGCCAACCGCTGCTGGCGTGGATTTCGCGTCGTGGGCAGTGCGCTATGGTCGCCCGCGGTTCCTTGCGCCTGGTCCTGCTCCTGTTGAAGGGCAAGGCCGATTGGCTTCCAGAGCGACGTTGTCAGGCGTGCTCGGTCGAGATCAACGGTGGCTGCCGGAGCAGTTGCCGTGCGAGCGGCTTGGACCGGAGGCTGGCTGCCGTCGTTCAGGATGACCGGCCCGTCGGCAGGTTCTGAAGTAAAGCGGCGGTTCGCCGCAAAGATCTAGGCTGACGGGAACTCCAACCTTTCGCTCTAGGATCGGACGAAACCATGCGGCATGCCAGTCCTGCGATAGTGTCCAAGAGGGGGTCAATTTCCATGGAAATTGACCCCGTGTTGATTTCCGGCAAGAACTGACCCTCAACCGTCACTGATTTCCGTTCAAACCTGACCCACGTATGAACCCTAGCC
>NZ_JBWKPM010000029.1:0-57803 GCF_059418245.1 Roseateles sp. GW821-FHT09B06 | reverse complement strand
CTGAGCCCCAGAGGCACTAACAAGGGTGGGTCAAGATTGGATGGAAACGGTGGGTCAGGATTGCGCGGGAATCAACACCTTGGCCATGTTGACCGGCTCGGCCCCCGCATCTCTCAGCAGACCGTTGACGACGTACCCCATGGTCTCGAAGCTCTTGAGGCGTGGCAGATGCTCTTTGGCGTATCGAACCAGGAGGTCGGCGAGGGTGACCGAGCGGCCTTTCCCATAGTCAATGAAGAGCGTGGTCGCACGCTCCCCCTCGATGCGCATCTTGATGGCGACGGCTTCCTCCATGGATGCCGCCGGCAGCGCGAGCTTTGGATGCCCCACCTCGCGGAAGCGGACGATGAAGCTGTTGTTCTCGCGTGAGAGCTTCGGTTTGAAACCGAAGTCCGTCGAGAGCTGGCGCACGTACGCCATTGCGTCTGCGCGCTTGCTATGAGGGAAGGTCTTGAGGAGGTCGTCGCGGTTTGCGACGGTGACAGTGAACCGTGAGCGGTTCTCGATGGTGGCCATGACAGGACTCCAAGTTAGTGGAGCCGCGTCTAATCAAAAATATTTAGTCACGTGCGTGTCGCTGCTGCGAGGACACCGCATCTGCCACTGATTTGCCACCAGTGGCCCTTGTGAATCGATTGCCACCGTCGTAAGTGGTTGATTTACAAGGAAATTCTGGTCGGGGTGAGAGGATTCGAACCTCCGGCCTCTACGTCCCGAACGTAGCGCTCTACCAGGCTAAGCTACACCCCGTTGTGAATGGCGCCGGTAACTCCAAGCGCCCACATTTTTTCTCGATCGATTCGCGCGCTTCCCTGGGTTGCTTCAGAAAGAGCGATCAATCGACCGAACGCAGAATTCTAGCAGAGCTTCGCGCCAGATGGAAGGGGGCAATGCATCGGCGCATGCGCTGGCGCGTTGCGCCTCTGTGCGAGCGGCATCGCGGGTGGCCTCGAGTGCGCCCGTTTTGCGCACGATCTTCACGATCTCGGGCAGGCCTTGCACCTCGCCATGCTCGATCGCATGGCGGATCAGATCGCGCTCGGCGGGGGCCCCTCGCTCCATTGCGATCAGCAGCGGCAGGGTGGGCTTGCCTTCGCGCAGATCGTCGCCAACATTCTTGCCGAGCGCGCTGGTGTCGCCTTCGTAGTCGAGCACGTCGTCGATCAGCTGGAACGCCGTGCCCAGCGCGCGGCCGTAGCCGGCGCAGGCCTCCTCAATCTCGGCGGAACTGTCGGCCAGTACGGCGCCGAGCCGTGCGCTGGCCTCGAACAGCTTGGCGGTTTTGTAGCGGATCACGCGCAGGTAGCTGTCCACCGCTATATCGGGGTCATGCATGTTCATCAGCTGCAGGACCTCGCCTTCGGCGATCACATTGGTGGCCTCGGCCAGCACCTCCAGCACGCGCATGCGATTCACCGACACCATCATCTGGAAGGCGCGCGAATAAAGGAAGTCACCTACCAGCACGCTGGCGGCATTGCCGAACAGGGCGTTGGCGGTCTGTTTGCCGCGGCGCAGCGAGGATTCGTCCACCACATCGTCGTGCAGCAGGGTGGCGGTGTGGATGAACTCCACGACCGCGGCCAGTTCAAAACGAGCCGCCTGCTGGAAGCCCAGCGCGTTGGCGAACAGCAGCACCAGCTTCGGCCGCATGCGCTTGCCGCCGGCATGCACGATGTAGCTGGCAATCTGGTTGATCAGGGCGACATCGGAGGTGAGGCGTCGGCCGATAACGGCATCGACTTCGCGCATCTCGGCGTCCAGCAGGGCGTGGACCTCGGCGACGGGGGATGGGGACGAGGCGGACGCAGCGTACACACTCAGCTCTCTTGTAAGCGAAGCGCAGATTATAGAAAGAGGTCGCGGGCTAGGGCAGAGTTCGCCGCGCCGCCTCTTGGTGTTTCCCCTGAAGTCTGCTAGACTCCCGGGCTCTGCGCATTTCTTGCGTGGGGTAGTGCCTGTGCCGGGGTGGGTTCGAACCGAGGTTCGGCTCCGGGTGGTGCAGGTTGTTTTATTGAAAGGGCTGATATGTACGCGGTCATAAAAACCGGTGGCAAGCAATACAAGGTTGCTGCTGGCGAAAAGATCAAGGTAGAACAGATTGCTGCGGATGTTGGCCAAGAGATCGTGATCGACCAAGTTCTCGCCGTGGGTAACGGCGCGGAACTGAAGGTTGGCACTCCCTTGGTTGCTGGCGCAAGCGTCAAAGCCACTGTTGTGGCACAGGGCAAGCACGACAAGGTGCGCATCTTCAAGCTGCGTCGTCGCAAGCACTACAAGAAGAGCCAGGGCCATCGCCAGACCTACACCGAGCTGGAAATCAGCGCGGTCAACGGTTAATCCGGCTTTCTTCTTTCGCCAACAGTTCAAGGAGCTAATCCATGGCACAGAAAAAAGGCGGCGGTTCCACACGGAACGGCCGCGACTCCAAACCGAAGATGCTGGGTGTGAAGGCCTTTGGTGGCCAGGTCATCTCGGCTGGTTCCATCATCGTGCGTCAGCGTGGCACCCGCTTCCACGCCGGCACCAACGTCGGCATGGGCAAGGATCACACCCTGTTCGCGCTGATCGATGGCACGGTGTCCTTCGCCGTCAAGGGCGAGAAGAACCGCTCGACGGTCATCGTCACGCCGGTCTGACCGACCGCGCCATGCTGGCGGAGGGCTGCAGCCGCCCGCCAGCCATAGAAGCCCCGGCCTGCCGGGGCTTTTGCGTTTCAAGGCTGCCTTAACATTCGGGCCGTCAAGGCGCATAACGTATGAA
This sequence comes from Roseateles sp. GW821-FHT09B06, assembly GCF_059418245.1. NCBI lineage: Bacteria > Pseudomonadati > Pseudomonadota > Betaproteobacteria > Burkholderiales > Sphaerotilaceae > Roseateles > Roseateles sp. GW821-FHT09B06. Next base: position 55,040 of record NZ_JBWKPM010000029.1, on the reverse strand, counting down.
GTTCGTAGACGAAGCCACCATCGATATCGTGGCCGGCAATGGTGGTGCCGGCTGTGCGAGCTTTCGCCGCGAGAAGTTCATTCCCTTCGGTGGGCCGGACGGGGGTGATGGCGGCCGTGGCGGCAGTGTCTGGGCCGTCGGCGACCTGAACCTCAACACGCTGATCGACTACCGCTATGCGCGTCGCCACGAGGCGCGCAATGGCGAGGCCGGCCGTGGTTCCGACCAATACGGCGCGGCGGCCGACGATATCGTGCTGCGCATGCCGGTCGGCACCATCGTCAAGGATCTGGAGACCGACACCGTGATTGCCGAGCTGATCGAGCCGGGCGAGCGCGTGCTGCTGGCCAAGGGCGGCGATGGCGGTTTCGGCAATCTGCACTTCAAGACCAGCACCAACCGTGCGCCGCGCCAGAAGACACCGGGTTGGCCCGGCGAGGCCAAGAAGCTCAAGCTGGAGCTGCGCGTGCTGGCCGATGTCGGCCTGCTGGGTCAGCCAAATGCTGGCAAGTCGACCCTGATCACGGCCGTCTCGAATGCCAAGCCCAAGATCGCCGACTATCCGTTCACGACCCTGCATCCGAATCTGGGCGTGGTGCGCGTGGCGCCGGAGAAGAGCTTTGTCGTCGCCGACATTCCTGGCCTGATCGAGGGAGCCTCCGAGGGCGCCGGCCTGGGGCATCAGTTCCTGCGCCATCTGCAGCGCACCCGCCTGCTGCTGCATGTGGTGGATCTGGCGCCCTTCGATCCCGAGGTGGATCCGGTGGCCGAGGCCAAGGCCATCGTGGCTGAGCTGAAGAAATATGACCATGCCCTGTTCGAGAAGCCGCGCTGGCTGGTGCTGAACAAGCTGGACATGGTGCCGGCCGAGGAGCGCACCGCGCGCGTCAAGGACTTCGTCAAGCGCTACAAGTGGAAGGGCCCCGTGTTCGAGATCTCGGCCCTGACGCGCGAGGGCTGCCAGCCGCTGATCCATGCGATCTACGACCATGTGGCCGCCGAGCAGAAGCACCATGTCGAGCCCGATGTGCGCTTCGATGCGCCGGTGGAGGGTGGCGGCGAGGCCCAGGCATGAGCACCGGCGTCTTGAAGGACGCGCGGCGCATCGTCGTCAAGGTCGGCTCCAGCCTGGTCACCAACGAGGGTCGCGGCGTCGACGCCGAGGCCATCGGCAACTGGTGTCGCCAGCTGGCCGCGCTGGCCTCGCAGGGGCGTGAGCTGGTGATGGTCTCAAGCGGCGCGATCGCCGAGGGCATGAAGCGCCTGGGCTGGGCCACGCGGCCCAAGGAAGTGCACGAGCTGCAGGCCGCGGCGGCCGTCGGCCAGATGGGCCTGGCCCAGATGTACGAAAGCAAGCTCAGCGAGCAGGGCATGGGCAGTGCCCAGGTGCTGCTGACGCACGCCGACCTGGCCGACCGCGAGCGCTATCTGAACGCGCGCTCCACGCTCTTGACCCTGCTGCAGCATCGCGTGCTGCCGGTCATCAACGAGAACGACACCGTCGTCAACGACGAAATCAAGTTCGGCGACAACGACACCCTGGGGGCCCTGGTGGCCAACCTGGTCGAGGCCGATGCGCTGGTGATCCTGACCGACCAGAAGGGCCTGTACTCGGCCGATCCGCGCAAGGACCCGAACGCCCGCTTCATCGATGAGGCGATCGCCGGCACGCCCGAGCTGGAGGCCATGGCCGGTGGTGCCGGCTCATCGCTGGGCCGCGGGGGCATGATCACCAAGATCCTGGCCGCCAAGCGCGCGGCGGGCTCCGGCGCGAGCACCGTGATCGCCTGGGGGCGCGAGCCCGACGTGCTGCTGCGCCTGGCCGCCGGTGAGCCCATCGGCACGGCGCTGGTGGCCAGCACCCAGAAGCTGGCGGCGCGCAAGCAATGGATGGTCGACCATCTGCAGATGCGCGGCGCGGTGCTGGTCGATGCGGGCGCGGCGGCCAAGCTGCGCGACGAGGGCAAGAGCCTGCTGCCGATCGGCGTGGTCGAGGTGCAGGGCGAGTTCCATCGCGGCGATGTGATCGCGGTGCGCGATGCCGAAGGGCGGGAGCTGGCGCGCGGCCTGACCAACTACTCCAGCGCCGAGGCGCGTCTGATCGCCCGCAAGGCCTCGCACCAGTTCGAGCGCGTGCTGGGCTATGCCGCCGAGCCGGAGCTGATCCATCGGGACAATCTCGTGCTCGCTTAGCGAGCACGAGATTGCGGCGCAGACTCACATCGCGCCAGCGATGTGAGTCGTGGCCACAATTTCCCCGCGAGCGCCTACTTGCTCTCGTTGGTGGTCGGCGGCTCCGGATCCTGCGGAGCCGCCACAGGTTCCTGCCGGTCGCGATGCTGCGGCCGCATGCCCGCGCGCAGATAGCGGTTGTGGTGGTTGGTGCGCGGCAGGTAGCGAGCCAGCTCGGTCAAGGCCATCTGGTAGACGCCGCGCTTGAACTCGATCACCGCCTCTAGCGGCACCCAGTACTCGTTCCAGCGCCAGGCATCGAACTCGGGATGGTCGGTGGCGCGCAGATTCATGTCGCAATCGCGCCCGGTCAGCTGCAGCAGGAACCAGATCTGCTTCTGCCCCTTGTAGTGGCCGCGGGCATCGCGGCGGATGAAGTGCTCGGGCACTTCGTAGCGCAGCCAGTCGCGCGTGCGCGCGATGATGCGCACCTGGTCGGCGTGCAGCCCCACCTCCTCGTGGAGCTCACGAAACATCGCCTGCTCGGGCGTTTCGCCATGCTTGATGCCCCCTTGCGGGAACTGCCAGGAATGGGTCCGGATGCGTTTGCCCCAGAACACATCGTTCCTGTGGTTGAGCAGGATGATGCCGACGTTGGGCCGGAAGCCTTCACGGTCGAGCATAATCAACCCCAAATCTATAGTTGGATCGATTATTGCATTGGGGCGGCCGCCCGGCAGTCCCCTCGCTAACCCTCACCCCCTCAGTCAAGAAGAGGCCCGCCGGCCATGCGCCGCAAGAGCCGAGATAGCACCTCATGAAAGCCTCCCAGTTCTTCATTTCCACGCTGAAAGAAGCTCCCGCCGATGCCGAAGTGGTCAGCCACAAGCTGATGATGCGGGCCGGCATGATCAAGCGCCTGGGCGCCGGCATCTACAACTACATGCCGATGGGCCTGCGCGTGATCCGCAAGGTGGAGGGCATCATCCGCGAGGAGATGAATCGCGCCGGTGCCGTCGAACTGCTGATGCCGGTGGTGCAGCCCGCCGAGCTGTGGCAGGAGACCGGCCGCTTCGACAAGATGGGCCCCGAGCTGCTGCGCGTGAAGGACCGCCATGAGCGCGACTTCATCATCCAGCCGACCTCGGAAGAGGTGGTGACCGACATCGCGCGCCAGGAGCTGCGCAGCTACAAGCAGCTGCCGAAGAACTTCTATCACATCCAGACCAAGTTCCGTGACGAGCGCCGGCCGCGCTTCGGCGTGATGCGCGGCCGCGAGTTCACGATGAAGGACGCCTACTCCTTCGATCGCGACGTCGAATCGGCCGGCCGCAGCTACGAGAACATGTACGCGGCCTACTGCAAGATCTTCGACCGCCTGGGTCTGGAGTACCGCGCCGTGGCCGCCGACACCGGCGCGATCGGCGGCGACCGCTCGCACGAGTTCCAGGTGATCGCCGAGACCGGCGAGGACGCGATCGTCTACTGCCCCACCAGCGACTTCGCCGCCAATATCGAGCTGGCCGAGGCGGTGGCCCTGCTGGCAGCGCGTGCCGCGCCCGCCCAGGCCCTGGCCAAAACGCCCACCCCCGGCAAGAGCACCTGCGAGGATGTGGCCGAGCTCTTGAAGCTGCCGCTGGCCCAGACCGTCAAGTCCCTGGTGCTGGCCACCGACGAGCTGAGCGAGACCGGCGACATCGTCAAGACCCAGGTCTGGCTGCTGCTGGTGCGCGGCGATCACGACCTGAACGAGGTCAAGGCCGGCAAGCTCGAAGGCCTGAAGGCCGGCTTCCGCTTCGCCACCGTGGCGGAGATCGAGGAGCATTTCGGCTGCAAGCCGGGCTACCTGGGCCCGATCGATCTGAAGAAACCGGTGAAGATCGTGGCCGACCGCACCGTTGCCAATATGGCCGACTTCGTCTGCGGCGCCAACCAGGCCGACTTCCACTACACCGGCGCCAACTGGGGCCGCGATCTGCCCGAGCCCGATCTGGTGGCCGACATCCGCAATGTGGTCGTCGGCGATCCCTCGCCGGACGGCAAGGGCGTGCTGGCCATCCAGCGCGGCATCGAGGTGGGCCATGTGTTCTACCTGGGCACCAAGTACTCGCTGGCGATGGGCGCAAACTTCCTGGACGAGACCGGCAAGCCCAAGCCCATGGAGATGGGCTGCTACGGCATCGGCGTGACCCGCATCCTGGGCGCGGCGATCGAGCAGAACCATGACGAGCGCGGCATCGTCTGGCCGGACGCGATCGCGCCCTTCACTGTGGTGCTCTGCCCGATCGGCATGGACCGCAGCGAGGAGGTCAAGGCCGCTGCGCTGCAGCTCTACGGCGAGCTGCAGGCGCTGGGCGTCGACGTGCTGCTGGACGACCGTGGCGAGCGCCCCGGCGCGATGTTCGCCGACTGGGAGCTGATCGGTGCGCCGCACCGCGTGGTGCTGTCGGACCGCGGCCTGAAGGAGGGCCAGGTCGAGTACCAGGGCCGCCGCGACGCCGAGGCGACCAAGCTGGCGCTGGTCGATGTCGTGGCCCATCTGAAGGCCAAGCTCAAGCCTTGAACCGCCGCGGCCTGCTGATCGCAGCGGCGGCCCTGGCGGCCCTGCCGCTGCGTGCCCATGCCGGCGCCCAGGTCGAGGAACCGCTGGCCGACGCGGTGCGCTCCGCCCTGTCCTCGGCCATCGCCAATGGCGCACCGCCCAAACCACAGTTCGCCGATATCGAGCAGCGGCTCGCCTATCTGCGCTGGCTGGGCGAGATGAGCCAGCGCCTCAAGGGCCGCTTGTCGGAGGCGCAGACCCGCATCGAGTTTCTTGAGACGGTCTGGTATGAGAGCCGGCGCGCCGGCCTGGAGCCGGCCCTGGTGCTGGGCCTGGTTCAGGTGGAGAGCGGCTTTCGCAAGTATGCGATCAGCATCGCCGGTGCGCGCGGCTATATGCAGGTGATGCCCTTCTGGGCCAGACTGATCGGCGACGGCCAGGCCTCGCACCTGTTTCACATGCAGGGCAATCTGCGCTTTGGCTGCGTGATCCTGCGCCACTACCTGGACCGCGAGAAGGGCGATATGTTCCTGGCCCTGGGGCGTTACAACGGCAGCCGCGGCCGGGCCGAATATCCGAACGCCGTCTTTGCCTCGCGCAAGCGCTGGCTGATGCCCGGCGAGCAATAGCCCACCCCCTACGGCCTGCGGCAGCCCCCTCAAGGGGGCAAGCCCGTGGGGCCGGCAGAGCCGGACCCTCGGGCTTCGCTGGGTCGACCGGCTATGCCTAGAGGGCTAGGCTCAACTGCGCAGGCCGTTCCAGGCCTGCGGCGCAGCGCCGGCCACGCCGGCCAGTTCCAGCACCCGCTCGGCGCTTTCGTTCACCAGTTCCTCGATGCTCTTCGGGTGGTGATAGAAGGCCGGCAGCGGCGGGAAGACGATGCCGCCCATTTCGGTCACGGCGGTCATATTGCGCAGGTGAGCCAGGTTGAGGGGCGTCTCGCGCACCATCAGGATCAGGCGGCGGCGCTCCTTCAAGGTGACGTCGGCGGCGCGCGTCAGCAGGTTGTCGCCGAAGCCATGGGCGATCGCGGCCAGGCTCTTCATCGAGCAGGGCGCCACCACCATCGCGGCGGTGGCGAAGCTGCCGCTGGCCACGCAGGCGCCCACATCGCCGGGCGCATGGCTGAAGCTGGCCTCGGCCTCCAGGGCCTGGCGGGTGAGGCCCAGCTCGTGGTGCACGTTCAGCACACCGGCCGGCGTCACGATCAGGTGGGTCTCCAGCCCCAGCTCGCGGCCGCGCCGCAGCAGCCGCAGCCCGTAGGCCGCGCCGGTGGCGCCGGTGATGCCGACGACCAGGCGCTGTGCCGTCATCAGGCGCTCAGCACCTGCTGCAGCTCACCGGCCTGGTACATCTCCATCATGATGTCCGAGCCGCCGACGAACTCGCCGTTCACATACAGCTGCGGGATGGTGGGCCAGTTGGCGTAGTCCTTGATGCCCTGGCGCACGCCCTCGTCCTCCAGCACATTGAAGGTCTTCAGGTCGCTGACGCCGCAGGCCTTCAGGATCTGGATGGCGCGGCCGGAAAAGCCGCACATCGGGAATTGGGCCGTGCCCTTCATGAACAGCACCACGCGGTTGTTCTTGACCAGGTCGTCGATGCGTTGCTGAACGTCGCTCATCTCTCTTGCCTCATGGGTTTGCGGCGCCGACGGGCGCCCATGGCCCGATTATCGGCCAGGGGCCGCCGGGGCGGCGCGCTGGGGCCTTGTTCAGAAGCTGTAGCTCAGACCCAGTTGCAGCACCGGGCGCAGCTGTAGATCCCTCAGCAGGTCGTCCAGGCTTTGTGCAGCGTTGTTGCGCCCCAGGCGCAGCCCTTCGTGCGCGCTCAGCCCCGCGAGGCCGAGGTCGGCGCTGAAACCCCAGCCGCTGCGCAGCGACTGGCCGGTGTAGCCGATGCCCAGATAGGGCCGGGCCTCGGTGGCCTCGATGTCGGAGGGCAGGGTGGGGCCGAACAGGCTGATATGGCGCCGGCCGAACGCGACGCCGGGCCGCCGGCCCAGGCTGGCGCTGCGCAGCGCCAGGCCGGCGCTGCTCTGGCTGAGTGCGGCCGAGCCCATCAGCACGCCGCCGGTGGTGCGCAATCCGCCCTGGGTGCTGGCGCCCAGCAGCGAGCCGGTCAGGTAATAGTCGCCCAGCAGATTGGCGCTGAGCAGGCTGCGGCCACTGGCGCGGTTGTCCAGGCTGCTGAGCTGCACGCGCGCCTGCCAGCGCAGGGAATGTTTCTCGAGGGGCGGGAGCTGCAGGCCTTCGGCGCCGGCGGTCTGCAGGCTGCCGGTGAGCAGCAGCGCAATGGCCAGGGTGGGGACAGGGAGGCGGACTGCGGTACGCATGGCAAGCTCCTGCGACATGGCCTGCCGGGCCTCGGCCCCGAGAGCCCGGATGCGATCGATGCTAACTCCGCCGGCCGCGCCGTGCAGAACGAACTGCACCTTGTTCGGGGTGCTCTTGTGGCTTTTTGAACAAGTGGCGCCCGGGCGGGGCGGCCGGGTTCAGCCGGGCCAACGGCCACCGCTGACCCGGGGCTGGCCGCCCAGATCCTGCCGGCAGGCCAGGTCGACAAAACCCCGCTCGGCCAGCAGCCGGGCCACCGGCTCGGCCTGATCGTAGCCATGCTCCAGCAGCAGCCAGCCGCCGGGTCGCAGATGCGGCGGCGCCCCCTCGACCAGGAGGCGCAGTGCCGCCAGGCCGTCGCCACCGGGCGTCAGGGCGCTCAGCGGCTCGTGACGCAGGGCCGGCAGATGCGGGTCGTCGCCGGCGATATAGGGCGGGTTGCTGACGATCAGCTCGAAGCGCCGGCCTGCCAGCGGCTGCCACCAGTCACCGGCCAGGAATTCGACCTCCAGCGCCAGGCGGCTGGCGTTGGCCTGGGCAACCGCCAGCGCGCCGGCGCTGAGGTCAATGGCGGCAACGGCGGCGGCCGGGTGGCGGTGCTTGATGGCCAGCGCGATCGCGCCGCTGCCGGTGCCCAGGTCGACGACCTGCGGCGCGGCGGCCGCAAAACCCGGCAGCAGCGCCAGCGCCCAGTCCACCAGCACCTCCGTGTCGGGGCGCGGCACCAGGGTATGGGCATCGACCTGCAGGCTCAGGCCATGGAATTCCTTCTCGCCCAGCAGATAGGCCAGCGGCATGTCCTGCAGGCGCTGCGCCAGCCAGTCGACAAAGCGCGCGGCCTGCTCGGGCGTCAGTTCGGCATCGTCATGGGTCAGCAGCCAGGCGCGCTCGACCTCCAGCAGCGCCCCCAGCAGCAACTGGGCCTCCAGCCGGTCCAGGCCACGGCCACGCGCCTCGGCCAGCGCCTGGGCGACATTCATCATCAGCGGCCTTCCAGCCCGGCCAGCTGCTCGGCCGCCTGGGCGGCCTGCAGGCCGGCCAGCACATCGTCGAGGTCGCCGTTCATGATCGCGTCCAGCTTGTAGAGCGTCAGGTTGATGCGGTGGTCGGTCAGGCGCCCCTGCGGGAAGTTGTAGGTGCGGATGCGGTCGCTGCGGTCGCCGCTGCCGATCAGGCTCTTGCGCTGTGCGGCCTCCTTGGCGGCACGTTCATTCTTGTCCTTGTCGCGCAGGCGCGCGGCGAGCACGGCCATGGCCTTGGCCTTGTTGCGGTGCTGGCTGCGGTCGTCCTGGCATTCGGCCACCAGGCCGGTCGGCAGGTGGGTGATGCGGATCGCGGAGTCGGTCTTGTTGACATGCTGGCCGCCAGCGCCGCTGGCGCGGAAGGTGTCGATGCGCAGCTCGGCCGGATTCAGCTGGATCTCCTCGGCCTCGTCGGGCTCGGGCATCACGGCCACGGTGCAGGCGCTGGTGTGGATGCGGCCCTGGCTCTCGGTCGCCGGCACGCGCTGCACGCGGTGGCCGCCGGATTCGAACTTCATCCGGCCATAGACGCCGTCGCCGTCCAGGCGCACGACCAGCTCCTTGTAGCCGCCCAGGTCGGAGGCGTTCTCCGACAGGATCTCGCTCTTCCAGCCCTGGCGCTCGGCGAAGCGCAGGTACATGCGCGCCAGGTCGCCGGCGAACAGGGCCGACTCGTCGCCGCCGGTGCCGGCGCGGATTTCCAGGAAGGCCGGGCGCTCGTCGTCCGGATCCTTGGGGATCAGGGCCAGCTGAAGCTGTTCGTGCAGGCTGGCGATGTCTCCTTCAGCGCCGGCGATCTCCTCCCTGGCCATCTCCGCCATCTCCGGGTCGTCCAGCATCTCGCGGGCGGCGACGAGGTCGGCCTCGCGCTGCTGGTAGCGGCGGTAGTTGCCGACCAGGCCGCTGGCCTCGGCCTGCTCCTTGGTCAGCGCGCGATAGCGCTTCATGTCGGCGGCGACGGCGCCGTCGGCCAGGATGGTGTCGAGTTCCGCGAGGCGGAAGGCCAGGCGTTCGAACTGCTGGCGCAGGGAGTCTTTCATGGGGAGCGAAAAGCGGTGAATGGCTGAAGGGCCGGCCAGGTTGCCGGGGCGACCTCAGCGCCGCTAATGCTCGGACGCGGGATTCGTGGGACTGCGCGAGCTGTTGCGCAGGAACAGGCGCGAGACGGTCTGGGCCAGCTGCATGCGCTGCTCGCCCTCGCTGGCGTGCAGCTCGGCCAGCGCGCCATGCAGCATCTTCTGGGTCAGACCCTTGGACAGGGCTTCCAGCACGGCCTCGACATCCTCGCCGCGCGCCAGCAGCTTGCGGGCGCGGGCTGTTTCTACCGCGCGCCACTCGTCGGCCTGCGCATTCAAGGCCTGGATCAGCGGCACCGTGTGGCGCTGGCCCAGCCAATGCACGAAGCTCTGCACGCCGGCCTCGACGATGGCTTCGGCCTGCTCGACCGCGGCCTGGCGCTTCTCGCCGGCGCTCTGCACCAGGGTGGAGAGATCGTCCACCGTGTAGAGATAGACATCGTCCAGCTGGGCAACCTCGGGCTCGATGTCGCGCGGCACGGCCAGGTCCACCATGAACATCGGGCGGTGCTTGCGGTGTTTGAGCGCGCGCTCGACCGCGCCCAGGCCGATCAGCGGCAGGCTGGACGCGGTACAGGAAATCACCGCGTCGAACTCGTGCAGGCGCTGCGGCAGGTCGGCCAGGCGCAGCGCCTCGGCCGACAGCCGGCCGGCCAGCTTCTCGCCGCGCTCCAGGGTGCGGTTGGCGATCGCCATGGCCTTGGGCGTCTTGGCCGCGAAATGGGTGGCCACCAGCTCGATCATCTCGCCGGCGCCGATGAACAGCACCTTGATCTTGCTCAGGTCCTCGAACAGCTGGGCGGCCAGGCGCACCGAGGCGGCGGCCATGCTGATCGAATGCGTGCCGATCTCGGTGGAGCTGCGCACCTCCTTGGCCACCGAGAAGCTGCGCTGGAACAGCTGGTGCAAGGTGGTGCCGAGCGTCCCGGCCTGGTCGGCCTCGCGCACGGCCTGCTTCATCTGGCCAAGGATCTGCGGCTCGCCCAGCACCATCGAATCCAGCCCGCTTGCGACGCGGAAGGCATGGCGCGCCGCGGCGCTGTCCTCCATCACATAGGCATGGTCCAGCAGGGCGCTGCTGCCGACCCCGCCCATCTGGGCCAGCCAGGCCACGGCCGGCTGCACCATGGCGGGGTTGCCGGCCACATAGAGCTCGGTGCGGTTGCAGGTGGAGATCAGCGCGGCCTCGGGGCCGGCGGCGCCGCGGCGCGGCCCCTGCAGTTGCTCGCGAAAGCCGAGTAAGGTGGGGGCGAGTTGCTCGAGCGAGAACGCAAAACGTCCGCGCAGATCCAGGGGCGCGGAGTTGTGGTTGAGGCCGAGGGCGAACACGCTCATGGGCGGATTATAAAATTCAAGGCTTGTCCGCGTGAGGCCGGGGCCGCTATTCCCCGCACATGCGATTGATGCGCATCAAGAAAAAATGCTGCGCGGAACTTCAGCCCCCACCCATCTTGAGCCCTCTGGACTTCTTCTGGCATCTGTGCAACTTTCTCGCACCCGCCTGGGTGGTGGCCGCCCTGATGGCGGCCGGGCTCAAGCTCTTGTGGCGCCGGGAGCTGAAGGCCAGGCCCTGGGGCGGCCTGGCCTTGTGGGGCGGCATCGGCGGATCGCTGGGCCTGCTGGCCGCCCTGGCCCTGCTGGGCCGGGACGGCAGGATGGCCGGTTATGGGCTGATGATCTGCGCCATTGCCGTGCCGCAATGGGGGCTGACACTCAAGCGTTGAGCGCGCATGAGTCCGGCGCGCAACAGCGCCTTGTCAGTTGATCTTGAACATGAATTCCTGATCGAAGAAGTGATTACCCGGGCAGACATAAGTCTCGCGCAGGGTGCGGGTCACGACCTCGATGAACCTTTCATTCAGGCTCGGGTCGATGCTGCCCACCTTCAGCTTGGCATCGACCAGCGAGACCTTGCCGTCGGTCACGCGGGCACGCACGTGCACGACGAGGGTGCCCGTAGCGTCGACTCGTGGCACATCGGGCTTGCCCATGGCGCTGCAGATCATGGCCGCACGCACCGGGACCAGGCCGCCGCTGGGCTCGTCGGCGATCGCTGCCGCAGCCGTACTCGCGGCGGCCGCGGCTCGGTTGGCGGTATCGGCCTCGCGCCACTGGGCGCTGCCGCGCATTCTCTGCTCGTCGGTCAGAGGTGCATGGTCGAACTTCACCCGCAGGTAGAAGACATGCTTCTTGTCTTCACCGCCGCAGCTGTAGTTGTTTTTGACGTGCGCCCTCAGGCTCTCGGCGACGGTTCGGTTGCTCTGCTTGTCCATGCCGCGGATCACATCGACATCGACGTCGTCGGGGCGGCCTTCCTTGGCCGTGAGGGTGACTCTGTAGTCAAAGCTCCCCATCCACGGCACCTGCGGCGGCACGTAGCGGCTCGTGGTGCGGCAGGTCGGCAGCGCGGCGGCGGCGCCAGGCTCCGTGGCCTGCAGCCCATGCGCCGCCAGGCCCCAGAACATTAGGCCCAGCGCAGCGGCGGGCCGTATCAAACGGTTCGGTTTCATTTTCCACTCCCTCGCCTGCTCACTGGCGGGCCTGAATCTGCCACGACTCTTTCCGAGTTTGTCAGCGGGCCTCTGGGGCGGGAGTTTAGGCAGATTCGAACGCCGTCGGCGGCTTATTGAGTCAAGTCGGCCATCACCACCTCGGCGCGCAGCGAATGCGCGAAGGCCTGGGTGATGCGCACATCGATCAGCTGGTTCATCAGGCGCGGCGCGCCCTTGAAGTTGACGATGCGGTTGCACTCGGTGCGGCCCATCAGCTCGCTCGGGTCCTTGCGCGCATTGCCGGTCACGAGGATCTTCTGCGTGGTGCCGACCAGGGTCTCGCTGATGCGGATCGCATTGGCCTCGATTTCGGCCTGCAGCTCCTGCAGGCGCTTGACCTTGGTCTCGTAGGGCGTCAGGTCCTCCAGGTTCGCGGCCGGCGTGCCGGGGCGCGGGCTGAAGATGAAGCTGAAAGACGCATCGAAGCCGACGTCGCGCACCAGCTTCATCAGCTTGGCATGGTCGTCCTCGGTCTCGCCGGGAAAGCCGACGATGAAGTCGCTGGCGATGCGGATGTCGGGCCGGATCGCGCGCAGCTTGCGCACGATGCTCTTGAACTCCAGCGCGGTGTAGCCGCGCTTCATCGCCATCAGGATGCGGTCGCTGCCATGCTGCACCGGCAGGTGCAGGTGGTTCACCAGCTGCGGCACCTTGCCGTAGGCCTCGATCAGGCGCGGGCTGAACTCGTTGGGGTGGCTGGTCGTGAAGCGCAGGCGCTCGATGCCGGGGATCTCGGCCGCGTATTCCAGCAGCAGGGCCAGGTCGGCATATTCGGCCGTATCGCCCATCTTGCCTCGGTAGGCGTTGACGTTCTGCCCCAGCAGATTGATCTCCATCACGCCCTGGTCGGCCAGGCCGGCGATCTCGGTCAGCACGTCCTCGAAGGGCCGCGACATCTCCTCGCCGCGCGTGTAGGGCACGACGCAGTAGCTGCAGTATTTGGAGCAGCCTTCCATGATCGAGACGAAGGCCGAGGCACCCTCGACCTTGGCCGGCGGCAGGTTGTCGAACTTCTCGATCTCGGGGAAGGAGATGTCCACCTGCGGGCGGCGCTGGGCCTGGCGCGCCTCCAGCATCTTGGGCAGGCGGTGCAGGGTCTGCGGGCCGAACACCAGGTCGACATAGGGCGCGCGCTCGATGATGGCGGCGCCTTCCTGGCTGGCCACGCAGCCGCCGACACCGATCATCACGCCCTTTTCCTTCAGGTGCTTGACCCGGCCCAGGTCGCTGAACACCTTCTCCTGCGCCTTCTCGCGCACCGAGCAGGTGTTGAACAGGATCAGGTCGGCCTGCTCCGGGTCCTCGGTCTTCTCGTAGCCCTCGGCGGCGCCCAGCACGTCGGCCATCTTGTCCGAGTCGTACTCGTTCATCTGGCAGCCGAAGGTCTTGATGTATACCTTTTTCATCGCATCGCCTCCTGCTTCAGCGCTTGGTCCAGGTCTGGGTGCCGGGCTCGAACAGCCAGCCGGCGGCTTCCTGGGGCGTGCGCGGCCAGGTCTTGTTGGCCAGCTCGGCCGGGTTCAGCACCCAGACGTCCATCAGCAGGCCCGAGGCGGGCTCCACCGTGTAGTGCACGGCCAGCTTCTGGCCGGCCACGCTGGCCGGCTGCAGCAGCAGATTGGTGTCGCCGCGCAGGCGTGCGCCGGGGGCCAGCTTGGCGGCCCGGCCGTTCAGGCTGACATCGGGCGCCTGCAGCACGAGCAGTTCGCCGCGCAGGGCCTGGACCGGGAAGGGGCGGTGCACCTGGGCCTGGGCCGGGATGCAGCAGACGAGGGCCGCGACGCAGGCGGCGAGGGCGGAGGCACAGCGGTACATGGTATGTGTCCAGTGGCTGCGTTGAGGGGATGGGGGATGAAAGACAAACGGCCTCGGGGGCATGCGACATGCCTCGGGCCGTTTTCTGCGGGTGGACAATTTTAGTCTATCGGGCATGGGCCTTGCCCTGGGCCTCCAGCAGGAAGTACAGCAAGCCGGCCAGCATGAGCGGCGCCAGGTAGTAGAAGGCCCGGTAGGCCAGCAGCGCCGCCAGCAGGGTGGACTGGGGCAGCTGCGCGCCCAGCAGCGCAAGAAACACCACCTCCAGCACCCCGATCCCGGCCGGCACATGGGTCAGCACGCCGGCCACCGCCGCCGCCAGCAGCACCGCCAGCACCTGTGCATAGGGCACGGCGCCCTGCAGCAGCACGAAGATCACCGCGGCGATGGTGAGCCAGTTCAGACAGGACAGCGCCAGCTGCAGCAGGGCCAAGCGCAGGCCGGGTAGACCGAACTCATGGCCGCGTAGGCTGAAGCGGCGCCGCCGCGCCAGGCCGCACAGGGCCAGATAGCCGCCCACCAGCAGCCACAGCAAGGCGCCCAGGCCCTGCAGCATGCCGCCGCCCAGGCCCCAATCGGCCGGCGGCGTCACCAGGCGCAGCAGGAGCAGGCCGCCGGCCAGCAGGCCGTAGCCGAGCCAGTTGCTCGCCAGGCTCAGGCCCAGCACCTGGACGATCTGGGCCTGGCTCAGGCCCTCACGTGCATACAGGCGCAGGCGCAGCGCGAAGGCGCCGACCAGGGCGCCCAGGTTCAGGTTGAAGGCGTAGCTGATGAAGGTGATGCGTATCACGCGCGGGCGCGGCACGCGGTGGCCGGTGCAGGCCCGGCCGATCAGGTCGTAGCTGCTGTAGATCAGGTGGCTCAGTGCGGCCAGCAGGGCGGCGCAGGCCAGCGCGGCGGGGGGCAGGGCCAGCAGCGCGGCCCAGACCTCGCCCCAGGCGATCCTGCGCGCGGCCCATGCCAGCAGGGCCAGCACCGCCAGCATGAAGGCCGCGTCCAGCCAGCTCCGCCAGGCGGGGCGGGTGGCCGCCGCCGTCGATGGGGCGGGCCTGGGCATCATCGCGTCGGCCTCAGTCGGCCCGCTCCTGCAGCAGCGGCTCCATGCCGGCCTGCCATTGCCAGGCTTCGACCGGCTCGTTCTGCGGCGCCTGCACGATCACCGAGCTCTCCGACGCCGGTATCACGCGCTGCTCGCGCGCCGGCAGGCTGGCGGCCCAGCGCGGGAAATGCCGTATCACATGGAAGACCAGGGCGCCGACGCCCAGCTGCCACCACCAGCGCCGCGCGGCCGTCTGCTCGATCCCGACCTGCTCGCAGCGCTCCCGCATCAGCGGCTGCAGCTTTTCGCGCAGCAGGGCGTTGAAGCCGCGATCGCGCACCATCAGGTTGGCCTCCAGGTTCAGCGCCAGGCTCAGCGGGTCGAGGTTGCTGGAGCCGACGGTGACCCACTCGTCGTCCACCAGGGCCACCTTGCTGTGCAGCGGGCGCTCGCGGTACTCGTGGATGCAGACGCCGGCCTCGATCAGCCGGTGGTAGACCATGCGCGAGGCATAGGCGGCCCAGCGGATGTCGGGCTGCCCCTGCAGGATCAGGTGCACGCGCACGCCGCGCCGGGCGGCATGCTGCAGGCTTTTCAGCAGGCGGTAGCCGGGGAAGAAATAGGCGTTGGCGATGATCACCTCGCGCCGCGCCGAATGCAGGGCACGGCGGTAATGGCGCTCGATGTCGTCGCGATGCCGGTGGTTGTCGCGCGTCACCAGCTGGGCTCGCGCCGCTCCGGCCGCCGGCAGGCTCTCGGGCGCTGGCGCCTCGGTCTGGCGCGGCAGCCACCAAGGCCGCCCGAGCGGCCCGTCCCGGGCCGGCGCGATCAGCTGCCGGGCCTCGCGGCGCAGCCGCGCGACGATCGGCCCCTCGGCCCGCACCGCATAGTCCTGCTTGGCCGCGGGGCCGTAGTCGGCCAGATGGTCGGCCGAGAAATTGATGCCGCCGATGAAGCCCACGCGGCCGTCGACCACGACGATCTTGCGGTGCAAGCGCCGGAACGGGCGCAGCCGGCGCGACAGCTTGGGGGGCGGATCGAACACATGCAGGCGTACGCCGGCCTCGGTGAGCGCCGTGATGAAGCCGCGCGACAGCTCGGGCGAACCGAAGCCGTCCACCGTCACGTCGATCCGCACACCGCGCCGCGCCGCCGCCAGCAGCACCGCATGCAGGGCCAGGCCGACCTTGTCCTCGAAGAGGATGAAGGTCTCGATCAGCACCTCCTGCGTGGCCGCCTCGATGGCGGCGAACACGGCCGGGAAATACTCCTCGCCGTTCTCCAGCAGGCGCAGGCGGTTGCCGCCGATCCAGTCCAGCTCCTGGTTCATAGGCTGATCTCCGCGGCCAGCGGGGCATGGTCGGACAGGTGCGACCAGGGGCGGCGCGGCAGCACCAGGGGGCTGTGCACCGCCGCGCCGCGCACATAGATGCGGTCCAGCGCCAGCAGCGGCCAGCGCGCCGGGAAGGTGCGGGCCGCCCGCCCATACTGCTGCAGGAAGACCTCGCGCAAGCCGGCGCCACGGCTCAGCAGCCGGTGCGCGCGCTCGCGCCAGTCGTTGAAATCGCCCGCCACGATCACCGGGCTGTCGGCGGGCAGCCCGGCCACCAGCCGGCACAGCGCGCGTAGCTGCTGCTGCCGGTGCGCCTCGCGCAGGCCCAGATGCACGCAGATCGCGTGCAGCTCGCGCCCGTTCGGCAGGGCCAGCACGCTGTGCAGCAGGCCGCGGCGCTCCGGGCCGCCGACCGAGACGTCGTGGTTCTGGTGCCGCACGATGACGAACTTGGACAGCAGGGCGTTGCCGTGATGGCCCTGCGGATAGACCGCGTTGCGGCCATAGGCATAGGCCTGCCACAGGCTGTCGGCCAGGTACTCGTAATGCGGTGCATCGGGCCAGCCCGGCACGCGGGCGGCATGCAGGGCGTGCTCGCCCAGCACCTCCTGCAGGAACACGAGGTCGGCCGAGACGCTGCGCACCGCCTCGCGCAGCTCATGCAGGATGAAGCGGCGGTTGAAGAAGCCGAAGCCCTTGTGCAGGTTGACGGTGAGGATGGTGAGGCTCATGGCGGGGCCCGGGGGAGCGCCGACTCATGTTGCGGCCTCCCGCAAGGCCCACTTGTCGGACGGCGCCGCATCGGGCGATCGGACGGCGGCGCGTTCGCCGGGCCCGGCAGGGCCGGCCGGCGCTAGAGCGGCATGCTTCGGCCGACGACCTGGTCGCCGAACCGGATGGGCGCGGCCATGTGCCAGCGGCCGCGACCGGCGGCCTTGGCCTCGTACAGGGCCCGGTCGGCGCGCTCCAGCAGCAGCGCCGGTTCGACCCTGTGCTCGCGCGAACCCTGGTACCAGGCGATGCCGATGCTGGTGGACGGCATCAGCGTCGCCTCCGGCAGCACCATCGGCTGCGTCACGCTGCCGATGATCTTCTGTGCCACGGCACGGGCCTGATCGGCCTCGTGCAAGTCCTCCAGCAGCACGACGAACTCGTCGCCGGCCAGGCGGCAGACCAGATCGGTGGCGCGCACGCATTGTGTCAGGCGTTCTGCAAAGGCCTTCAGCACGGCATCGCCGGCCGCGTGGCCGAGGCCGTCATTGATGTTCTTGAACTTGTCGATGTCGAGGAACAGCAGGGCCAGACCCTGCTCGTGGCGCTGCGCGCGCGCCAGCGCCTGCGGCAGCAGTGCCTCGAGATGGCGGCGATTGGGGGCGCCGGTCAGGGCGTCCACCCGGGTCAGGCGGTCGAGGTTCTCGGCCAGCAGCTTGGCGGCGCTGATGTCGCTGGCCAGGGTGTAGACGCCCGCCACCGTGCCATCTTCCAGCAGGTCGGGAAGATAGTCGATGTGCAGCTGGCGCCGCACGCCATGGGCTTCGGCCTCGGCCTCGAAGTCCAGGCGCTCGCCGGCCAGGGCGCGCGCCAGCATCGGGCGCCGGGCCTCGTACTGCGCCGGCGGCAGCAGTTCCGACAGGCGCCGGCCCACCGCCGCGCCGGCGTCGATGCCCATCCAGCTGCCGAAGGTGGCATTGAGGAATTGCAGGCGCTGCTCGCGGTCGATGTAGGAGATCAGGGCCGGCAGATTGTCGGCAATGGTGCGCAGGCGGCGTTCGCCGGCCTGCACCTGGTTCAGGGCCTGCCGCAGCTCCAGCGTGCGCTGCTCGACGCGCTGCTCCAGCGAGGCGTTCAGCTCGGCCAGCATCGCGTCCTGGCGCGCCTGGCGCTCGGACAGCTCGCCCAGCGCGTCGGACAGCAGTGCCGCCTCGCGGTAGCCGCCGATGCGCGGCACGCGGCCCTCGCCCAGGTGGTGGCGCGCAGCGATGGCCTGGGCCAGCCGCACCAGCGGGGCCGACAGCCGGCGCGACAGCAGCCAGGCCAGCGGCACGGCCAGCGCGATCAGCAGCAGGGCGGTGGCGGCGATCTGGGCGCGCAGCCGGTCGTAGTCGGCCAGCGCCAGCGCGGCGGGCTTGCGCAGCAGCACGGTCCAGCCCAGCCCGGGGTAGGCGCCATGGCCGCGGGTGGCCGCGTTGACGACAAAGTAGTCGATGCCGGCGTCCGTGTAGCGCAGCGCGCGGTCGGCCAGGCCCTGGCTGCCGGCCGGGCCGAAGCCGGGCAGCGGCTTGCCCTCCAGCGTTGGCGGTCCCAGCAGCACGGTGCCGTCCCTGGCGATCACCAGGGCCTCGGCCTCGTGCGACTCCATCGCGGCGTCGAGCAACTCGCTCTTGATCTGGCGGGCCCAGCTCCAGCTCAGGTGCACGCCGAAGACGCCCAGCGCCTGGCCGCGGTCGTCGCGCAGCGGCCAGGCGAAGTCGACGAAGCGCCAGGGTTCGTCCTGCTGCGGCAGCAGCTTGGCCAGCAGCAGGGCGGCATGCACGTCGCCCACATAGATGCCCTGGTTCGCATTGATCCACCAGGGGCGCTGCGCGACGTTGGCGCCCTCCAGCATGCCGCCGCCGGCGGCCAGCACCCGGCCCTGGGTGTCGGTGATGCCCAGCCAGGCGAAATGGGGCAGGCCCAGCTGGATCTGGTTGAGCGCGCGTCGCAGCGCCGCCACGTCGTCATGGCGGCGGAACAGCTCCAGCTGCGACAGCACCTTCACCTCCTGGAACTGCTGGGCCATGCCGCGGTCCAGCGCATCGCGGAAGTCCATCGCGATCTGGCGCAAGGATTCGGTGGCCCGCCGCTCGGCATGGGCGCGCGCGAAGGCCTCGATCAGCAGGGCGCAGCCGGCCACCGCCAGCAGCATGGCCGCCAGTACGGCGGCGGTCAGCCAGCTGCCCAGCGACAGGCGGTCGCCGCGCGGAGCCGGCGCCGCAGGGGCTTGAGAGGGTTGCATGGGGGCTTTTTATCCCGGGGCCGGCGCGCTCACAAGCCGGAATAGCGCCGCGTGCACCAGGCGGGCGCGGCGAGGGCTGCACTACGGCGGTGCCCGCTGGCGCCCGGCACCAAACTCGGGCAAGCTCTTGCCGAGGCCCTGGGCACAGGGCTTGCATTGGTCCTGGTACAAGCGAGCGAGACGGAGTCCCTTCATGCATGACCTGACCCTGCCCCCCGCGGGCCATCACGACGAAATGCTGCTCGCCAGCGGCGAGATCCGCCCGCATTACCAGGCCTTTGCGCACTGGTTGCAGGCGCAGAGCCCGGAGAACCTGGCCAAGAAGCGGGCCGAGGCCGACCTGCTGTTCCACAAGGTCGGCATCACCTTCGCGGTCTATGGCGACGAGGCCGGCGCCGAGCGCCTGATCCCCTTCGACACCGTGCCCCGCATCGTGCCGGCCGGCGAGTGGCGGATGCTGGAGCGCGGCCTGCGCCAGCGCGTGACCGCGCTCAACAAATTCCTGTGGGACATCTACCACGACCACGAGATCGTCAAGGCCGGCCTGATCCCGGCCGAGCAGGTGTTCGCCAACGCGCAGTACCAGCCGGCCATGCAGGGCCTGAACCTACCGCATGGCATCTACACCCACATCACCGGGGTGGACCTGATCCGCCATGCGGACGGTGGCTACTATGTGCTGGAGGACAATCTGCGCGTGCCCAGCGGCGTCTCCTACATGCTGGAGAACCGCAAGATGATGATGCGGCTCTTCCCCGAGCTGTTCGAGCGCTACCAGGTGGCGCCGGTCGCGCATTACCCGACCCTGCTGCTGAACACGCTGCGCCATGCCAGCCTGGTGGACAACCCGACGGTGGTGGTGCTGACCCCCGGACCCTTCAACTCCGCCTATTTCGAGCATGCCTTCCTGGCCCAGCAGATGGGGGTGGAGCTGGTCGAGGGGCAGGACCTGTTCGTCAAGGACGATTTCCTCTACATGCGCACCACGGTGGGGCCGAAGCGGGTCGATGTGATCTACCGCCGCATTGACGACGCCTTCCTCGATCCGCTGGCCTTCCGCGCCGATTCGATGCTGGGCGTGCCGGGCCTGCTGTCGGTCTACAAGCAGGGCCACCTGATCCTGGCCAATGCGATCGGCACCGGGGTGGCGGACGACAAGTCCATCTACCCCTATGTGCCGGACATGATCCGTTTCTATCTGGACGAGGAGCCGATCCTGCACAACGTGCCCACCTGGCAATGCCGCAAGCCGTCCGACCTGGACCATGTGCTCAAGCACATGGCCGAGCTGGTGGTCAAGGAGGTGCATGGCGCCGGCGGCTACGGCATGCTGGTCGGCCCGGCCGCAACGAGCGCCGAGGTGGAGGACTTCCGCGAGCGGGTGCGCGCCGACCCGAGCAACTACATCGCCCAGCCCACGCTGTGCCTGTCGAGCTGCCCGACCTTCGTCGAGAGCGGCATCGCGCCGCGCCACATCGACCTGCGGCCCTTCGTGCTGACCGGGCGCGAGACAACCATGGTGTCGGGCGGGCTGACGCGCGTGGCGCTCAAGCAGGGCTCGCTGGTGGTGAACTCGTCCCAGGGCGGGGGCACCAAGGACACTTGGATCCTGGAGGCCTGATGACGGCTCACCCCCTACGCGCTGCGCGCGCCCCCTGCAAGGGGGCGGTGCCGACCGCCCGGCAAAGCCGGATCGGCGGCACCCGCTCGGAAACACATTGTTGGCATGTGACGACCTGGTCGCCCAGCCACGCGGAGAACGTCGATGCTTTCTAGAACCGCCGCCCAACTCTATTGGATGAGTCGCTACCTGGAGCGCGCCGAGAACCTGGTGCGCATGCTGGACGTGACGCACTCGCTGTCGCTGCTGCCGCAGTCGCGCGGCGCGCTGACCGAGCTGGCCGCGCCGCTGGCCGTCACCGGCGCGCTGGAGGCCTACAGCGCCAGCCACCCCAAGCTGGAAGCCCAGGCCCTGTTCAACTTCATGGCGCTGGACCTGGCCAATCCGGCCTCGGTGCTGTCCTGTCTGAAGCTGGCACGCGAGAACGCCCATGCGGTGCGCGGCCAGATCACGGCCGAAATGTGGGAGGCCATCAACAGCACCTGGCTGGAGGCGCGCGGCTTCCCGAAGCGCGGCATCCCCAGCGTCTCCAGCTTCTTCGACTGGGTCAAGGAGCGCTCGCACCTGTTCCGCGGCGCCACCTACGGCACCCTGCAGCGCAACGATGCCTATTGCTTCATCCGCCTGGGCACCTTCGTCGAGCGGGCCGACAACACGGCGCGCCTGCTGGACGTGAAATCGCAGCTGATCGAGCCGGCGGTGGAGTCGCTGGTGCCGGTCGACATGCCCAGCGACAGTGCACCGGACTTCTACGCCTGGAGCGCGCTGCTGCGTTCGCTGTCGGCCTTCGAGGCCTATCACGCGGTCTACCGCGACAACCTGGATGGCCGCCGCGTCACCGAGCTCTTGATCCTGCGCCCCGACGTGCCGCGCTCGTTGCGCGCCTGCTGCGACGAGATCGTCGCGATCCTGCCGCAGATCGAGGCCAACCGCGGCAGCCTGGATGCCGGGCGCCAGGTCAAGCAGCTGGCCGGACGGCTGGCGCTGCGCCTGGAATACGGCGGCGTTGACGAGATCCTGGAAGAGGGCGTGCACCGTTGGCTGACCGGCTTCCTGGACGAATCGGCCAGCCTGGGCGAGGCGATCCGGACGGCCTATCTGGAGGCCACCTGAACGCGCCGCCGCTGCCATGCACCTGATCATTGCCCACGAGACCATCTACCGCTACCAGGCCCCGCTCACGCGCAGCACGCAGTATCTGCGGCTGACGCCGCGCAGCGGCACGCGCCAGTCGGTGCTGCGCTGGTCGCTGAGCCTGCCCGCGAAGGCCAGCCAGACCTGCGACGCCTACGGCAACATCCTGCATGTGCTGACCTTGGAGGGCGCGGGCAGCGAGATCCACCTGGTGGCGCGCGGTGAGGTCGTGACCGGGGACGCGCCGCCCGCGCCCGACCCGCTGGACGAACTGCCCGCGCCGCTGTTCCTGCGCGCCTCGCCGCTGACCCGGCCCGATGCGGTGCTGCGCGATTTCGCGGCCGGCTTCGCCCGCGAGGCGGCCGGCGATGCGATGGCGGCGCTGCAGCGCCTGATGCGGGCGCTGGGCGAGCACATGCCCTACACGCCCGGCTACACCGATGCCGCGACGCCGGCGGCCGAGGCCTTCGCGGGCCGCCTGGGCGTCTGCCAGGACCATGCCCAGGTCTTCGTCACCTGCGCCCGCCTGCTGGGCCTGCCGGCATGCTATGTGTCGGGCTACCTGGCCACCGATGCCAGCCATGTGGCCAGCCACGCCTGGGCCGAGGTGCGGCTGCCGGGCGAGGCCGGCGGCTGGCTGGGCTTCGACGTCAGCAACCAGTGCCTGGCTGACGGCCGCTACGTGAAGCTGGCGATCGGCGCCGACTATCTGGATGCCTGTCCGGTGCGCGGTATGCGCCAGGGCGGCGGCGGCGAGCTGCTGCATACCGTCGTGCAGGTGACGCCGGCCGAGCCGGCCCAGCAATAAACTGCTCCAACATGACCTACTGCGTTGCCATGCGGCTCAAGGCCGGCCTGCTGTTCGCCTCCGACACGCGCAGCAATGCCGGCATCGACCATATCTCGACCTTCCGCAAGATGACGGTGTTCGAGCAGCCGGGCGAACGCATGATCTGCGTGCTGAATGCCGGCAACCTGGCGACGACGCAAAGCGTGCTCAGCCTGCTGCGCCAGCGCTGCGAGCATGAGGGCGTGCACCTGATGAACCTGCCCTCGCTGTACGACGCCGCCGAGCTCTTGGGCCGGGTGCTGAAGGAGGTGCTGGCGCGCGATGCCGACAAGGCCACGCAGGGCCAGGGCGTGGACTTCGGTGCCAGCTTCATCATCGGCGGGCAGATCCTCGGCGAGGCGCCGCGCCTGTTCCAGGTCTATCCGCAAGGCAACTTCATCGAGGCCAGCGAGGACACACCCTATTTCCAGATCGGCGAGGCCAAGTACGGCAAGCCCATCATCGACCGCGTGATTCGCTATGGCTCCAGCCTCAACGAGGCGACCAAGTGCACGCTGATCTCTTTCGACTCGACGATACGCAGCAATCTCTCGGTGGGTCTGCCGATCGACATGCTGATCCAGCGCGCCGGTAGCTTCGAGCCGGCCGCACCGCACCGCGTGGAGAGCGATGATCCCTATTTCCTCAAGCTCAGCCGCGGCTGGGGCGAGGGCCTGCGGCGCGTGTTCGGCAAGCTGCCGGACGAGGAGTGGTTCGGCTGACTCGCGTCGTCGGGGCGCATCAGCGCCCAGCGGCGGATGGCAGCGGCAGGCCACGCAGGGCCCGGGCCAGTTCGGGCGGCTGCCAGATCGTGATGCGCTGCTCGGCGGCATAGGGCAGGGCGTTGTCGCTGAGCGGGGCCAGGGCGATGTAGAGCGCCTCCTCGGCCGCCCGGGCTTCGCGCGCGCCCTGCAGGGCGCGCAAGGCCTCCAGCCCGATGCGGGCCGATTTCCAGCGCCGCGCGCAGACCAGCGTCCGGCGACCCTGACGTTCCAGTTCGAAGTCGAAGCTTGCTTCGCCCTTGCCGTGCTGCACCGCATAGCCGTCGCGCCGGAAGGCTTGTTCCAGCAGGGCCGCGAAGGCCGGCCAGGCCAGCGTCGACAGGGCTTGCTGCGTCTGCGCGATGCGTGCGGCGCCGGGCTGGCGCCATTGGCGGTGGGCCGCCACCAGGCCGATCACGAAAAAGGGCAGGCCCGACAGCGTGCCGACCACGCGCAGTTGGTCCGGCAGCAGCGCGAGGCTCAGCAGGCCCAACAGCAGACCGACGAGGAGGCTGATCCACCAGGGCGAGCGCAGCAGGATTGCGAACAGCGAGTTTTTCGCCATCTGTAGTTTCAAGGGGGGCTCCGGTGCGTTGCGGGGAGGAGGGGTTGAGGCAATGATGCCGCCTGGCGCCGCGGGGCGAGGCCTGAGGCCGATTCTCTTGCACCGCGTGTTGATTTCGCCGAATCCAGACCTACCTGAAATGCTTGTCAAACTGGTGGCCTCTGAGCCGGAGCGGGTCTGTCAGGTGGCCCACGCGCTTCTGAAAGCTGCAGGTGATCAGATGGGCAACATCGCTACATCCTGGTACTTAAGCACGGAATGGTTGTTGGATATTGCTCTGCCACTTCAGGACATGGGTCCGGACGAGCGCGTGGCCGGATCAGTGCTCTTCGAGCGCATGCTGGAGTACAACATGCCACAGGCCAGAGAGATGACGCTGGATTTGGACAAGCGCACGCCTGTCGGCGGTAGCCCCGGCGCGCCGGTCCGGCGTAGATCGCGGCCGAGGGCACGCAAAACGTCAAGGCGGTCTTGAACGGGTACGTTCGCTGGCCTCGCGAAGCGGCCTTACATCTGCTCTTACATCGCGAGCGATGACGAAAAGCAAAAAGCCACCGCTAGGGTGGCTTTTCTGTCTAAGTGCCTGGAGCACAAGGACATTGTTTGGTGGCGCTTCAGGGACTGGCGTAGTCCGCAGCGTCTCCAGCAAAATTTCCTTGTAAAACAATGACTTGGAGAATTTGCCGGGGTGCCAAATTCGCCAAGGAGTGGACCCCGGAAGTGGACTCCCAAGACCTAGTTCCAGCATTGTATCCATAGACCCCTTACAAATAGAGCGCGGCAATTCGAATGACTACTGCGCAAGCCCATCGGCCTCATGCGGCTGCGCCGGCAGGAAGAAATGCAGCTTCGGGGAAAGTTGCCTTCTGGCGATCTGCTGCGGGAGGAGATGAATTTGCGTGGCAAACTCCCAAGAGCTCGCGTGCCGGAGTGATCCGCGTCGCAGCACGCCGAGGAAGCGAAAGGGCCGCGTAGTCGGCCCCGCTCCTCGACCGAGTGCAGTGCCCGGGGATGGCGCGCCACGGTCGACGGCACCGTTTCGCCAGGGAGGGAGTTTTGTTTGAGAGCACTGACTGCGAGCCGCGCGGAATCTTCGAGACGGCCGCGGATTTTCGCTTAGCGTCGTGTCGGGATTTCGCCGTGGTTTCCGTTCTAGGGAAACAGGCGACTGTCTGCCATGCAGTTGCGTCGCCTCATCAAGGCATGTCGCCACCTCGAATCAGGGCGCAGGAATGGGCTCGTTGATGCCTCCATCCTTCTCTCCAATGGCTTGCACTTTTCCGTCTTCGTTGCATTGCCATCTGCCCCCAGCGAGCTTCGCTCGCGCGCCATTTGGACCAATGACGGACGACCGGTTGCGCGGGCGGGATCTCGCATGAGAATGATTCCGTCACGCCCCCCCTCGGCCGCCACGGGGTCCGAAATCGAGATCTTCAGGCTTCTTGAACGGCTTGACCTGGGCGAGCATGCCATCGGCTTCAGTTCCCTCAACCTGTCGAACCACGAGTACAAGAAGTGGGGAGAAATTGACTTCGTGGTGCTCATGCCGGAAGGCTTGCTGGTGCTCGAGGTCAAGGGTGGGCAGGTCTACTGCACCGATCGCGGGATCTGGCGATATGAATCAGGGAACGCGCAAGCGATCGAGCGCGCCGAGTCACCGATGGCGCAGGCCAGCTCAGCTTACTTTTCATTGAAAGACCGTCACCTGAGCCCCGCGCTGGGTCGCCAACTTGTCCATGCTGCACCCTCCGGGTTTGGCGTCGTGCTGGCAAAGACATCGGCACGGGATGCGGCCGCCCGCGGGTTGATTGGCGGTACCGAGATGCCGGTCGAATTGGTCGCGACAAGGAACGAAGTTGACACTCTCCCCGGCCTTGCCGAGACGCTGTCCCGCTTCCTCGGGCATTGGCGTGCCAAGAAGGCGTTTCGAAAATGGACGGCGGACGAAGTCTTTCGCATCGCGGCGGCGATGCGGCCGTGGTTCGATAGGGTTGCACCGTTGTCCTTGAGCGTGGCCCGAGTGAGGGAGGAGCAGCTTTCCTTGACGATGGAGCAGTACCGCATCCTTGATTTCAGCGAACGCGAAGATCGCGTGATCTGTTCGGGTGGCGCTGGCTGCGGGAAAACGCTCTTGGCGATCGAATGCCTTAGGCGAGAAGCGGATGCAAACCCGCTTCTCGTGACGGGCACGGATCTGCTTGCAAGTCATTTGCGTGCGTCCCATGTCGTCGATCCGTCCCGCGTGGTCTCCTTCTCTGAACTAGCCAGCCATCCGCGCGGTGAGCGCAGCGCCTACGGATGTCTGATCGTCGACGAGGGGCAGCAGATAACGAGACCGGCAGCACTTGAGACCCTCTCGCGATTGCTTGACGGGGGGCTGGAGCGGGGGAGGTGGCGGTGGTTCACGGATCCGAACAACCAAGTAGCGGCAAGCAGTGAATTCGACGATGGCAGTCAACGTCGCCTCCAAGAGCTGGCGTTCAGTGGCTCGCTGAGCCACAACTGCCGCAGCACTCCGCAGATCATGCAGACAGTGAGGGTGGTGACTGGTGCGCAGATTGGAAAAGACTGCGCGAAAGGGCATGGCCCCGAGGTCATCTTTTCGTCTAGTCGCGAAGCGCACGCCCAGTTGCGATCGGCCGCGCAGACGATCCGCTCTTGGCTCGAGGACAGGGAAATCTCGCCGGGCGACATTGTCTTGCTTTCGACCCGTGAAATCGATTTTTCCTCCATTCCCCAGATCGCCCGGCTGTCTGGCTTCGGCTATTGCGCCTGGCGCCCAGGCTGGGCCGCGTCTGCTTCCTATCGCACGCATTTGGCTGCCTCGACGATCGAGGCATTCCGCGGAATCGAAGCTCCGTTCGTCGTCTTGTGCGACGTGGATGCGTCGCGAGAGCAACCTGTCCGCGATCTATACCTCGGGATGACCCGGCCCAACTTCGGACTATTCATCGCAGCAGACCATGATGTC
This sequence comes from Roseateles sp. GW821-FHT09B06, assembly GCF_059418245.1. Lineage (NCBI taxonomy): Bacteria > Pseudomonadati > Pseudomonadota > Betaproteobacteria > Burkholderiales > Sphaerotilaceae > Roseateles > Roseateles sp. GW821-FHT09B06. The sequence continues at coordinate 28,277 of NZ_JBWKPM010000029.1, read as the reverse complement.
ATTGCTAGCGCGGTAGCCCGGGCCGGTTCGCAATCAAATCCAAGCTGAAGGACTTCGTCATGGCAAGTTACCAGCCGCGCGACAACGTGGTCACCTATCTTCGGTCGGTGCTTTTCGGGCCGGCTGGCGGCGCGGAAGAAGAGTTGCTCGGGACCCCGTTCTTGCGCTACATGACCGGCATACTTTTTCCCGTTGGCGGGCAGATCGAGACTGTCGCCGATACAGTAAGCGCAAGCGCAGACGAACAAGTCCAATCAAGCGAGAAGAGCGACGACACCTTTGGCGACCAAGGTTCAGCGGTATCTCTGACGTCTGAGGCACTCCCTTCAGCGGTGGGCATCAGCTTCAAAGTAGCCGATTCCACTTCAATTTCATGTTCTGTATGGGCCGCTCGCTATGAGCAACCTTCGGCTCCCGTGGCGGGCGCGAAGCGAGGTGCTGTCAAGTGGCATCGACGACCGATTGCGACCCAAGAGAGCCCGGAGGTCGTCGTCATCGACAAGACCAGCTCGGAGGTTCTTGTCTTCGGAGGCCGTGCGCGGCTCGTGCCCCGCTGGCGCAAGACTGATAGTGGCCATGCGATCGTGACGCTCGCGCTAGTCAACTGCCAGACCGGTTCCGGACGTGGCGCAGATCCAGCCTATTCATTGTTCCAAGTTGGGATGAAGTGCGAAGCGAGCGAGGGCATCCTGCCATATCCGCAAGTCGGCACGAGTCATGACGACGAGACCGAAGAGGCGGAGGTTGAATTCTTGTATCGGGCCGTGCAGCCTTATGCGCGAGGGCACGGAGCGGCAGCCAACTGGGCAGATCCTGCCGAGGGGCGAAGCAAATGGGTCGCGGTTGATTTTGTCCCCAGCGTGGATGTTCCCAAGGCAACGTTCGAGCTCTCGGCACCTGGAGTCAGCACGAAGTGCTGCGAACTTGCGTTCCTAATCGAGGCAGAGAGAAAGTCGGTCGTTGCCGAGCTACAGCAGCTTGTCGACGCCTACAAGGCCTGGGTCACCAAGCAGCGCGAGGGCGTCAAGGCTTCCGGCAACAAGGTCGTGGCAGGGCGCTTTGCGAAGCGCGCCGAGGACTGGCTCCGACGCATGGAACTCGGCGTAGCGCTACTCGAGAAGAACGATGTTGCGTGGCAATGCTTCCGACTTGCGAACGAGGCGATGGCGATGCAGATGGTGCTGGTCAAAGGGCGGCCGAAGGTGCCCTACACCCGCGCCGACCGAAGTGCACGGCCCAAGTTCGATTTCACGGGCCGGTCGTGGCGTCCGTTCCAGATCGCCTTCATGCTGGGGACCATTGAATCGATGTTCGTCAGAGAGTCGCCGGACCGCAGTGTCGTCGACGTCATCTGGTTTCCAACAGGCGGCGGCAAGACAGAGGCGTACCTGCTGGTGTCTGCGTTCGAGATGATCCGGCGGCGCCTCGTGCACGGGGAGCGTGACACGGCCACGGCGATCTTCAGCCGCTACACGCTTCGATTCCTGACTGCGCAGCAGTTCCAGCGGACGGGCGCATTGATCGTGGCCATGGAGCTCCTGCGGCGGCGTCCGGGGATCGGCCTTGGCGAGCGGATGTTCACCTTGGGCCTATGGGTTGGCTCCCGCGTTACGCCCAACACGTTCCGCAAGGCCAACGATGATTTCCAGGAAGAGTTCGAAAGCCGGAGCCCCCGGAACAAGTTCCTCCTGCAATCGTGCCCATGCTGCGGAACAGAGATATTTCCTTCAGGAAGAGGAGGCGCGCGCCGAGGTTGGACCGAGCAAGACTTTGGTATTGACAGCGGGCCCGAGCACTTCCGATTCCGCTGCACGAATTCGACCTGCGAATTCTCGGATGAGCTACCCTTGAATGTCATCGACGAGGCCCTCTATGAGCAGCCTCCGTCCCTGTTGCTCGGGACGATCGACAAGTTCGCTCTTCTTCCATGGGATAGCCGCGCACGGCCCTTCTTTGGCGGGACCGATGACGAGTCAGCACCACCTTCGCTGATCCTGCAGGATGAGCTGCACCTGATTTCTGGCCCGTTGGGCTCGCTGGCGGCTCCATATGACGCAGCCATCGATGCAATCATCTCGGTGCGAGGGGGATGCGCCAAGCGAATTGGATCCACTGCCACGATCAGGAACGCGCGAGAGCAAGTCCGCGGTCTGTATGGCAGGGACGTCGCGGTATTCCCGTCACCCGGAAGCAGGTGGGACGATGCCTTCTTCTTCAGTACGGACGAATCGGCACCAGGTCGCACATACGTGGGAATCATGGGCCAGGGCTACGTCAAGCCGGTAGTAGCGATGGCATGGACTTCGGCCGCCATGTTGCAGGCCGTTCGCGAAGTAGCGCTTCCGCCGGACGCCATGGATGCTTATTGGACGCTCCTCGCGTACCACAACAGCAGGCGCGAGCTGGGACGGACCTTGACCGCAGCAAGGGACGAGGTGCAGGCCCGCATCGGGGCAATTGCTTCTTCCAGCGCGTTGGAGCGGGAGGTTGGCGAGCCGCTCGAGCTTAGCGCGAACATGGTCAAGAGCCTGGGAGAGGCAATCGAGGCATTGGAGAAGCCCTATTCGCCAAAAGACCCACCGGTGGACTTGGTGCCCTGCACGAGCATCATTTCCGTGGGCGTAGACCTGGACCGCCTGGGCGTGATGCTCATGAACGGCCAGCCAAAGCTAACCTCGGAATACATCCAGGCGACCAGCCGAGTCGGACGCGGAAAGGTGCCCGGTTTGGTTGTCTCGCTTTTCTCTGCGACCAAGCCGCGGGACCGCTCTCACTATGAAGACTTCCGCGGCTACCACGACACGATCTACAAGCACGTCGAGCCGACTAGCGTCACTCCGTACGCGTTGCCTGCACGAGAACGCACTCTGCACGCGGCGCTCGTAGCTGTGGTTCGCCACGCGACCAGTTTTGAACTCAATGAGGCCGCGAAGGAGATCGACTTCCATGATCCAGAGGTAGTCCGTGCGATCGCGGCGCTCTTGGGCGTCATGTGTGACAGCGATCCTTCGGAAGCCGCGGAGGTGACCGCATTGATGGCCGATCGACTTGGCGAATGGAAGCAGGTGGCCGAATCCGGCTTCCCGCTTCTCTATGAGCGGCGGAAGGCAGGTCACCAGTTTGCGTCCCTGCTGACTGACTATGGCAAGGCGAGGGCCGGCGCATGCTGGCCAACCATGATGTCCGTCCGCAACGTGGACGGCGAAGTTTCGATCCGGGTCGCATAGTCTTTGAGGGGAGCGAGAAAGTGGAAGAACGTTCGATACGAGCAGCGCAGTTGATCTCTCCGTTCGGCCCGGGGGCGGTAATTGACCTTGGAAGCGAGTCCTTCACGTGCATGGACATCTCTGCATGGCCAGCTTCCGAATGCCCTGTGCTTGAGGACAACGCTTTGCAGCGGGCCTTGGGCCAGATCATCCGGCGGCCGCCCACCGGAGAGCAGCTTGGCCAGATTCCCTTTAGCCGCTTCCCGCGGTGGATGTTTTGCCCATCATGCCGGCGACTCTTCAACTACTCGCAGGCAGACGACGCCCGGGCCGAGTTCAAGGTGCCTGAGTGCTTCGATGGTGATTGCGGCCATGCCACGTTGGTACCGATGCGCTTTGTCGTCGCGTGTTCGCAGGGACATCTCCAGGATGTCGATTGGTTCCGCTGGACGCACAAGAACGCCCAACTGCCTGAGACCGGACAATGCGGACGGCAAACTGCAGAGCTCTATTTCGACACGACTGGCGCAAGCGGAGGCGACTTCAACGCGATGTCAGTCAGGTGTATTAGCTGCAAGGCCAGCAACACGTTTGAAGGGCTTACCAACCGACCGTATCCCTTCGGCTGCCATGGCCGCCAGCCTTGGCAGGCGTATCGGGAAGCAGGCTCATGCAACGAAGCGCCCCGCGTATTTCCTCGGGCCGCCAGCAATGTCTACTATGCCCAGACCAGAAGCGCCCTCGACATTGGTTCCGACGGTGTAGGTGGTGGCAGTGATTCCCTAGCGGCGTTGAAAGCATGGCTTGCCACGCATCCGCGCGTCGTTGGCTTGCGCCCGGTAGTCCGGATCATGCCGACGTGGCGCGAAACTCCGATCCTGTTCTCGGACATCGTCAAGGATGGCGTCGACGAGTTCGGGCTCTCCGAGGATGACGTGCGCAGCGCGGTCATCGATTCGCTCGACCCTGATTCCAACGTGGCCCAAGCGGCCACCCAGGACCGGGACAATAGCCAGCACGGCTTCCTCCGCGCGGAATGGCCGTACCTTGCTCGCAAGACGGGCATTCAAGGCAAGCACCTTCGGACGACCGCCCACGACCTCGCTGGACTTTGGCCGCCTGAGTATGCAAAGCCATTCGAGCAGATCACACTTGTGGAGCGACTACGCGAGGTGCGAGCATTGCTTGGCTTTAAGAGAGTCAAGCCAGACACCGACGGCGCCGAGGTGCTCGTCGACTTGGGCACAGGCATGGATTGGTTGCCAGGCGTCGAGACGTTTGGGGAGGGCATATTCCTCAAGCTCTCCGAGCCCTTTGTCGCCGCTTGGGAGGCCAGGGTGGTGCCGGAGACCATGGCCCAGATGGCGCGGCTTGCGCAGGCCTGCTCGAGATGGGGCCGGGAACCAATTGGCGTCTACGCTTCGCCGCGGTTCATCGCGCTGCATACGCTTGCGCACGGGCTTGTCCGACGGCTTGCCTTCGACGCAGGCTACTCCTCTTCCTCGATCCGAGAGCGAGTCTATTGCGACCAAGGCGTCCATGCTGCCGCCGGGATCCTCCTCTATACCTCCGATGGAGACTCGGAGGGTTCACTGGGGGGGCTGGTGCGCCAAGGCCTGCCCGAAAGGTTCCTCGGAACGCTCCAGCGCACTCTTGCAGACCTATCTTGGTGCTCTGCAGATCCTGTCTGTTCGGAGATGGAAACGCAGGGCGTGGATGGCATGAACGCAGCTGCTTGTCATGCCTGTGCCTTGATCTCGGAGACCAGCTGTACTTTCAACAATAGCCTGCTCGATCGGCGCCTGGTGGTCGGCACAGGCAACAAGCGCGTCCCGGGCCTGTTGGAGACCCTCGCAATGAAGGCGGCTTGAACGATGCGATTCCCGAGCTTGTCCCAGCTTGATCGTGACCAGACGGCCGTCTACCAAGGCGCGCATCCAGAGGGCGCCGTGCTCATCGTGGGTCCCCCGGGTACGGGCAAGAGCGTGATTGCCTTCCATCGAGCGCACTTCCTCTCCAAGATGAAGAGGGATCCGCGAGTCATCATGTTCAACAAGGTGCTGGCCCGGTATGCCACCAAGCGCGGTGGCGTCGCAGACGACGTAGTAGTCTCCACCCTGCATTCCTGGGCCTATGGCTGGTGGAAGGCCGTGGCAGGAAGGGGTGCCAAGCCCCCGCAAGCCGGCGACAAGTACACCTTCGACTGGGGCGCGATGGGGCAACAGTCGGTGCCCGTTGTCACCACCCAAGATGGTGCTTCGAGGGCGAACTGGGGGCATCTCATCGTCGACGAAGGACAAGACTTCCCGCCGTCGATGTACGGTGCGCTTCGCACGGTCATGGACCTTGCGAATTCCGTCGGAGGCGCCGCGCCGAAACTCGGCTTGACCGTACTGGCCGATGAAAACCAGCGGCTGACGCCAGACAAGAATTCATCGCTCGCTGAAATCAAGATGCAACTGGGCTTGAATGGGTCGGGAGCCTCTGTCTTCACGCTGAACAAGAACTATCGGAACACGAGGGAAATCGCCGCGTTTGCCGCAAGGTTCTACGTGGGCCTGGGCAGCGGAATGCCAGAGCTTCCCCGCAGGTCAGGCGAGCTGCCCATGGTGAGCACGGTCGCGCGCCCGACGCATGACAAGTTCCTTACCGCGTGCGCTGAGAAGATCGCGCTGTACGCGAAGAGCCGGCGTACCGAGGAAATCGCAGTCTTGGTGATGAAGAACAAGGACCGGACCAAGATGGTCAACCGGCTTGAGGCCAAGTTCGAGGGCACTGGCATCAAGCTCCAGACATACGCTAGCAAGGACGAAAGTTGCCCCGTTGAAGGGCTGGAATTCGATACGCCTGGCCACGTGACCGTGTTGAACTGCAATAGCGCCAAGGGATTGGAATTCGATGCCGTGTTCCTGGTCGATCCAGGTCAGCTAATGGATGATGGCGGTTCGTCGGAGCTCGCTGCAAAAATGACGATGTACGTGATGTGCTCCCGTGCTCGCTCCATGCTCAACATCATGCTAGTTGATGCGGCGCCTTCCCGGGCACTCATGGCAAGCGCGCCGGCATCCCTGGGGATTTATGACGAGGAGGTTTTGTGACGGACCAGGTGGCAACTTCTCCCAAGAGACCGCGGAAGCCTCGGGCGAAGGCCAAGCCGGCTGACGTCACAGCGCAATATGCCGCGATGCACGAAACCAACGCGGCGCTCTGCTTGGCAAGCGGCTTTGTCGCGCCACGTCCAGAAGAAAATGCTGCGAAGGACCACCACGTCGCTGCCGGGCGGGTGGTGCTGGACGAGCATGCCCCGACCGCCTCGTCATTGGCTGGCGCCGCGGGAGACTTGCCCTATGGCACGGTGGTCCTATTCGACATTGACTTGCGCATGTTGGCCCCGGGTCACGCCATCGACTTGGCGGCAATCCCGCTCGCTGCTGTACGAAGGCTGGTGTTTGCCGATGAGCGCTCACGCATGGAATTCGCGGCCAGGACTTCTGCATACGCTGACATCCCGAAGGGATTGATTCCGCTTGAAGTCAATGCAAGCTTGTTCGAACCAGGTTTCGAGACTCGTGCGCAGCTAGATGCTTTCGTCGACACCGCGGGCCTCGACAAGCTCGTGAAGGCAGACGTTGCCAATGGCCTGTCGCTCTTGGATCGATGTTCGGGCGCATGGGCCGCGAGCCTCACGACGCTCCGGGAACCTGGATCCTCGCATTTGCTTTCCGCGCTTGCAGGGATCGATGGTCGATTCTCGGATGCGTCGTCATTGGCGGGGCTTGCCTGGCGTGTCGCATCTCAGATTGATCCGGCCTCGGATGCGGCGGCCTACAAGTCGCTCCTTGTCCAGATCGTTCTGGCACTTGCCACTTCCAATCCGGCCGATGGATTCAGCGCATCGGCGTTCCTGAAGAAGCTGGCCATGGCGTTGGGCGAACAGGGCGACGCGAATGGAACGAGCCAGGCGCAACGATTCCTGCACTTTGCCCAGGATATTGTTGCCCTTCGCAGGGAGCTTCCGGACGCCTCGTTCGACGACTTGCCTGGCTCATCGATTCCGAGGGGAGCACTGCTTTTCCTGCTGAACCCTGAGCCAGACACTTTGGACGCCGTTCGTGCGAGAACGCCAGGCTTGGGATCGAGGACGTATTTCGTCGCCGCCATGCTTGTCGGAATCCGTGCAGGCTTGGTGCGCCTTCCCGCGAGCATGAAGTCCGATAGGGATTCCTTCCTTGCGTTGCCGCAGATGGTGCTCGCCGGGTTTCTCGGCGAACCTGCTTCGCTCGAGGTCAGCTCGCGCTGGGAGCCTGATGGCACGCGGAACCTGGAACTTTGCTGGGAGGGTCGCGCGGTCTCCCGCGTCGCAGCGCAGCCCGATCCTGGCATCAGTTCGTTGATCAATGTCGCGGATGACGTGGGCCTTCGCCTCCAGCACGCGCGGTACTCCGAGGAGCTTTCGTCGAGCGTTGTCCGCAACGGGCTCGAGGGTGTCGTGGTGCTTCGCCAGAGCCGTTGTCCGACTTTTCCCCGTACGCCGGCGATCGAAGTGGAGCTTGCGTTTGAGAGCCCCCTTCCGAAGCGAAATGCAGGCCTGCTGGCTGTTGCCACGAACGAGCGCGCGCGCGACACCGGGGTGCACGGTAGGCTGCTTGAGGATGGGCGGCGCCGGACGGTCGCACTCTCGGCATTCATGGCCGGCGAGCCGACAACCTCGTCGCTCCTCGAGGCGCTCGACGCGCTTTGGGCTAGCGCGGAGGAGTGGGCAAATGCAGCCATGCATACGCAAACTATGATGAGTGCACCGATGCCGGGCGAACTGCCCAACGTTGCCTAATTGCTGGCAAGGAATTGAGACAAAAGGGAACTCTGTGCATCCTTTCAGCCTTGGGCAGGAGTACCGTCGCGCAGCCCTGCTTGAGTTCCTCGGTAGCGGGCAAGAAATGCCGGGAGTCCTGTGGGGGCCACGAGAGCCTGGTTGCGTCATCTGTACTTCGGGTGGGCGGCACGGGAAAAAGGCCGGCTACTCGGACGGGCAGCAACAGGATGGCTCGTGGATCTACGTCGGGCAGGGCAGGACGGGTGACCAGCGCCTGGAAAACTCCGCGAATGCCAAGCTTGCGGCTCGCGATCGGTCGGTGCTGTTCTTCACCACGCGGGAGCCAAATGCGAAGGAGAAGGCGCAGCATGGGCACGCGAAGTTCTACGTCTTCCGCGGGGCCTTCAATGTCGCGGGCTTTGAATTCTTCTCGCCCGACGAGGGCAGCCGGAAAGGCGATCGACTGATCCGATTCTTCTTGTTCCCGGCCGATGATGGCTACGCGGAGAGTCCAGAGCCCGGCTTGGTCTTGGTGGAGGCCAGTGGCGCGCAGCCCTCGCTCGCCAGCTTACAGGCCAGGCTTCTCGGAGACGCATCTACCGCCAAGCCCACAAGAATCTCGATGGTTGAATACCGGGCCAGGAGTGCTGCCGTCCATCGCTACGCGCTTGCGAGGGCTGGTGGCATCTGCGAATGCTGCGACTCGGCGGCGCCGTTTGAAAACGATGCAGGCATTCCGTATCTCGAAGTGCACCATTTGCGTCGGCTCGCCGACGATGGCCCTGACAGTCCTGTCAACGTTGCCGCGGTGTGCCCCAACTGTCACCGCGCGCTCCACTTGTCGGCGAAACGGGCCATGCATGCGTCCACGCTGCTGGCCAAGATACGTGAACGAGAAGAGGCGGTTCGACTTTCTGGTGCGCGACAGTAGGGCGACGGACTCAACTGGTTGGGGCCGCCACAGGCGCTAACTCTCGGAGCCACGAACCAACCTTCGCTGCCGTCACCGCCGCCTTCTCCCTAGTATTCAGATCGCATTCCCAAACGACAAGCACACGCCATCCTGAACGCCGGAGCGTCGATTCGACCATCGCGTCTCGTGCCACGTTGCGGGCGAACTTGCTCGTCCAGAAGTCGACATTGCTCTTGGGCGTACTCGCGACGCGGCAGTCGGCATGCCGGTGCCAGAAGCAGCCGTGGATGAAGATGATGGCCCTGTACTTTGGCAGCACGAGGTCCGGACGGCCGGGTATTTTTTGGTGGAGTCGATATCGAAAGCCGGCTGCATGCAGCAGTCTCCGGAGAGCAAGCTCCGGGCGCGTATCGCGGCCGCGGATGCGCGACATGCGTTCCGATCGCTGCTCCGGAGACATGATGTCTGCCATTGCCTGGCCTTCTAGTCGTCCGTGCGCGCGACGATCTCGAAAAATGGAAGGCCGCGGATGATCTCCGCGCCCGGGCCATGTGATTTGAACATGCAGTGATGGTTCGGCAGTGACTTGATGCGCTCAGCAAGCTCTCCAAGGTCGGAAGTGAGGCCCAGTCCACTAAGCTCGTTCGCGGTGACGTTCGGCACCTTGTGCACGAACCAAGTAAGCAAGGGGTCCCTGTAGTCCGTGGCGTTCACCTTGAAGTGCCGCAGGTACTGGGATGCCAGGATGACACCAACGCCGAATTCCCGGCCTTGCAAGAGCAGCTTGCGAAGGACGTCGAATTCGTACTGCATGATGTTGTCAGCCTCGTCCACCAGCAAGTACGAGTCGATGGCGCGCAGCTGCGGATCGCGGCCGATGAAGGGCCGCTTGACCAGCGAGAGCATGTGCTCGTAAAACATGTTCAGCATGATCGCGACGACCATATTCTTGCTTCGATCGTCCTGACCCATGGCCGCGAGCGAGACCACGACCACTCCATCGAAGAAGTCCTTAAACGATGCTCCGGCTGCTGGCTCGCGAGTGAATACCTCGGAGTCCACGAGATCGCCAATGATCGACAAGGGTGCGTCTGACTTGCCGCCAAGCAGACTCCGGTATTCAGCTTCCACGTCAGCGAGCGTTGGCATCCGGTTCATCGCGCCCGCTGCCTCGTAGGCGCGGCGAACCGCCTGCTTGAGCTTGTCTCGCTGCACGGGGCCGATCCCGGGGTAGATCTTCTCCAGGACATCAGAGAAGAACTTGAATCGCTCTAGCCAAGGAACGGCTGAATCTTCCATTCCCGAGGTGTCGAACAGGTTCAACGGCATGCGAAATGGCTTGACGACCTTAGCACCTACCGCCTGCACGAATTCTGGCGAGCTGTAGTCCTTCTTGTAGTCGAAGATTAGGATCCTTGGCTTGATGCCGCGGTTTGCGGCTGTTGCCTGAGTGATCTGCAAGATCATGGACTTCAGCAACTGCGTCTTGCCGGTACCGAGGTCACCAACGACCCCCATGTTGAGTTGGTTCAGGCGGGTATCAGACAAGTTGAGGGCGACCATAGCCTGCTCGAAACGAGAAGCAGTGGTGCCCAGCTCAAGGATGATGCCTCCTCCCACGGCCGCTGCATCAAATGCCGTCGATTGCGGCTGAGCCGAGGATGCCGCGCCGGGAAGATCGTCGCGATCAAGCGTGGGGGACGCCTGGCCAAAGTCAGGATCCCTGCCGCTAGGTGGGCTCAACTCGTTTGGTGGCGTGGAGTGAGTGGTCGATCTACCTTCATCGGTTGGACTAGTGACCTGCGGGCGCGAGGTTGCGGCTGTTGCCGCCTTCGGCGCCGGCTTGGTCTCCCATGCCCCCAGCTTCGCCCGCATGGCGGCGTAGAGAGGCTCGCCATCGCCGGACAGTATCCGTGCTGCGTCTAGACGGCTAACGACGACGGATTCATCGAAACCGTCGCCGTCGTGATCCGCAGGTCCAGTGTTCGGCGAACCATCAATGACGATCAACCGTCCTCGAGGGTCAACCTCCAGACTGGCGCTCCCGCCAAGAAGCGCGCGCGCCAAGCGTTCGTGCAGGCGTGCCCATTCCTTGCCGTCCTGGGCGATTGCCTTGTTCTGGCTGTAGATACGCATCGAGAAAGCCATCATCGACAGCACGAGCTGGCTAAGCGCCAGCTCCCACATCAACGAGCTTTGAGCTCTTTCGGCGATGGCTTGGAAGATCGCCGCAAACGTGCTTGCCTGGTCGAGCGCCGCCTTGCATTCTTCGCGCGACATCTGGCCGCTGGAGCGGAACTTCACCTCGATGGGGACGAGGCGGATGGCAGTTCCCGTGGCATTGAACGTGAACGTGGCAAGAAGCAGGTCTGGTCGTTTGCCGCTCAAGTCCTTGACCTTGCGCACGTCGCGCGAGAGGTCGTCCAGGTGAGTTCTGAAGGGGTCAACCGGGATAAGCAGCGCGATGCTTGCTTCATCGGCACTCGCTCCCTCTGTGACCGGGATCAGTCCGCCGGGCCCGCCACCCAGCCTGAAGTCGTCCTGGAGTATGCGTGCCGCGATGAACATGCCCAGTGCGCCCGACGCCTTCGTGTCATCTCCAGAAAGTTCCCTGACCGTGGGAATTCCGCGCCTGGCGACCTCGTGGAGCAAGCCTTCGAGCCTGGCGGGCTCCCAAGTATCGTCGCTCATCAGCTGTGCAACGACCGTCGCAAGCACTTCCCTGTCGACGTCCTTGATGCTGGAGATCAAGTAGCTTCCCGCCACGTCGCCAGATCGCTGCGAGTACGACGGGAGAGAGTAGTCCCACAGGTATGCGCCGGTCAGCCATTCGCCAACGAAGCAACCCGGATCGACTGCTGAAGACGAGACCGCGACGAAATCGGCGCCGTCGTCATCCAGTGCACTCTTGATGGCTCCTACGTCAGGGACGAACCGGAACCCGAGAGTCCCGACAGCCCCGGACTCGATGCTTGCTACTGCGTTGCCGACCTTCTGGAGTAACCCCTCGACGCATGATTCCGGCGGTGCTGACTGGCGCGACTCGACAAGGTAGGCCTGGCCTGCCTGTGGCAGCTGCCGCCGGACACGATGTCTGATAAGCGCTCCAGCGGACAACGCTGAGCGCTCTGCCGATGGAGTGAGCATTGGCTGCGAGGCATCGAGTTGCGTGATGATGGCCAGGTCAACGCCGCTCGTCCTCTTCGACTGCAAGTACCAGCGGACGGAAGCCTTCGTGTCTTCCACGAGATTGGCCAGGGAGGGCTCGTCTGGGCGAGCGTCCTCCGGCCGGTTGTCATGAACCTCGATCAAGCGAGTGCCTAGCCGGTTGAACATCGAGTCACCGGTCTCGCTGGCCTCCCCAAAATTCCGCCTGCTCCAGTCGGAGATCCCTGCGTTGCAGGAATCCACTGCGGCGCCGCTCGACGAGAGGCTAATGCTCAGGAGCGGCTTGGCTGGCAGTAGCGAGGCGACATCGTCCAGGGCCTTGCCTACCTGGGCTGGGCTGAAGCCCTTGGCCAATCCGCCGACTATGAGGCCGAACTCGTTGCCAAAGGGTTCCTGTCTTGCGCGTGCGTTGATGGTGGAAAGCGCGCGCGAATTCCACATGACAGACCAATAGTCTGAGCTGCATTCAACCGCAACGAAGGCATGCGGCTCGACCCCGTCGGGTCCCCGGATGGCCAACGACAGGAAGTCAGGCACGAAGTCGGGGTCCAGCAACGCCGCCGCCGGACAAGGCATCGCGCTATCGAGGGCCCCCAGGAGGACTTCTTGCGCCCCGCAGTGCCAAGCTAGCCGCAACGGGTGGATGGGCGACAGCAAGACGGCGTCGAGTGTCGAGGCAAGCGTCTTGGCGCCGGCTTCGTAGGAAGCGATGCCCACGATGTCGGACCAACAAGCGGCGTCACGATCGTTGGCCCACCAGGCAAGATATGCATCGAGAAAGGCTGCAACCTCCTCCCTGAACGCCGGGTCGTCACGGTGCCACTGTCCGAGCGCTGCTTGAGCGGTAAGGCCGGCGTTGTCGACGCCCCTGATGCGCGCAAGGATCGAACGGCGGGCGTCGATGTAGGCTTGGGGCGGGTTCAGCTCACCGCGGGAAGGACGAGGGTCGCTGACGAAGCGGCCCTTGGACACCAACGGGCCACGCTCTGATGACCAATCCAAGCGGGACCACACCAGCGCATAGTCGGGGCCGAGGACTATCGGCCGCCAGGAGTCGCTGCAGGTCGCTTCTTCAAGCATCCATCCCTCAAGGACGGCGCAACGCGCGATCCTGTCCACTTGCACGAGGGCGCGCTTCTTGAGCCGGTTTTCGCCGACAAGGCGCTCGAACTCGCTCGCGCAGCCCGTGACGCGGACGTCCACTGATGGAAGATTGACAAGGCAGCTTTCGTGGACGGCGCGACCAGCCACGTTTCTCTCTATGTCCAGCTTTAGGCTGCATTCCGAGGATGCATCCACTTCCACGGTGAACCGGCCGGGGCCGACCTGGCGTACGTCAAGCGCCAGCTCACCGTCCAGGCCTGCCGCGTCCTTGCTGAAGAGCTTGGCCTTCGGTGATAGCTGAAGCCAAGATGCCGTGAACACGTCGAGGAGGTGGCGACCAGGGCCGTCAAGTTCAATCGTGGTTTCGATGGCTGGCTTCCCTGCTGTCGGCTTGGCCAGGCGCTTGGCGAGCGTGATCTTGCTTGCCGTGCGGGCCTGGATATGAATGCCTGGATCCCACGATTCAATTGCCAAGACCTTGGCGCTCGCCGCTTGCGTCTCTTCAACGAGCGCCACGACCCGCGCCGGGGCCTTGTGCTTCGGAATATCGAACGTGCAATCGACACCACTCGGTGCCAATGCGAGTTCGCGAGAGTCCTTTCCCTTTGCGCTATTGCCGACCTTGCGCTCAAGGACGATGCCGATGGACTCCGTGGCAGCTGGGTGGCTTACCCTCACGTCGGCTTGGCTCGAGACGATGAAGACGCCTCCGATGCGGATTGGCGTCAAGGCGTTGAGCACCTCGATCTCCAGGCTTGGCTTCTCGGGGCGAGACTCCTCGAGCAGCTCAATCCATCGCTCTGCAGTCAACAAGTGCCACCAGTCCGGTGGCGGGGACAGCGTCGGGCCCAGCGAGGTCGAGTAGTAGGCTGCGGGCGCACGGCCAAACGCGGAGGCGATGTCGCAGGCCTGCCTGATGAAATCGCCAAATTGCAGCAGCGCGTCGCGTGTTGCCTGGTCTCCAGCGTTCTCCGTGGCGCGATCGAGTCCCGCCTTGAAGCCATCCTCCAGCGCCAAGGCAAGACAAGCCAGTGCCTTTTTCTGGAGGTCGGCTTGTATTTCATGACCTTCTACAGGCGGAACGCCGCATGCAGCGCATGCCCGAACTATTGCCGATTCCTGGCCCCACGGCCGGCTTGCAGCGAACAGGCGAGCGAGAACCCGCCAAGCGCCCGCCCTGGAACTGCGGTCCTGGTCTAGTTCGTCGGCAGCTCTTGCTGCTGCCTCGACGAGCAAGTGCACGCCACCGGCCTCGGAAGGCACCTCGAGGTGGCCTATGCCGTCCGTGACTACTCTCTGCACGAAGGAGTCCGCCCACCACTCCTCGAAGGTCGCCATCCCTCGGCTGGCCGATGCACTGACCCCGATGGCCTCCGTCGTCGTCGAGACTGAAAGATCCATCTGCTGGCCGGGCGGGACAAGCGCTAGGAAGCTCGGCGAGGCCGGGGTGTTTCTGACTGTCAACAAATGGCCGTGGTCGCACCTTCCTGAGGAGCCTACAGGTGGATTCCGGTCAACAAGCTCCGACTTTGGAACCTGGAGAAGTACAGGCAAGCCGAGATCGTCGCCGCCCGGCCCCGAAGACACCAAGAGCTCGAATACCGGATCAAGGAGTTCAAGTGGCGGTCCACGAAAGACAAGACGGGCCTCCTGGGATGAGGCTGACGTGCCGAGGCGCTCGTGCGCCAATGCTCGGACCTGGCTTGCCAGGTATTCAGTCAACGAGATCATGCTTGGTCTCCAGGCCTGGCGGCGGCTCTCGTGTCAAACGGCGGCAGCACCAGCATCCCGCTCTCTGCATCCGGGCTGTCCAGTACCAGGCTTAGCAGCCGGAGCTGGTGCCCCAGGTCACTCGAGGCGACCTCGTCGCTTCCGATGATGATCCCGTAGCGAGCCAAGTGTTCACAAAGGCGATGGACCGATCGCGGGCCACCTGTCTCGAACAGGCAGCAATGAGCCACGGCGATGACTGCGACCGGCCCCATGGCGACGATCCATCGAGAACGAGGATCATTGGACCGCTTCCTGATGCAGTAGCCCTGGTCATAGCCCCGCATGACCTCTTGGGCAGTCTGTCGCTGTCCCGCCGCATGCCGGATGAACTCGAGCATGTTCATGCCGATGCCTCTTGAACAATTCAAGACCTTTGCCTCGCTTTCGCCAAGCTCGTTCATCTTCCCGGCGAGATCCAATCCGACCAGCGCAGCCTTGTTCTGGTGGACAGCAGCGCGCAGCGCCTGCCAGGAGTCTTGCGTCGAAAGGGGCTTTTCGAACGGGGCTCCGACCTTTTCCAAACCCCACAGGACGGCATTGACGTTCATCCGCGCGTCGAGATAGCGGGCGATGGTTTCCTTTGCCCGCTCCAAGGCAGCAGTCCCATATCGGAAGTAAGAGATCCGCTTGGGATAGATGGTCGACGGCGCCTCTCCGCCGCGAATGGCCGACCGAACGAGCGTCCATCCAAGGCAGTTGACCTCGCATAGCCACAGTACATGTGCTGCGGCACCGATCCGGAGCACGGATTCAAGCAATGTGATCCATTGCCGTCTTGTCATCTGGTCCTTGACACGCAGCACTGCCATGAGGTCGCGGCAAAACTGTCGTGCGGGATAGGCTTCAGGTGGCGTCTCGCCGTGGAACGACGATGGCCAAGACGATTCCTTCATCGGCACGAATGCCCACTGGGCGTCGTCTGGCCTCCATGCGACTAGCTCGCTTTCTAGCCACCGGGCCCAGACATCGTCCGAGCTATTCACGCTTAGCGCGTCGAACAACTCCTGCCAGAGGGCGTCCGCCTCTACCCGGGACGGCGACCCCATCGTCACCATTCGCTCGATGAGGCTGCCCGGCGACCATGGTTGGCCGCTAAGGCGCGCGCTCCCGGAGACACGAGCAGCCTCTGGAACAAGGGGAGTCAGCTGCAGGAATCGCTTCTGGGACTGGTTGGGCAACTTCGGGCTCTGCACTGCGCCCTGGAGGACTCGTGACCAGGCCTCGGCGCCGAGGCTTGCACCGTCCGGCCGCTTGTGCGCCTCGAGGCGCCTCATCAGTTCCCGGCCCGAGACCGGAACATCCTTTTCCTTCATGCCCGGCATCCCTATGCGGCGATAGAGTGCCGCGACCAGAACCTCCGAACTTGCGTACTCTGGCGCAGGATGGATCGCCAGGTCCGCTTGGTCGAGGCATGCATGATCGGTCTGCCACGGAGACTCAAGGAATCTGTCCCACGTAGTCATTCGCGTCCCTCGATCGTCAAGAAGCGGCCACCCATCATCTCGATCTGGAGCCCGGCCACGCCGAGATCCATGATCGAGTCCGCGAGGCTGTCCTCGTCGCGGACGATCGGTCCTGCGAGCGTCGCCTTGGTCGCGTCAATGAGCGCGTTCACTTCCCGAGGCAGAGATGCGCGCGAGAGGCCGGCCGAAATGAGCTCGATCGCGCAGTAGAGCTCGAAGGTCAGGGCAATCGCATGTTCGCGTTGGCCCTTGCCTACCTTCAGGTACCGTGTTGATGACCAAGGTCGATCCGCGGTGTCGTCCTCCAGCGGCCTGATCGATTGCTTGCTGGTCACGAGGGATGCGCGAAGGGCTGCCGGTGCGGCTGGCTGGCCAAAGGTCGTCGTGAGGGGCACTTCGAACTTCTCGCCAGTGTTCAAGAGCCGTTGAACATCTCGCGCTGCGCGCAGCAATGCGTCTCCTTGCGATGTCCCGCGGTCCTCAGCGATGCCCTGGAATCGCTTCAAGAGGGTGGCGTCACGAGTAACCGCCGATCTCGTACCCAAGGTGCGGCGCACCAAGCGGCTGGCGAAGTCCCTCAGGGCGTGCTGGATGCGAGTCGCAGCGTCTGGCCGCCGACGACGGAGCGCCGGAGTCGATAGCTCGCGGTCGAGATCGGCGAGCCGCCCCAGCAGTTCCACCTCGGCTGGCGACATGCACCGACGCTTCACCAATACGTCCCGGCCGGCACGGACAGACTGGCTTAGGTATGCATCCAGTTCCCGGAGCGTCAGTCGTTCCGAGGCGTTGATCTGCACCTGGTCTGCAGGGTCGGCCAGTGCTGGGTCCAACGAATCGCACAAGCCCTCGAGCAGGCCCTCGATCATCGATGGTGGCCTGGACGTTCCGCCTGCGCGAAGGAAGTAGTAAAGGCCCATTGCCACGTGGTTCTGGTCCAGGCCAACCTCCTTGATGTCTCCATAGAGGCGCCGCGCGGATCGTTTGTTCCAACTGCCGAACAGCTGGTGTTGGTATTGGTGCGCGACGAGGGTGTAGATGGCTGTCGACCGCTTGGGGTCGGGCTTTGACCCAAGCCGGGACTGGTCCTGGTCAACGAGCCTCGCTGCCCACTGGCAAGGACTGAGGTTGGATGTCCCCGCGCCCTCCACTGCTGGCCCCGAAAGCAAGAACGAGACGAGCGTGAAGAAGTCTCGGAATGTCCAGCGCTTGGCCGTAGCCAGCTCGTGCCATCGAAGCACGGTCAGGAGGTTTGAAGCTGTGTCACCCGTGGACAAGACTTGCCTGCTTCGGCAGAACGGGCAAAAGTTCTTCGCTTCGCATTGGCCATATGCTGGCCATGAGCCTGTGTCCAGTGCCTTGACAAGTATCGTCAAGGCTGGCGCGGGGTCGCCGTCACGCGTCTTTACTAACAGCGATTCGATGTCCATCGGCCAGACCGCGACGCTGGAATACGCCTGGAGAGGCCAGCACGCATCTGCACCTGCACCCTGTGCGACTGCCCTGATCGTGGTAGCGAGGAGCGTCTGGACATCCTTCGGCCCATGATCAGTGGCGTGCACCATTGCGTCGTCGAGCACACCCCTGTTCACGCAGGAAAGGTAGATGTCTCCCTCGAGCGCGCCGCGCAACGCGTCCTCGAGCTCCCCCACCAGCAGCGCAGCTCTCGAGCTGTGCGGATCGGGCTCGAGCGAGGCATCCTGGACGATGGTGATGCTGTGCATGCGCGTGGACTTCGAGCCCAAAACGCTGGCCCGCGCGACGCGCTGGAGTGCTTTTGTGCCGCTGGGTTGCAACTGTTCGCGCAGTGCCGCCATCAGTGCGCCGCTGCACCCCAGCTGGTGGTCGAGCCACTCGATGGTCGATTCGATTGCCTCCGTCTTGCCGTTCCCAGGCCCGCCGACTAGGAGGACGATCCCCGGCGTCTGGTCTGGTCGGCTAGCAATCGCTTGTGTCCAGGCATGCAAGCGCCTTAGCAAATGAGTTTGCAGGACATCGCGCGTAGGACGACCGCTTCCTTCCTCGAAGAGCCGTCTCACCCCGCCGGCCTGGTTGCCGGACCAGTTCCGGAGTCCTGCCGGGAATGCCGGCTCGTTCGCTTTGTTCGCGTCTTCGGTCATTTCCCGTCGTCTCCCTTGTCTCTATCAAGCCGCCTGCGCCTCGACGACTCCTGATTCTTGGCTGAGGTCTACTTCCAGATCCAGCTTGTGCTTCTTGATTACGAACTCGAGCGCCAAGCCCAGGGCTAGCCCGAGCAGTGGCGGCACCGCGTTGCCAACTTGGGTGTAACGGGGGCACTCCTTGGTCCGCCGGTCACCACCTGTCGTGTATTTCCCCTTGAACACGAACCAATCCGGGAAAGACTGCAGGCGGGCGCACTCGCGCACCGTGAGGATCCTGGGATCGCCGAAGTGGAGGATGTCGTCTGGCAGGGTCGTGATCGTAGGCGCTGGCTCGTCCGCGGACATCGGATAGATGCGATGCTTCTTCAGCTTGAACGTGGCGCGATCCTGATCACTCATGCGGACGCCTTGCCGGCAAGTCCGGATGATCTCCGAAAATCGAGACCGGACTTCCTCGGAGTGCCGCGCGAGGCGCATGCTATCCATGGGCTCTTGGCCCATGCCGCGCCGCATCAATACCTGGTAGTTGCTTCGCGAGCGACGGCCGTCATAGGCTACTTCGAGGAATCCTCGCGGGGACGCGGGATCCTCGCATTCCTTGAGGTCCCAGATCGTCCCGTTGCGGCCGAAGATCGAAAGATCCCCGATTGCCTCGCTTGCGGTCACTGGGGCTGACAGTCCGAGGCTGGACAGGAATGCTTCGCGATGCGAACGAAGGCGCTCGAAGACCTGGGCGGCAAGCGGCTCGACGGTTGCCTGCCGGAATCGTTCCTTGAGCAGTCCGACGACGATGAGTCGGGCGCGCTTCTGCGGCACGCCGTAGTCAGTTGCGTTGACGATCCTGGCTTCCACGTCATAGCCAACCATTGAGAGCTCGCCGACGAGCCGTTCAAGGAAGGATCCCTTGGTGTTGCTCGCCGGCTTTCCGTTGAATGCGGGCGAGCTGCCATGTGCAACGCCCATTCCTGGCACGTTCTCAAGCAGGACGGCGGTCGGCCGGACGATCTTCACGACCTCCAGGTATTTGGTGAAAAGTTGGTTGCGCGGGTCGTCTGCCTGACGGCGTCCCGCAAAGCTGAAGCCCTGGCAGGGGGGGCCGCCTGCGATCAGGTCGATCTCCTGTGCCGCGAGCGACTCGAGCTTGGCCCTATGGGCGTCCAGGAGTTCGTCGATCCCGCAAGCTTGCTTCGGGAGCCATTCCGGCCACTCGAAACGCCGCAGGCCATTGCGCGACGCGTCGATGAGGTTCGCCTTGAATGTCGCGAATGCCATCGGATCCTTCTCGATCGAGAAGAGTCCTTGGTGGCCGCCGGAGGTTAGACCGAGCGACAGCCCACCGCAGCCTGAAAATAGGTCGACAAATCGAAGCACAATCTCGTTCTCGGTACTTGTTGCGAGCCACGGCCCGCGCAAAATGACGAAGCTTACCTTGTCGGCCTGGCACTCGCCGGCTGCGACGCGAACAAGGTATCCAGTGGCCGTTGCCTGCTGGCTACCAGTGGCAGCACTGAGTCTGGATGCCATCTAGCTCATGACGTGAGCCACCTCTTCGAGGCAGTGCTTCCTCTCTCCCCGCCTTCAGGGCATGGATGCGCTAGGAGCAAGCTGAACGGAGGCTCCTACTTCGACGACGCGACCATCTTCCTTGTTGCATGGCGCGCTCGCGCGCCGGCGCTGGCAGCCTCTGTGTTTGCCTTCGGCCCTTTGAACGAAGCCTTGACCGCTGCCGGCGCTTCTTCGTCAGCAACATAGGCCAGCAGGTCCCCAGGCGTGCAGTGGAAGTAGCGGCAGAGCCGATCGATGTTGGCGATCGTGGCGTTGTAGCCGATCGACGAAACCATCTTTGACAAGGTGGCCCGGTGGATGCCGGTGGCCTCGGCAACCTCTCGCCATTCCACTCGACGCCCCTCGCGGAAGCTGTGTTCGGCCATCAATTCAGCCAGTCGGATGCGAATCATCGCGGTCTCACGTTGGTAGTGCCTCATGCATTATGAATCTAGTTTGTTGCGTAAACGCGACTTCATGAATCAACAGTCCTTTGATTTCTTGCGAATATCCTATTGATTGCGCATGATGCGTATACGCAACTTCTGATCTTGAAGGGAGATTGATGCGCAAGACTGTCAACAGAATGAAAAAGCCAACGGCAACGGCTTCCGGCGTCACCGCGAGTGGCTCCGGGCCCTCTCAAGATGTTGGGCCTAAGGCATTGCAGACGGTTCGACTGCTAAGTCCCGTATCTCAGAGACGGCATGCCAACGAAGCCGATCTGGGATGGGCTGCCGGGGTCCTGGACGGAGAGGGCTGTATTCATATCGCGCGTCAGACGTATGGCGCTAGTGGCCGGCGTCCTACCTATCGGCTTCGGCTGCACGTCTCGCAGAACGATGAACTGCTGCTCAAAGAGTTCGAGTGGGCTGTTGGCATTGCCGGGCGGCTCTACAGCGTTAAGCCCACACCAAATCAGAACAGGTCTTGTCACAGCCTCATCTATGACGGAATCAAGGCGTTCACGGTACTTGAGCGGCTGTACCAGCATTTGCGCCGCAAGCGGGCACAGGCAGCCTTAGCTGCGGAATTCCGAGAACGCTGCGACATTCATCGTCATACCGGGCCGCGCGGATGCCCGCCGGAGGTTTGGGAATTGCGCGAGTGGTACTACGAGCGCATGTCCGATCTGAAGCGCAGTTGAGGCGGAGATAGTCATGGCAATGGGAGAGACCCCTCGAAGCGCCGACCGCGCCCAGCTCAGTTTCTACGTAGAAAGTATCCTGGCCGCCACCCAGTGCAGCCCCGACGACGAAAAGCGTGCTGTGACGGCGGCTCACACCGTCCAGTTCTACGACCCCGCTGACCTGACCCGGTTTGAGAAATTCTGGTCGGGTGACCGAGGCGACGGCAGCGCAAACGCCCGCAAGCTAATCCGGGACTTGGCGCAGCGCGTGTCGGATTGGCCCTGCAGTCCCTCGCCGGCCGACAGCGACTTGCTCGCGCTGACCGACAAGTTCCCCAACTTCGCCCCGGTCGCCGACTACGTGCGGCGTGCTGCGGCCCTGGCGCGGCTGTCGCCTGGCGGGCCGCTGGTGCTGGCGCCTCTTCTATTAGATGGGCCGCCTGGTATCGGCAAGTCCGCGTTCGCGCGAGCCTTCGCCGCAGTGCTGCAAGCGCCGATGCTGCAGTTCAGCATGACCCAGGCGACCTCTTCGTTCAGCCTGGGAGGCCTGAACGCGCAGTACAGCGGCGGTGGGCCGGGCTATCTTGTGCGCTCGGTGGTGGAGTGCGGTGCACCCGATGCGGTCGTGGTCGTCGATGAACTCGACAAGGCTGCCATCGATGCCCATCACAACCCGACCCTGCCGCTGCTCGAATTGCTGGAAGCGAGCACTGCGGTTCGTTACGTGGACGACGGCCTACAGATGCCCCTCAACATGAGCGCGCTACGCTGGATCTGTACGTCCAATGACGCTGGATTGATTGCCGAGCCGCTGCGTTCGCGCTGCATGCAGTTCCAGATCCCGCCGCCGACGCCGGAGCAGATGCAGGCGATCGCTTCGACGGTGTACCGCGACATCGTCAGCGAAGGCGGCTGGGCCGCTCACTTCGATCCCGAGCTGCCTGCCGCGGTCGCCATCTTCCTGGCGGGATCCGTCCCGCGCGACCTGGCACGCGTCCTCCGTAGCGCGCTCGGCGCCGCAGCGCTGGCCGGCCGTTCGACGATTCGCGTCGACGACCTCCCGTTACGTCACCGCTCGGCACGCCGGCGGATCGGCTTCGTCTGAAAGAACTCGTTCATGGATACCTGTGCAACGGATGTCAGTTCAACGCCATCCAGCCTCCAGTGGTATGCGCACGAAACGTCGACCGAAGACGCCCTCCAAATCGCCGCCCACATCTACGGCGCCATGCCGCCCGGCTGGCAGGAGCTCTGGCGCGAAACGGTACGACAGCTGGTCAACGCTCGAACCCCTGAGCGCGAATTCCCACTGAGGTACCTCAGCGCCGAGTGGGCAGACGGCCTGCTCGAACTGGACATGCCCTGGGCCGATGATGTCCTGACCGGCATCGCACGCCGCTGTGCGCAGCGCTCTCGCTTCATCTGCCGGCAGTGCGGCAAGGCCGGGCTGCTGCGGCAATTCGACATGGCCGAAGCCGCGGTGCTGTGCGCGCGCTGCGCGGCGCCGGAGCTGCTGCACCGCGCCATCGAGGACGCGGTGAAGTACCCGGGCCTGATCGTCATCGGAGGCCGTGTTGACGATGTGCGGCGCGTGCCCGAAGTCCTGAGAAAGGACTTTCTGCGAACCGCTCGCCGCAGGGGGGCGTCGGACGGCATGGCCTCTGTCTCCATGGATGGCATCAGCTTCTGTCGCTGGGTCGAGCGACTGCAGCTTGTGCAGCGCTCACTGCCACCTCGCGCCACCTGAATTCGTCCAAATGAGCTGGGGTCAAACGAGCCCGGCCCGCCCCAAAACGAGATCCGAATTGCTAAATTGAAATCGAGCTGACTAGGCAGTGGCAGCCCGCGCCGAGGACGGCGCGAGAGGCTCCTGCCCAGCAGTCCATTCGAGAGGAGCCGACGGCATTCCGGCGGCTCACAGCATCGCCGGTGCTACTCAGCACCGGCTTCCCCTCGCATCCCTTTCTGGAGCTTCCTATGGATACGACTTCTTCGTCGTTGATCGACCCTGCCCACGACGTCCCTGCGCTGGATAATGACGTGGACATCATCCTGCCTTCGGAGACCCTGAGCTCGCCCGTGCCAAGTGCGCAAGGTGCGCCAAGCGTGCCGCAGCGCAAGCCGGGCCTGCCCAAGACCCCGCTACGCATCCTCCTGCTCGACCCGCATAAGGTGCGCGTGCCGGACGTCTTCAACCGCCTGAAGGACTTTGTCGACGATCCGCGATTCGAGGAACTGCGCATCAACATCTCCTCCGCCGGACGCAACTCCCAGCCCATCCTGGTCCGGGAGATCGAGGGCGAGCCAGGTCACTACCTTCTGGTCTTCGGTGAGCGCCGCCTGCGAGCCTGCCAGTTGGAGGGACTGATGGTGCATGCCATGGTCATCGGGCCGGAGACGCCAGTGGCCGCCGATTGCATCGAACGCATCCGCGAAAACACGGGCAGGGAAGAGCTCTCGGCCTACGAGATCAGCCAGCAGCTCAAGCACGCAATGGCAACGCTGAAGCCGGGAACTCAGGGTGAGTTGGCCGCGCTACTGGGCATCAGCGGCTCCAAGGTCAGCCGGGCCAAGGACCTGGCGGCCTTGCCCGACACGATGATCGCGGCGTTCGCCTCGCCACGCGAGATCCGCATCCAGGACATCAAGGTGCTGAAGGATGCCTGGCTTGCACAGCCCGAGGCGATCCTGCGCGAGGCAGAGGCCATCCAACAGCTGGCCCAGCCGCTGACGCGAGCCGAGGTGATCCAGCGCTACAAGACCGCGGTGGAGGCAGCAACGAAAGCTGCCGACAAGGGCGCGGCGGTAGCAAAGGAGGAGCGCGGTGAGGGTTTTGCACCGTGCAAAACAGGTGCCGAGCCAGCAGTGCCGACCGACCCGCCGCCGAATCCCTTGGTCTGCTACGGCGATCCGGTCGGCGACTGGGCCCTGTCTGCACAGGGCACGCTTGCCATCCGGCTGAGGGCTTCGATGTCGGAAGTGCAGCGACGCAAGCTGCTGGACATGGTGCATGGCTTCATGCTGAAGCTGCAGCCCAAGCCGAAGGAAGCGGCGGTGGAGCCGGCAGGCGTCGTCGCTATAGCCGAAGCGGGCACCGAAGGCACGCAGGCCGCGCCGCAGCTCCCGACGAAGAAGGCCGCATGAACGCCGCCACGCAGAACGACAACGAAGAAACCAACGCTGTCGTAGCCACTACGAAAACGAATGCCATCGATCGCGAAGAGTCCGCCAGGACATTACCGGACGGAAGTTACTGTGAAGTAACGCCTCGTTCGGTAATGTCCCACGCACTAAGCCCGAACGGGCTTGGTGCGCACAGCCAGAGGGGCTTCGCGCAGCGGGATGCGGGTGGCGAGGCGTCGGCTGTCGGTGCGGGAGCACCGGCGGCCGGGGCCATGCCAGCTGCAGCCTGCGAAGCAAACAGGCGGGCGAAGCTCGCCGGGGTGGCGCTGGCGTCGGTCTCGATGCGCAACGCGATCGAAGCTGTATTCGTCAACGAAGCAATACCGCACACGATGGACGGCGTCATCGAAGCAGCGCAGACGCTGCTCACCGCCGTCGATGCCACACGCGACCAGCGAAAGGATACGCAACCGAAGAAATCCTCACTCGAGGACTACGAGCGCAGGCAACTGCTGGTGGACGAGGCCATGGAAGATGTCCAGGGCAGCTACGGCGAGCGGCTCGTGCGGGTGATGGGCAGCTGGGCTGCCAAGGACCAGACCTTCAGGAAGATGCGGGCAGCGCTTCGCCAACGAGCAGTCGATGCGGTGCGCAGCAGCCTGCGAGTGTTGCAGTCACTGCAGGGCAAGCCCGATTTCCTGGGCCTGCGACCCGCTGTGGTGAAGGAGCTCAAGCAAGAGCTGCCGGTCCTGGCGCACGCCTTCCTGCTCGACAGGGATGTCTGCCTGGCCGCGGTCGATGGCAAGCCTGAACTGGCCAGCTCCAAGAGCCGGATGCTGAGTCGCCTGCCGATGGGCTGGCGCGAGAGCTTCATGGACGCTGTGGCCAACTCGAACCAGTACGCAATGCCTTGCATGCTGCTGAGCGCGACCGGGCTGCGGCCGACCGAACTCGAGAAGGGTGTCACGATGCGAATGGAGGGCGACAAAGTGCAGGTCCACATCCAGGGTGGCAAGGTCCGCGAAGGGGCCGGGCAGCCGTGGCGGCAGTTCGAGCTGGCGCGCGATGTCTTGCCGCACTGGGCCTACGAGAAGGTCAGCCGGGCTGGCGCCTTGACGGTGACGGCTGACGCGGACGCGCTGCGGTCGTTTCTCGGGCGCGTGTCGGAGAAGCTGTTCCCGCGGCACGATCCTCCGCGCAAGAACGACATTTTGCTATCGGCCTACGTCTTCCGCCACGCGCTCGTGTCGGACCTGCGGGCCGAGGGCTGGGGAACCGACGAAATCGCGGGCGCCATCGGCGAGAGCAGCGCCGAGACGGTGAGGTGGTACGGCAAGCGCTGGGGTTCCGGTGGGAAGCGCTCGCACAAGGCGCGGGCCTCGGGCATTGACCGGAAATCGCTGAAGACAGCCCGTCCCGTGCGGCCAGCCTCGACGGCGGGGCTCGACCAGGTCAAGGAGGCGACCAAGCGGTCACGGAGCGCCGTGAAGTTGGGGCGGTAGGCCGGCGGAAGAAGGAGCAGCCCAGCGTCGCAGGGGCTCACGACTCGTGCGCGCTGCGCTCGACGATGGCGCGGACCATGTCGGCGGGGTCCGCTTCCAGTGCATCGGCGAGCCGGATCAGGACGGCGAGCGACGGCTGCGTCTGCGCCACTTCGAGCCGTGCAATGAAGGACCGATGCACGTCCGCACGATGAGCCAGTTCCTCCTGGCTAATGGAAATGCGTCCGCGGCGAGCCTTGATCTCGGCCGCCACTGCTTTCACGACTTGTTCATCTTGGGCTTTGCGCATCCGCCGAAATGGTCGGCTTCAAGTCGCATAAATGCACCCGCATATATGGTACAACTCGATCCAGCAAAAAGCATGGCCTGACCCTCTGAGCAAATCCGATCTGTCCTGGGGCGGGCTTTGACATCACTCGTCCAACCTGGGGAGGTCGGCAACATGGCAGTTCGTCTTGGATTCGCGGGATTCATCATTGGCATGACAGGCCTTGGGCTCGCACCCGACGTCAACGCCGGACCGAAGCTGACGCCGAAATACAAAGCGACGAAGTGGGACGCGGCGGCGCTCGCATCGCGTAGGGACACGGATCCGGATCTGAACGGATCGGTCAGTGATATCAAGCCGCGGCCGTCCGATGTCGGCATGCTGGCTGCCGCCAGCTCAGCGCAGCGGGACGCCGACCCGGACCTCAACGGCAGCGCCATGGATGGACTAGGGACCGAGTCGTCGTCGACCACAAGCGCGCCGCTCGCCACGGCCTGGGACGCCTACGAGCGCTGCCATTGGCGCGAGGCTTTTGATCTGTTCTCCGCGCTGGCGGACGAAGGCGATGTAGAGGCTGCTCGGGTCGCCGCAAGCATGACTGCGCATGGCCGCCTGCTCTATCGACAAAGCTTCGATGTCTCGTCCGAGCGGCTTCGCTCATGGCGGCAACGCGCCGGCTTGCCTGTCGTCAGCCATCGCCGTGCCGCTATCGGCATGGATGCCAAGCGTGAGTGATGGCCGGTCAGTAGCAAGGACGGCAATCGAAAACATTGAGTTCAATACGAGGAAACTTCATGAAGCTTGCGAAGGTGCTGCTGGCCTCGGCCATCGGATTGACGGTCCAGTCCAGTTCGGCGCTGCCGACCATGGAAGAGGTTGACGTTGTCGGTATCCGGTTCGGCATGTCGCCCGATCAGGTGCTGGCTGCGTTGAAGAAGAACAGCGCCGAGACGGCGGTCATCGCCAAGATGCACTACAAGGCCGGCCCTGGCAACAAGCAGGGAGTTGCTTCGCTCTCGACCTGCGACCGCCCCGTGGATGTCAGGTCCCTGACCGCCAAATGCGCCGACGAAATCACCATCGCATTCACTGCGGGGACGCAGGAGGCGTTCTATATCAGGCGCAAGGTTGTCTACGACGGCAAGCTGAGGCAACAGGATCTCAGGGCGGCGCTGGAGAAGAAGTACGGCTTCGTGCAGGCGAATGTGACGAAGCAGTTCGGCGGCACGGGCGAGACGCTGTATGGCGCGATGGCGGCGCTGGTTGATGGATCCGTCAGCTATGCGCGGATCAATCCGGCCGGTTGCGAAACGGCCGGAAGCGGCCCCGGCGGGGAACCGACTCGGGCGAACGGCCGGTGCCATTGGGCCATGGTGACCGAGTCGTCCGGCATGGGCGCGCGGCGCGATCTGGTGGAGAGCCACACGCTGGCCCTCACCAGCCACGACACGCTGATGCGCTCGTTGAAGTTGGAGCAGGCGGCGCGTGACAACTTCGGTAAGGCGCAGAGGGAGGAGCAGGACAAGAAGATCCAGCCCGGAGCGCCGAAGCTGTAACCTGAGCAAAGCTTTCTACGCAGAAACGGCCACGAGCAACTGCAGACTTTTCCATGTCAAAAAGCCGAGAACGCGCAGCCTCCCGTCCCGATACCGCCGAGAAATCGGGGCTGGCGTCGAAAGCCCACGTCGATGCCCGAGACGAAGTGGCTGTCGTTTTGAATACTGCACTGCATATTCAACTTGAACGCACGGGCGGGGCAAGGGCGTCATCGCTTGCATCCGCAACAGCCGCACTTGCGCGCTTGCGCCGTGAACGCGGAACGTCCTGAGGCAGGCCAGGGCAACTGCCTCGCCGATCTTGCACCGCCATGCGCTGAAGACTACTAGCCGCGTCAACTGCGTGTGTCGTGGAAACTGCGCAAAACTCTACTAGCGTGTAGGACAAGCATGAGCCTTCCGCCAGCCGCACTGGTCGGCCTTGCCTTCTCGCGGCGACACATTGCGCAATGTCGGCGCTACAGCGGGTCCAGTCGCTTAGTTGATCAGCCCCGCGTACAGCTCAATTGCCTTACCCTGTTGATTCCCGCGCAATCCTGACCCACCGTTTCCATCCAATCTTGACCCACCCTTGTTAGTGCCTCTGGGGCTCAG